>NZ_JAPPWA010000002.1:616321-924481 GCF_029815055.1 Ignatzschineria sp. RMDPL8A | reverse complement strand
GAAGGCCATCGCATAACCAATATTCCCAGCGGCACCGGTAATCGTGACTCTTACTGGCTTTTTCATTCCTTTCTCCTTTCTGTCGTTTCAGTATAATTAACCTACATGCGAGATACATGTTATAAAATTCATTATACGCTAATCATAAAAGCTTTTTAATAGCGATCCTACCTTTATACCCCTATTGCACGAAAAAAGGTAGTAAAAATGTAGGATAAATTCTGGCCGTTAGCGAATCTTCAACGATGCGAGCCCAATCAGGACTAAAATCACCGTTAAAATCCAAAAACGAACGATCACCCTCGGTTCAGGCCACCCTTTTAATTCAAAGTGATGATGGATCGGCGCCATGCGGAACACGCGTTTCCCGCGAGTTTTATATGAGATCACTTGAATCATCACCGACAAGGTCTCTATCACAAAGAGCCCCGACATGATGAAAAAGACGAGCTCTTGACGCACAATCACCGCAATCACCCCAAGCGTTGCCCCAAGGGATAGCGCACCCACATCGCCCATAAAGACTTGTGCAGGATAGGTGTTAAACCATAAAAATCCAAGGCCCGCACCCACCATCGCAGCGCAGATAATAACCATCTCACCGCCATTTTCTACATAAGGAAGCGCAAGGTAAGCCGCGTAGACTGAGTGCCCCGCGACATAACTGAAAATCGCAAGCGCGCCAGCGATCATAATGGTCGGCATAATCGCAAGCCCATCGAGCCCGTCGGTCATATTAACCGCATTACTCGCCCCCACAATCACTAAATAGACAAAGGGAATAAACGCAATTCCAAGTGGAATCGCTAAGTTTTTAAAATAAGGAATGAGGAGCGCCGTATCTTGCGGGGTTTTCGCGGTAAAATAGAGTGCACAGGTGGCAATCAGCCCAAAGAGACTTAGATAGAGATATTTCTCTTTCGCCGTTAGCCCGAGCGATTGTTTTTTCACCACCTTACGGTAATCATCTAAAAAGCCCACCCAACCAAAACTCACCAGAACAAAGAGCACAATCCAGACATTAAAACTGGTTAGATCGCCCCATAACAGCGTGCTCACCAAAATACTAAAAATGATGAGAAGTCCACCCATGGTCGGCGTCCCTTGCTTTGAAAGATGGGATTCGGGCCCATCGGTACGGACAAATTGCCCAATCTGCAGGCGTTGTAGATAACGGATGAAAGCGGGGCCCAAAAAGAGACTTAAGATCAGTGCTGTCAACGCCGCCATAATTGCGCGCATTGAGATATATTGAAAGAGACGCAACGCGCCCCACGATTCTGAGAGATATGAGAGTAATGCGTAAAGCATGGGAATCCTTAAACCAACTAAATAGAGACGATTAACGCTTTAACAGCGCATTAATAACAAGAGGCATATTCATACTATTTGAACCTTTAAATAGCACTTCAAGCGCCTCCCCTGAATAATCATTGAGCGCCGCTTGTAGCGCATTAAAGAGCGAATCGTGCGAGTTATAATGCGCCGCACCCTCACCAAAGGCAAGCGTCATATGTTTGGAAAGATCGCCCAAGGTGAAAAGTCTGGTTACGCCCGCGTCTTTCGCGTAAACACCGCACTCTTTATGGAGCTTAATCTCATCACTGCCAAGCTCACGCATATCCCCTAACACCACCCAACGATCGGGGGATTTAAGGGCATTAATCCCCGCTTTCAGCGAATTGGGATTGGCATTATAGGCATCATTAATTAAGGTGATGTGATCGCGATAGGCAATGGGTTCCAAGCGCCCTTTCACCGGCATTAATGCCTCGAGCCCTTGTTTAATATCCTCAAAGGTTGCCCCCGCCATAAGCGCCGCCGCTGCCGCTGCCGCACTGTTACGAATATTGTGCGCGCCAAGGAGATTAAGCGAAACTTCAACGGATTTGTCTTGATAGCGAAGCACAAAGGTCATTCCTTCGATAATCTCGTAAGTTAAATCCGCTTGCGCTTTTTCATAGACGCCAAACGTGATCTGCTTGTGCCCCGCGGCTTTCTCTTTCCACAACGGTGCATAGGTATCATCGCTATTAATAACGGCAACGCCATTATCGGTTAACCCTTGATAGATCTCCGCTTTCGCATTCGCAACGCCTTCAATGGAGCCAAACCCTTCTAAATGACAAGGGCCTGCGTTATTGATAATGGCGATATCAGGCCCAACCAAGTCGGTTAAATAAGCAATTTCACCGGCGTGATTTGCGCCCATTTCGATCACGGCAATGTCATGTTTTTCACTCAGTTTTAAGAGCGTTAATGGACAGCCCACATGATTGTTAAAATTGCCTTCAGTCGCTAACACCGAATGGCGCAGACTTAAAATGGAGCGGATCATCTCTTTGAGCGTTGTTTTACCATTTGATCCGGTAAGCGCAATGGTGGTACCTTGCCACTCTTTTTTCCACGCTTTGGCTAAAACGGCGAGGGCTTTTTGGCTATCGTCCACCACAATTTGCGCGAGCTCTGCCGATGGAATAAATCGCTCAACAACCGCCGCAATTGCGCCTTTTGCCGCCGCACTTTCTAAAAACTGGTGTGCATCGAAATTATCGCCTTTCCACGCAAAAAAGAGTTCACCCGGTGCGAGAAGCCTCGTGTCAGAGCTTGCACCAAAAAAGTGAGCATCTTCGCCATGCAAAGTGCCATGAATAATGTGACTTGCTTCTGATAGTTTCATAATAATCATTCTCTATTAAAACGTTCGATCTCTTCGATGTCTGAAAAGTGGATGACGCGATCGGCTAAAATTTGGTAATCCTCATGCCCTTTCCCCGCAACGAGGACAATGTCGCCTTTTTGAGTCTCTGATAACGCCATCGCGATCGCTTTTTGACGGCTAATCTCTTCTAAAATAGAACTGCTTTCAGGCGTTTTTAGCCCGGTTTTAATCTCATCGATAATCGCCTGCGGATCTTCACTACGGGGATTGTCGCTCGTGATCACGACACGATCCGCGTGCGCTTCAGCAATTTCGGCCATAAGGGGGCGTTTCCCACGATCGCGATCGCCACCGCAACCAAAGACCACGGTCAATTGCCCCTCCGAAAGGTGTTCCCGCAAGGATTTTAACGCCTGCAATAATGCATTGGGTTTATGGGCATAATCCACCAGTGCCACCGCACCATTTTTAAGCTCAACTCGCTCCATGCGCCCTTTGACGTGGGTAATCCTCGGTAAAATTCCGACAATCGCCTCCATCTCAATGCCATAACTTAATAAAATCCCCACCATCGCGGTGAGATTATAGGCATTAAAACTGCCATAGAGCGGGCTTTCAAGCGCATACTGCTTGCCTTGAAATTGCAGCGTAAACGCAAGGCCGCTATGAGTCAGCGTGAGAGCTTGAATCTGTAAAAAATTAGGGTGATCGCACTTGCCTTGCCCGTAGGGATATAAAATCCGACTTGGAATCCGTTCTTGCAGCCCGTGATAGAGCGATTTTCCTAACCCGTCATCGATGTTTAACACCGACGAAACCGACTCATACTCATAAAAGAGCTTCGCTTTTTCCGCCGCATAAGCTTCAATCGTGCCGTGATAATCGAGATGATCGCGAGTTAAATTGGTCTGTGCGGTGACTAAAAAACGTAAATTTTCCACACGTTTTTGCGCAAGTGCATGGGAGGTGACTTCCAGCGTGCAAGGCCTTTTGCATGCTCCTTCTTCACCCTTATACTTGACATCAAAGGCTTGGTTAATCTCACTAAGGGAGCGGTAGAGAGCAAGAAGATCCGGGGTTGTATGAGTATTTTCTTTGAGCTCACCTAAAAATCCAATCCCGTTGGTGCCAATGAGCGCACAGGATTGCCCTAAATGCTCAAAGGCTTGCGCGACAAATTGGGTCACCGAGGTTTTCCCTTCCGTTCCCGTCACCCCCATCAGCGTTAAACTTTCAATGGCGTTTTGATAAAAGGCGTAGCCAATTTTAGGAAGAAGCGCGGTTAGATTTTCAATCTCAATGGCAGGAAGATCGCTTGGAATCTCATACCCTTCTGCCGCTTCATAAACAATTGCGCTCACCTCTTTCTCGCGTAGCGCATCAAGAAAGGCTAGTCCATGAGAATGCTCGCCCCGCAGTGCAAAAAAGAGATCGCCCGCTTTTGCGTAACGGCTATCAGACGAGAGCCCGCCAATTTCGAGCGCCCCCCAATCAGCCTTTAAAACAGCATTATCCACAAACGGTTTTAATAATTCGGCAAGTCGCATAAAGATCCTTTTGTTGTTATTGTGAGATGAGTTGCAGTTTCGGCATCCTCATCATTCCATCAGGCCTTATCCCCATAATTCGTAACGTATTTCCCATCACTTCAGAGAATATCGGAGCGGCCACAAGCCCTCCATAATACCCGCCTTCAGTAGGCTCATCAATCATCACAGCGATAATAAACTCAGGGTCCGTCACCGGCGCAATGCCGACAAAAAAGCTGCGATGCTTATTATCACTATAGCGCCCATTTTCCAATTTTCGTACCGTTCCGGACTTTCCAGCGACGCGGAATTTATCCACCTGCCCACGCCAACCGCTGCCGCCCTTACTTTTATTAAGTACATCTTCAAGCAGATAGAGCACCGTCTCCGCACTCTCTGGCGAGAAAACCCGAGTTTCCGGCAATTGATAATTACTGCGCACGATGCGAAGCGGTTTATAAACGCCTTTATTGGCAAAAACCGTATACATCTGCGCAAGTTTCAGCGTGTTGACGCTCAAACCGTATCCAAACGATTTTGTCGCATATTCAAATTCATTGCGCTTCCATGCCGAAAGATCGGTCACCGTTCCCGGCACCTCTCCAACAAGGCCAAGATGGCTCTTTTCCGCAATGCCGAGCATTTTATATTTACGCCATAAAATATCAGGATCCATCGAGAGCGCAATTTTCGCCACGCCAATGTTACTCGATTTAATCAAAACGCTGGCCACATCAAGCTCTTTGGCATACCCAACATCGCGTACTACATGCCGGCCAACGCGGAAATAACTGCCAATTTTAATGGTGGTATCAGGGCGCCATTTTCCCGTTTCTAATCCCGTTGCCACCACAAATGGCTTCATGGTTGACCCCGGTTCAAAGACATCGGTAATCGCACGATTTCGCAGTAACCCGGGCGTAGCGCGATCTTTGGCACGATTCGGATTTCCCGCTGGCTGATTCACCATTGCGAGAATTTCACCGGTTTTAGCATTGGCGACCACCACCGTTCCGCCTTTGGCTTTATGTTTAATCACTGCCGCTTTAAGTGCTCGATAAGCAACAATCTGAATTTGACGATCGATCGTTAAGGTGAGATCGCGCCCAGGCTCTTCCGCCGTTAATACCTCACGATCTAACAGTCGCCCGCGACCATCGCGCGTCAGGCGATATTTCCCATTCGTTCCACTTAACCACTCATCATACGAGAGCTCCACCCCTTCGATTCCCTCATCATCAATATTGGTAAATCCAAGCAGGTGCGAGGTGATCTCCGCATCGGGATAATAGCGTTTATACTCTTTAATTAGCGAAATACCATCGCCCTCAATTTGACGGACGAGATGGGCCATTTTTGGAGAGATGTGGCGCGCAATCCAAAGAAAGTGAGTGTTTTGACGTTTTTGCACCGCCTGATAAAACTCATTGGGATCACGCTCTAAAACATGCGCAAGCAGCGCAATCTTATAGGGATTATGAATGAGCTGTTTAGGGTTAATTGCGATCGATTCCACATCGACCGATACCGCGATACTGTTACCATTGCGATCATAAATGGAACCGCGCACCGCGTTAGTATTCTCAATTTTACGGTAGCGTTTATTGCCCTCAGCGATCAGCTTATCCGCTTGCGTCACTTGACGATAAAAAGAGCCGGTTAATAAAATTCCCGCCACAACAAAAAGCGCAAACAACACCAGTTGTCTGCGCCAGTTGGGTAAATTAAATTGCCCAATACGTTGAAGTAGCGCCGGTTTATCACCCTTTTTTTTAGGGGTTCCTGTTCGCTTTGAAGCTGCCTTCATACCATTAATTTCTCATCGAATATTGCTCTGCCTCTTGAGCGTTACGCGCTGCAACATTGCCCATCGCCGGTGCTTCGATCACATATACAATCGCGCTTGACTCCGGAACGACCATGCCAAGCTGTTCGCGACTGCTCTCATCTAAAAGCGCCTCGGTAATGAGCGTGCTCTCTTCAAGTTTGAGCTTTTTATAATCTTCCGTTAATCGATGATTCTCTTTTGCGACGCTCTCAATCTCGCGCACAAGCTCCTGAGACTGCTGCGTATTCGCAACACTGTACATGCCAAGAGCCATCACCATAACCCCAAGTATCATTGTAAATCTTGCCGTAATCATTTTATTTTCTCTGCTATTCTCAAAACTGCACTTCGCGCACGGATATTCCGCTCGCACTCTTCATCACTCGCTTTAATCGCTCTGCCAATTAATTTCAGATCCGGATTCGAATCGGTAATTAAGATAGGAAGGTCGGGAAATAGATCCTTCACCTCCGAGCGATCGCGCATAAAATTCTTCACAATTCGGTCTTCTAACGAGTGAAACGAGATCACCACTAAACGCCCACCAACGGCTAAGGAATTCACCGCCCCTGATAACGCTAAACGAAGCTCATCGAGCTCACTATTTATCGCAATCCGAATCGCTTGAAAGACGCGCGTTGCGGGATGTTTCTGCTTACGCCCTTGCCTTAGCGGATTCACTCGGGTGATGATTTCAACCAGATCAAATGTGGTGGAAATCTCTCGCTCTTCTCGCTCCTTGACAATTTCACGTGCAATCCTTGCGGCTAACCGTTCTTCCCCATAATCGCGAAATACTTGAATCATCGTCTCAAGCGGCGTTGTCATCACCCACTCGACGGCGGTCATTCCTTCCGCCTGATTCATCCGCATATCGAGCGGCCCATTTCGCATAAAGCTAAATCCACGGCTCGCATCATCAAGCTGTGGCGACGACACCCCGATATCCATCAGTACGCCGTCGACTTTTTCAATGCCAATCGATTTTAAATGCGCTTCAATGCCACTCATATTGCCCCGACAAAAGGTAAAATTGTCATCATCAGCAAAATGGAGTTTGGCATGGGCTTCCGCCGCTTCATCTCGGTCAATCGAAATGAGTCGCCCCGCCCCCTTTAACTCATTTAAAATCAGACGTGAGTGCCCTCCTCGACCAAATGTTGCATCGACATAGATGCCATCTGGTTTGATATCAAGCCCCGCTAAACTTTCGTCAGCTAAGACACTTTTATGTTTAAAGGAATCATTACTCACGGGCAAGCCTTCAATTAGGGAGGAAAACAGTTATCAATATGATTGAGTAACTATATATACCACTTTTTACCATTTTTTACCACCAAGGCGTTTAATAAAAAACCACTTTCTTCCCTTTCATCTCCCCGACATAAAACCCATCCGCCAAAAATCGCCTCTACAATCGTCAATATCGAGAGTTTGGCATAATTTAAATAAGGGATAAAAGTGGAAAATCGCGGGGAAAAAGTGGTGAACGAATCTATAGATCTGTAAACAGGCAAGATTTATATCACTATTTATTGATCTTAGTCGTTAATTTTACTGGCTAATTTCAAGAAGTGTAAACTGACAAAAAAGAGGAAGCTTCGATGCGGTAAAAAGTGGGAGACTCTAGGAAAGCTAAAAACTGTGGACAATAAAAAACTCACCCTAAGGTGAGCTTTATAATTCATTCCATAGAAAAAGAGTCGTTCGTGCTTAGCTTGCAGTAGGTGCTGTTAAATCACGGCAACTTGAAGGAAGATGTTTAGTCTGCAATTTCTGCTTAGTCGTTGTACTACCGCTAGTTGTCTCAGTTTCTTTACCATCACATGACCAGCGTACTGCACCGCCGGTATCCCATGCTCTAAGCACTACAATTGCATTATCCTCAACCTTAGTATTGTATTTGATCTCAATATCATTACCTTGGATAGGTGTTGTAATCGTTCCTACTTGACCGGCTGAATCAGTTGGAGCATCTAACACGGTAATGCTTTTAACCGCATTCCCTGTGATATCACTAGGCTCAGCAATTCCAGCCTGTTTATTCGTAGTAGTGTCTCCTTGTTTCTTAGCTGGCCACTTACCATTGGAAGCAAAATATTCCGTGACCGCTGATTTAGCAGATGCGGCTAATTGAATCCCTTCGGCAACGTGCGTCCGTTTTGTATAATCTTGGTACGCAGGCAGTGCGAACATTGCCAAAATACCAATAATCGCCACAACGATCATTAACTCAATTAAGGTAAACCCTTTTTGTAGATTACTTCTCATAAATTACTCCAATTAACTAGTTATAATTTTTATCGACAATAAATATAGAATCGACATTAACTATTAAAGAGAAAATCATGCCAAGAATCAATCATTCACCTAGCTGAGTTCGCAAACCACCATTAATATTTTCAATAACTTACAGATAAAGAAACGTTAATAATTAACGATGCTTCACGATAATATTATTAATAACAATCAAAACAATCTAACAAACCAATAAACTAATAATCTTATTATATAATTATTATCTAAGAGCGCGTAGCAGGATTAGTTAAATCACGACATACGACCGGAAGATATTTATTAGGAATCGCATCTTGATCCTCACTCCCGCACGACCACTGCATCGTCGTTCCATTATCCCACGCTTGCATCGTGACAAATGCATTGGGCGTTTTCGTCACTTTTTGATTAAAGCGTACCACTACTTTGTTACCAGAGATGCCTTGCGCTTTTTCCGCCTCTAAAATTTCCACAGAATTCACCGCGCCGCCTGTAATCTCAGTAGGTTTTGCAAGCCCCACGATTTCATTGAGGGACGTTTGCCCAGCGGATAAATCACTCTTCATGAGCCACTTACCATCATTAGTAATATAATGATAAACCACCGCCATTTTCGCAGTCGATGCCAGCGTCAACCCCTCCGACACATGCGCACGGCGTGCATAATCTTGGTACGCAGGGAGCGCAAACATCGCTAAAATACCGATGATCGCCACTACAATCATTAGCTCAATTAAGGTAAAGCCTTTTGTTTTAGTTTTTTGCATAAGTGATAATTCCTCATTACAAAAAAAGAGCCCGAAATTCGAGCTCTTTAATTTATCTACAATCAAATATATTCTTTATTTTAATAAGAATACAAACTTCCTATGGCTTATCAGCCCAATTAGCTGGTGCTGTACGACAGTTCGCTGGGCGATATTTAGCATCTACAGTACCACCAGCAGTACCTTTGTCACAAGCCCAAATCACAGAACCACCTGCATCTTTTGCCTTTAAGATAACAGTTGCACCAACAGTAAGAGGTTTGTTATCAGAATCTTTACCTCCATCTACCTTTCCTACTTTTTCATTATAAGTGATCGTAATCGTGTTACCTTCCCCACCAGTTACAGTATCAGTACCACCAATAGCCACTGAATCTACAGCATTTCCTTTAATAGATGTGGCAGACTCTAATCCTGCAACTTTATTTAAATCTTCTTCACCACCATCAACTGCTTTAACCCAAACACCATTCGATGCATAATACTCTGTTACTGCAGATTTTGCAGATGCTGCTAAAGAGAGACCTTCTGCAACGTGAGTACGTTTAGTGTAGTCTTGGTACGCAGGAAGTGCGAACATTGCAAGAATACCGATGATCGCAACAACGATCATTAACTCGATTAATGTAAAACCTTTTTGTAAATTTTTCATCTTTACTACCTTTTTTCTATGGAATGAATCACAGTTTAATAACTGCGTTTGACGAATGTCTTGCCTCTATTAGATGCAAGCTTCGTGCCAACGGAAGATATTCTCTTATTTTTTGTTAAGAATGTAAAGCGATGTTAATTTAGATGATTGATTTTTATGGTTACACATCTGTTTTTATAAAGGATAACAATCAAAAAATATTTTTGTAAAGATGCTGAAAAGCCAAATTCAACCTTAATTAAATCGGGGAAATGCCATATTGGCCACAAAAAGGTGCCAATATTTGTCATACCAGGCAATTTTAGACTTGACCCGAATCAAGTTTTTAATTTTGTTCCCAAAAGTGACTTAAAGTGCCAGCTTTATAACGCTCTATATGTGTCTCTGATGGGTATAGAAATAATCGAGAAATTTCTAACGACTTAAAAACCAAGCTTCTAAAGCGTAATCTAAACGGGTCTGTTTATGGCGATCTGCGTAGATATTAACGAGTCTTTCATAACGGGTAAGGCAATTTTTCGCGGGAATACGGGAAAAGTAGCGCACCATTCCCTCCAATGCTGGGAGTGTGGGCATTTTATAGAGCGCATCACGAAGGGCAAGAAAGAGGAGCTCAAAGAGGAGCGTTGCTTTAACCTCATCTTTAACGAGCATCTCAAGCTCTTTAACGGCGTGACTTGGCACCGCGAGAAAATTGAGCAGTTTTGTTGCCATCTCCTCGACACCACTAAAAAAATTAACGTCGTATCGCGCAAGCGCGCCGAAAGGGGAATTAAAACAGAGCTTATAGAGGAGCGTTGCCGTATCGGCATTTAGAGTTAATTCATTTTGTAACCAAGTAACCACGCTGTTTTCACTTGGACTCAGAATAGGATAGTGTTGCGAGCGGCTTAAAATGGTTGCTGGCAATTCCCGCGGGCGCTCCACCGTTAAAATAAATGTAAGATGACTTGGCGGCTCTTCTAAAATTTTAAGGAGGCTATTGGCAGCGCTCACATTCATCCGCTCTGCCTCATCTAGAAAAACAATTTTCCGTGCTGATTCCCCTTTAGTGACGGAGAATTTTTGGATCGTCCGAATTTCATCCACTTTAATCTCACGCCCGCCCCCAAGATAAATAAGATCCGGGTGATGTTCTGCATTAAACCAAGCGCAACTTTGGCAGGCATTACAGGCTTGCGGTAAATCAGCTTGATTTGGCGCTTGGCATAATAAGGCTTTTGCGAGCTCAAGCCCGAGCTCCCGTTGCCCTACCCCTTTTTCACCGCTTAATAAAATGGCGTTGGGTGCTCTCCCCATCTCAAAGCGCGAGAGGATAGAACGATAATAGTCATGAAGCCACGTTGCTTTGTGAAAGGCATTGGGATATTGCTTGGTGAGCGCTAATATTTGCGGTGCGCCCTCTTTTTTACGACTCATGAGCCACTCCTAACGCTCGTGGAAAGCGTGCATCAATCCCGCGTATAATATCCGCTTCAATCTCGCTGATGGTTTGCGTTGCATCAATCCGTACAATTGGCCGCTTACCACTCTCGTAGAGCGTCTTAAATCCTGCATTGACCTTTTCAAAAAAGGTGATTTTCTCTTGCTCAAATCGATCAGTCACATCGCGGGAACGTGCCCGTTTTAAGCCCACTTCAACCGGGATATCAAACCAAAAGGTGAGATCCGCGCGCGGTTTTTCAAGCGTGACGCGCTCAAGCGTTTCAATCATTTCAAGTGAGAGACCTCGCGCAAAGCCTTGATAGGCAAAACTCGATTCGGTAAACCGATCACTTATTACCCACGTTCCGGCATCGAGTGCGGGTTTTATTTTCGTGATCCAATGTTCACGGCGTGCGGCAAACATTAAAAGAAGTTCGGTTACCTCGTCCATCTCATCATTTAATAAAAGCGCGCGAATTTTTTCCCCAAGCGGTGTGCCACCGGGTTCACGGGTTATGACTACATCGATCCCATTTGCCTCTAAAAAGCAGGCAAGCTTGGTCATTTGAGTGGTTTTCCCCGCTCCTTCTGAGCCTTCAAAAGTGATAAATTTTCCCTGCGTCATCGTTATCGTCATTGCTACATCATTATCCATTTACTGTTTCTTAATCGCTTTGCGATATGCCTGCACGGCGCGGTTATGCTCATCGAGCGTATTACTAAAGACATGCTCGCCCGATCCATCGCCTTTTGCCACAAAGTAGAGGCTTTTCCCCGTTGCAGGATTGGCGGCCGCATAGATCGCCGCACGGCTTGGCATCGCAATGGGCCCCGGCGGTAATCCCGCGCGCGTATAGGTATTATACGGGGTATCACGTTTTAGATCACTCAGATAGATATCGCCGCGATAATTATCCCCTAGGCCGTAAATAACCGTCGGGTCAGTTTGAAGCTTCATATTAAGATTGAGGCGACGGACAAAGACACCGGCAATTTCAGGGCGCTCAAAGGCAACGCCGGTCTCTTTTTCAATAATGGAGGCAAGCGTTAACAGTTCGTGAAGTGATTTAATCGGAAGATCGCCATCTTTACGTCTCCAAGCATCTTCCGCCACACGTTGCATTGCGGTGTAACTGCGTTTTAAGAGCGCTCGATCTTCATACCCTTTCGGGAAAAAATAGGTATCCGGGAGGAAATACCCCTCATAATGCGCACCATCTAAACCAAGCGCCGTCATAATTTCATCGGGCGATAATCCCTCTAAGGTAAAGGTGATATCGGGATCTTTTTTAAGCTCGGCAATGAGCTGTTTAAAAGTCCACCCTTCAATGAGGGTAAAACTATATTGAATTGATTGCCCGCTTGTGACAAGGGAGAGAATATCTTGCGCCGTCATCCCCGGTTTTAAGAGATATTCGCCCGCTTTTAATTTACCGGATTGCCCGGTTAGGCGGCTGTAGATTTGGAAATAGCGTTCATCATGCAAACCGGCTTGCTTGGTGAGTTTTTGCGTGAGTGAGGCGAGCGATGTGCCACTTGGAATCTCAAGACGAACCTCTTCGGTCATATTAAGAGGCGTTTTTAAAAAGTTGCCAAGATTATAAGCAAAGCCCACCACACTGCCAAAAATTGCGAAGACCACCACTAAAAAGAGGCCCCGTGAAAAGAGATACTTGATGATGGAAAATATCCAACGTCGAATCAATCGCAACACGCTATATCCTTTATTTATCCGTTTGTCTTATACACTAAAAAAGATATGGATGAATGCGCCTTTGACACATCCACACCATATCTTTTACAGGTAAGGCGTTCTACTCGTCAATTTTTTTAAAGAGCAGTGACCCGTTGGTACCACCAAATCCAAATGAGTTCGATAGTGCGTAGTTAATCTCCATCTTCTGTGCAGTATTAGGCACGAGATTGATTCCTTCACACTCTTCAGCTGGATTGTCTAAGTTAATGGTTGGAGGCGCGATCTGATCACGAATGGCAAGAATGGTAAATACCGCTTCGATCCCACCGGCCGCACCTAAAAGATGCCCCGTCATCGATTTTGTTGAGCTAATCGCGGTTTTATAGATATGATCGCCAAGCGCGCCTTTTACCGCTGCTATCTCCATCACATCACCAACTGGCGTTGACGTCCCGTGCGCATTGATATAATCAATCTCACTTGCATCAATGCCCGCATCGTTAAGCGCTGCCACCATACATTGCATTGCGCCGCTGCCGTCTGGCGTTGGACTGGTAATGTGATAGGCATCGGAACTCATACCAAATCCGGTGAGCTCGCAATAAATCTTAGCGCCCCGTTTTTTGGCATGCTCATACTCTTCAAGTACCAGAACGCCCGCACCATCACCTAATACAAATCCATCACGATCTTGATCCCACGGACGTGATGCCGCTTCTGGATCATCATTGCGTTTAGAGAGTGCACGCACTGCCGCAAACCCGCCAATTCCGGTTGGGCATGTTGCCATTTCAGCGCCACCTGCCACCATCACATCGGCATCACCATACGCAATTAAACGCGCCGCTAGCCCGATTGAATGGGTACCTGACGCACACGCGGTGACCGCCGCTAAGTTAGGCCCTTTAAGACCTCGCATAATGGAGAGCTGTCCTGCGACCATATTGATAATTGCACCAGGCACGAAAAATGGGCTGATGCGTCCGGGACCTTTGTTTAAAAGCGTTGAGTGGCTCTCTTCAATCCCTGGTAATCCGCCAATGCCCGAACCGATCATCGCACCGATACGTGTGGCATTTTCATCGGTCACTTCCAGTCCTGAGTCATCGAGCGCCTCAAGGCCTGCCACCAATCCGTATTGAATGAACTTATCCATACGACGTGCTTCACGAGCACTAATATAATGTGAAGGATCAAACTCTTTAACAGGTGCCGAAAACGTGACGGCATATCCTGTAGGGTCAAAGAGATCGATAGTTTTCGCCCCGCTCTTCCCTGCAACGATATTCGCCCATGATTCGGTTACGTTATTTCCAACGGGCGTTACCGCCCCTAATCCAGTTACTACAACACGGCGTTTCATCCAAAACTCCTTACAAAATATTTTAGCGCTCGTAGATAAAAATAAAGCGACTGATTTAGTGACTTCATATACTACAAAGCCTAAATACAGTCGCCCAAAATTCTTAAATTGTGACTATTGATTACAAATCTCTTTGTATCACAACGTTAAACTAGCTTCTTATAAGTTTGCGTTAACGTAGTCAATAGCCTGCTGAACTGTTGTAATTTTTTCAGCTTCTTCATCAGGAATATCGCACTCAAACTCTTCTTCAAGAGCCATAACTAATTCAACAGTATCGAGTGAATCTGCACCTAAATCGTCAACAAAAGATGCTGTATTTACAACTTGTTCTTCTTTAGCATCAAGTTGTTCCATAATAATTTTTTTGACACGTGTTTCGATGTCGCTCATAACTATATAAATCCTTAAACTAATTTAACAATAGGCACAATCGCCAAAATGCATTTTAAGAAATATTCAGATTAAAGTCCAAACTTATTTCTTGAAGTATGATTATAATCTGAATATTTCGATTAATCAATCCATCAGCATGCCGCCATTGACATTGATCGTTTCTCCGGTGATATATCCCGCACCTTCAGAGGCTAAGAAAGTGACCGCATTGGCGATCTCTTCAGGGGCTCCTAAGCGTGCAAGGGGAATGTTCGCTAGCAGTGCCTCTTTCACTGATTCTGGTAGATCTTTAGTCATATCGGTATCGATAAAACCCGGCGCTACAGCGTTCACTGTAATCCCGCGCGAACCCACCTCTTTTGCCATCGATTTAGTAAAACCGAGCACACCGGCTTTTGCAGCTGCGTAGTTGGTTTGCCCCGCATTACCGGTAATTCCCACCACAGAGCTAATATTAATAATACGGCCAAAACGTGCTTTCATCATCGGACGCATCACTGCTTTTGAGATGGTATAGACGCTCGTTAGATTGGTTTGGATAACATCCATCCAGTCCGAATCTTTCATGCGCATTAAGAGCTGATCTTTGGTGATTCCGGCGTTATTGACCACAATAAGCGGTGCACCTTTTTCATCGGCGATCGTTTTTAATACCGCTTCAATATTCTCATTATCGGTAACATCGAGCACTAAACCACGGCCTTTATCGCCTAAATAGGCAGAGATGGTATTGGCGCCATTTTCAGAGGTGGCCGTACCATACACAAACGCGCCAGCGCCAGCTAAACTCTCGGCAATCGCCTTACCAATCCCACGGGTTGCCCCAGTTACTAAAGCAACTTTTCCTTCAAAATTCATAGTCTCTCCTAATTCTCTAATCGATGAGAATGTTAAAAAATTATCCGTTTTTATCAAAAACAATCCACTGTTTCGAGCGGGGTTTACTCTGTAAAACTGACCTAGATCAGTTTTTTAATCGCTTTTTCCATCAATATTCGAGCGTTATTCAATCACAATTGAGGCAAGTTTTCTCTTATTCGCCACAAATCTCTACAACATATTGGCAATCATCGGGGATTTGTGTCGCGCGCTCCCAAGGAAATTCTTGTTGAAATAGCCTCACACTCAGCTGATGGCGGTTTCCACTAAATTCAGGATAGATATTGGGATCATCGATCTCTAAGCGCACCAGCGCCGCATCCCATTTAATGCTGCTGTAATAAAATCCACGTTTAAACTGGCAATGCTCTTCACGCTTTAAACTGCGGATGGTCTGTAGGGTAAATTCGATCGTTCCCACCATCTTATCGAGTGCTGAAAACCAACGATAAAAGTGATCTTTACGCACTTCATGTGGTCTTTCGAGCCAATTGTGTAAAAGGGGGACATCAAAGCCACAGGTGCCGCCAGGAATATGGATCCGCTGGCGTAAAATATTTAAAAAGGCATTTTCTTTGATCTCATCGTAGGCGCGCACCGACTGCATCGTCAGCTCGGTTTTAAGCGTTTTAGCGTGCTCTTTCACCTCATCGGTGAGATTCTCATTGAATGAAAAATCATCGAGCACCCGCAAAATGCTCACTTTAAGATCGTTTTTAGTCACTAATCCCACGGTATCAAGGAGTGTACGAATCGCAGCAAGCGTTGCGTAAGGGGAATCAAGTTCAATGCAGTTACGCGCCTGATCAACGAGCATTTCAATGCGAAGCAGACGGCGTGCACCTTCACTTAAAGGGTATTCATAAATCATCGTCCGCCCCCTAATGTGTGGTGAATAATGCGTGCATGTAGTTGGTCTAATTTTCGCACAACGCCTCCTCGATCGTGATTAATAATAATAACATCCACCAATTTTCGCCGTTCTAACCGCGAGATTTGTGATGCCATCATCTCATCGGCAAGCGCCTCAGTAATCCCATCGCGCGCCATTAAACGTTTTTTCTGCTCCGCTTCAAACACCTCTACGCCAATGGTGAAATCGGCAAGGTTTAAATAGGGTGAACCTTTATGCAAAAGCGGTACAACCATCAAGTGATAGGTGGAAACGGGCTCTGCAATACGCTCTTTGGTGAGCGATAAAATTTGTGGGTGAAGTATCGATTCTAATATTTTTTTAGCGTTTACGTCACTAAAAATTCGTTTTCTAAGATAGGCCCGATCTAAATTTCCATCGGACGTTAATATCTCTGCCCCGAGCTTTTCCGCAAGCAGCGCTAAGGTTTTACGCCCCCGCTCGCTACCAGGTGACACCACCTCGCGAGCAAGAAGATCGGTATCGACAATATTCGCGCCAAGTGAGCCTAAATACTCAGAGACAAAGGTTTTCCCTGTAGCAATACCGCCTGTAAGTAAGATCACTGGTGGCGCATGCGAGATTGAAGTATCTAAGAAGGCGTTACGATCGTGTGACATATCGTTATTAGAGCCAAAGCGGCGGCACCCATTGATGGATAAACGAGGCACCAAACAATAGATAAATCACCCCGGCAAGCGCTAAATAAGGCCCAAATGGAATTGGCTTACTGCGCTCGTGACGGAAAAAGAGCATTAACGAAATTCCGACAATTGATCCCACAATGGTGGAGATCAGAATAATCGGTAAAATCGCATTAACACCAAGCCAAGCCCCTAAAAGGGCGAGCAACTTAAAATCGCCATGCCCCATCCCTTCTTTACGAAAGAGCGTTTTATAAACAAAGTTAACGATCCAGAAAAAGAGATAGCCAACGACCGCGCCTAAAAACGACGCCTCAAAGGGCATCGACACCCATCCTGCAAAGCTTGCGACCAATCCTAACCACAAAAGTGGCAACATAATTTCATCAGGAAGCAGGTAATGTTTAAGGTCAATAAAAGTCGCGGTGATTAATCCGAGTAACAGCACAATAAAGAGCCCTGTCTCAAGATTCGCCCCGTAGAGCCACACCACGAGTCCCACTAAAATTCCGGTAAGCGCTTCCACAATCGGGTATTGGATCGAGATCGGCGTATGACACCCCTTGCATTTACCGCGTAAAAAAAGCCAACTTAAGACAGGAATATTCTCATAACTCTTAATTTTATAATTGCAATTTGGGCACGCAGATGGCGGCCACGCCAGATAACGATAAGGTTTAGCTGCAAGTGGCGCATCGGGGGTTGCTTGATAGGTGCCATTATCAACCATCTCAATCCCGGTCTTCTCTTTATTTACCACCGCATCATCTAAAATCTCTTTAATATTGGCGTACCACTGACTCTTCATAATCACCGGCAAACGACAGATCACCACATTTAAAAAACTGCCTACCAATAAACCAAAAACTACCGCCACAAACGTGGCGATAGCAGGTTCTTCTTGTAACATGAATAACAGATCATTCATTATTTACACCATGTCTCCCATACTGAAGAGTGGCAGATACATCGCAACGACGATTCCCCCAACGAGAACCCCGAGCACAACGATCAAAATCGGCTCAATAAGCGACATCATTCCATCAATGGCGTTATCAACGTCCTCTTCATAGGTCTCGGCAACGCGGTAGAGCATATCCGATAAGTTACCGGATTTTTCACCAATCCCGACCATATGCACAACAAGCTCTGGAAAGAGCCCTGATTGACGCATCGCAAAGTTAAGCTCCTGACCAATCGAAACGTTTTGACGCATTTTTAATGTCGCTTCTTTAAAGAGCTCGTTCGGCGTTGCACCGGCAACGGTTCCAAGCGCTGAAATCATCGGTGTACCGGAGTCATACATGGTTGCAAGGGTACGAGCAAAAATCGAGCTATTACTAAGCTCTGATAATTTACCAATTACCGGGAGACGCAGTAAAAACTTATGAACTTTATAGCGTAATCCCTCATTGGTTCTCACCATCTGTCTAAAGGCAAAAATGGCCAGTCCTGCGATAAAGAGAAACGCGATAAATCCAACAGATTGAATAAATTCAGAAATATTAATCACCACTTGCGTTGGCGTTGGTAGCGCTTGCCCCCCTTGTTCGAACATATCTTGGAACACAGGAACGACTTTAACTAAGATAAGCGCCGTGATACTGAGAGCAATGACAATTACCGCGATCGGATAGATCATCGCTTTTTTGATCGCTTTTTTCGTACTCTCTGATTTTTCTAAGAACGTTGCTAATTGCTCAAATACCGTTTCGAGTGTACCTGACTCTTCACCGGCCGCTACCAGCCCACGAAACATGGGTGAAAAAATAGTTGGGCGTTTATTGAGCGCGCCTGATAACCCATCCCCACGGTCAACGTCGGCGCGAAGCCCAAGGAGCAATTCGCGCATACTGAGCTTATCCATCCCCGCCGCCTGCATCCCAAGCGCCTCAGAGATCGGAATCCCCGCTGACATCATGGTAGTCATCTGGCGCGAGAAGTTCATAATATCTTCGTTGGTAACTTTACCGCCACGTCCGCGCTTACCTTTACTCTTAGTAATACGGATTGGTTGGATGCCCTGCTCGATTAGAAGCGTTTTAATAACCGCTTGAGAGGTTGCACGATGCGTTCCTTCTATTCGCTTTCCGGCTTTATCGCGCCCTACCCACTTAAAATCATACTCTCGTTTTATATCTGTAGCCATATTTGCCTCATCTATCGACTGTGAATTGTGGGCTGATACCCATCGAATCGACTAAGAAAGATTAATTTTCGTTGAAATATCTATAATTATTGACGGCGTCAATTATACCAGACTCTTAATTAAGTACGCACTATCCTCAATCAATGAGGCATAAAAAAACCCAAACTGATGACTTATATCAGTTTGGGTCTCTGTATGGTACCGACGCCCAGATTTGAACTGGGATGCTGTTAGGCACTACCACCTCAAGGTAGCGTGTCTACCAATTCCACCACGCCGGCAAAACTAGTTTGGAATGTGATCTGCGCCACTCTTATCTGTGTCTTCAATCACCGACTCGACTTGTTTCTCGTCTAGTACGCTTCCAGTGGTGGTAATCTTACCAGAATTAAACATCATTGCAAGACTTGTGATGAAAAATAATACAACACACCATTTGGTGAGCTTTGCTAAGAAGTTTGTCTTCCCCGCCGCACCAAAAACAGTGCCCGATGCACCACTACCAAAAGCCGCCCCTGCAGACGCGCCTTTCCCTTGTTGAACCATCACAAGAGCAATAATGCAAAGACATAAAACAATGTGTACGACGTAGATTAATGTAGTAAGCATTCCACACTTTCCTAAAAACTATAAATTAAATGAACAACTCAAGTGAGCTTAGCGTGCAGCGATAATGGTATTAAAATCGTCCGCTTTAAGTGAAGCACCGCCCACGAGCGCCCCATTTATATTCTTCTCTTCAAACAGGCGTTTGGCATTGCCCGCATTGACACTGCCACCGTATAAAATTCTGATTGAGCCGGCTATTTTATCATCATACTTTTCTAATGTACAGCGGATTAACTGGTGCACTTCTTCGGCCTGTTCAGGGGTTGCCGTTTTGCCTGTACCAATGGCCCACACAGGCTCATACGCGATCACGGCTGTCTCAAATTTCTCAATCCCGACAATATCGATCACCGTTGAGAGTTGACGCTCGATCACTTTTTCCATATTGCCCGATTCGCGCTCATCTAAGGTTTCGCCGATACAGATAATCGGCGTTAATCCGTGCTCAAGGGCTTTCACCATCTTTGCAGCCACATCCGCATCGGTTTCACCGTGATATTGACGACGCTCAGAGTGCCCAATCATGGCGTATTCGCAACCGATATCTTTCAGCATCGCCCCTGACACCTCACCGGTATACGCCCCTTTTTCTTGGCTTGAAACATCTTGCGCGCCCACTTTAATGAGACTATTTTTTGTTTTGGCAATCGCTTGGGGAAGATAGACCGCGGGAGGAAACACAACAACCTCAACATTTTCCGCTGTCACTTTGGTTAAAAGCGCGTCTAAAAGTGCATCATTCTCGGCCATTGAGCCATTCATTTTCCAGTTACCTGCTACCAATGGTTTGATTGCTGTCATCTAATACCTCTACTCATTTTTCGTGAATCAATACGATAGATAAATCGATCTGAAGCGGAGAATAAATAATTAATCATTCGCCCATATAAATTGGTATAATCATACCTTATTTTGTGGAAAGTTTGTGAAACTTTGTGTAGTTTAACTTGTTATTTTGAGTGGTTTTTATGATTCCGAAACGTTTAAGATCTCTTTTCTCGCGCGATCTCTCGATCGACCTTGGTACTGCAAATACACTAATCTATATGCATGGACAAGGCATCGTCTTGAACGAACCATCAGTGATTGCCTTAGAACGCGATCGTAAAACAGGCCGTCCTCGCTTAGCAGCTGTTGGACACGAAGCAAAACGCATGCTTGGCCGTACACCTGACGGGATCGAAACGACTCGCCCATTAAAAGATGGTGTGATTGCCGATCTCCCTAAAACTGAGATTATGCTGAGCAAATTTATCAGCCAAGTGCTCTCGCGCAATATTTTCTTAGGTCGTCCTACACCGCGCGTAATTGTGTGCGTTCCCTCTGGCGCAACCCACGTTGAACGCCGTGCCATTAAAGAAGCGGCTGAAAATGCCGGCGCCCTTGAAGCAAAACTCATTCCAGAGCCGATGGCGGCAGCGCTTGGTGCAGGAATTCCTGTGCATGAAGCAACCGGTTCTATGGTACTTGATATCGGTGGCGGCACTTCGGAAGTAGCGGTGATGTCCTTAACCGGAATTGTCTATGCCAACTCCGTTCGTATCGGCGGGGATACCTTTGATGAGGCGATTATTAATTATGTTCGTCGCAACTACGGCATGTTAATTGGAGAGCCTACCGCTGAGCGCATTAAACACGATATCGGAACAGCTTATCCCACTGCTGAAATTCTTGAAACCCAAGTTCGTGGACGCAATTTAAATGAAGGCGTTCCACGTACCTTTACCTTAACCTCCAATGAGATTTTAGAGGCGCTTGCAGAGTCTCTACAAGGCATCGTAAGTGCGGTGCGTTTAGCGCTTGAATCGACCCCACCTGAGCTAGCTGCTGATATCTCTGAGCGTGGCATTGTCATTACAGGTGGTGGCGCACTCTTACGGAATATTGATAAATTAATTGCCGAAGAGACCGGTTTAGATACCATTATCGCCGATGATCCGTTAACCTGCGTTGTGCGTGGTGGCGGGAAAGCCCTTGAACAGCAAGGCCTCTACGGCAGTAACGCATTTGGATTAGAATAATCCCATCTCGTTTCACCCCTCGTTTATCCATTCGGGCCGATTTTATACAAAGGTTCTATGTCGAGAAATAAAGATATCACCGTAAACAGCTCCCTCATGAAGATGAAGGCGCTGTTTTTTTGTCTTTTTTCCCTACTGTTGATCTTTTTAGATCACCGCACCGCCTATTTGGAAAGCATCAAATACTATCTAAATGGCGCAGTCTACCCGCTTCAAGCCACCGCAAAAACTCCGGGCGACGTTACTCGCGTGGTGAAATCGTGGTTTGAAGATCGCTCGGAATTAATCAAGCAGATCGAAGCCCTTGAAAATCGCGAGCTCTACCTCTCCTTTGAGCTGCAAAAGATGTCTACGGTGATTGCGGAAAACCGGCGTCTGCGTCTATTGATGCGCTCATCGGTCAATGTTGAGCACCCGACAACAACAGCAGAGCTCCTTAATATTACCTCAGATCCGTACCGCCATCTTATTATGCTCAATCAGGGCGAGCGCCAAGAGATTCACAACAATAGCCCCATCTTAAATAATAGTGGCATTATCGGGCAGATTATTGAGATCTCCCCCTTTTCGAGCAAAGCGATCCTCATTACCGATCCACACCATTCGCTTCCCATTGAGGTCAATCACAATGGCGTGCGCGGAATTGCGTCAGGCAATGGCAAGATCAATCAGCTCGATGTAACCAATATTCCCTATAGCGATGATCTTAAAGTCGGCGATCTCCTTGTCACTTCGGGGCTTGATGGGATTTTCCCCCACGGCTATCCCGTTGCCACCATCGATTCGATCGATATTGATTCAACCGGATTCTTTGCTAAAATTACTGCCACACCCACCGCGAATCTTGAACGCATTCGCGAGGTTCTCGTGCTCCAACCGCAACCGCCTGCGGAACGCGCCTCATCCACGTTACCGTAGAATGCCCTTATGAAAAAAACGCTCTTTATCAGTTTTACCATTCTTCTTGGCATCATTCTCGATATCATGCCCCTTGGAAAATATCTGGCGCTCTTTCGCCCCTATTGGACGTTGATGATCGTGATTTTTTGGGCGCTCTATCTGCGTAACAGTTTTGGGATCGGCAGCGCATGGCTCGCGGGATTAATCCTCGATATTAGTAAAAATTATCTGCTCGGCGCACACGGATTTATCTTTGCGCTCACCGCCTATTTAATTAAACGCAATTATCACTGGCTCCGCGAGCTTTCGATTGTCGAGCAATCACTCCTTGTGGTGTCGCTCTTTGCCTTCCAAGGCTTAGCGGTGATTGTGATGAATGGCTTTTTAAATATTCCCAACGTACATGTGGCGCTTGCCGCGATTCCGATCATCCTTTCGAGCATCTTATGGCCCCTTTTAAGCGGACTTTTAAGCGAGCTCAGTTTTATGTTGCAGATCGATGAGAAGAAATGAAACCGTTAAAGAAACCGAAAAAACATAGCGATCATGCCAATCGTCATATTTTCAGAAATCGCCTCTTAATTGGGGGACTCCTGATTACACTCGCCTTTTGCGGTCTTTTTTATCATCTCTTTTCCCTTCAAATCGCCCATTACGATAAGTATGCGACACTGTCCGACTCAAACCGTATAAAACTCGTCCCGCTTCCGCCGACTCGTGGCCAAATTTTTGACCGTAATGGCGAGGTGTTAGCCACCAACTATCCGGTTTATAATATTGAGCTCATTAAACAAGATATCGACCGCAATCATCTTGATGCGCTTCTTGAGGATATTCACGAAATTATTCCACTCACCGATGATGAGATCAGCCAATTTAAACGCCAACTCGCGCGGAGCCTTCCGCAAGATCCGGTGGTGCTGAAAAGTGAGCTCACTCAAGAGGAGATTGCACTCCTATCGGTCAATCTTTATCGCTTAAACGGGGTCTATATCAACCCTGAAATGGTGCGCATCTATCCCCATAAAGAGGTGGCGGTGCATGCGATCGGCTACGTTGGCCGTATTGACCAAAAAGATATGGAGGAGATCGAAGAGAATCACCTCACGCGCGAGTATATGAATATCTCTCATATCGGTAAACGCGGCAGTGAAAAGAGTTTTGAAGATCTTCTTCGCGGTGAAGCGGGCTATGAAAAGGTGGAAACTAACTCCAATGGGCGAATCGTTCGCGTGATTGAAGAGCACCCGCCAACGCCTGGAAAAGATATCTATCTCACCATCGACCTAAGACTCCAAAAACTTGCGGAAAAAGTGCTTGGTGATTATAACGGCTCGGTGGTGGCGATTGACCCCAATACCGGCGATATTTTAGCCTTTGTCTCCAAACCGATGTATGACCCCAACCTCTTTGTCAAAGGGATTAGCCAGAGCGATTATAATCGTCTCCATACCGCCGATAGTCCCTTTCTGAACCGCGTGATGCAAGGTAGATATCCGCCTGGATCGGTGATTAAACCCCAAATTGCCCTTGCGGGCCTCAGCAATGATTTTATCACTTCATCAAGCACCGTCAATTGTAATGGATCGTTTCAAGTACCCGGAAATACCCACCGTTTTCGCGATATGGGGGTTCACGGCCCAACCAATGCACATAAGGCGATCGAGCGTTCCTGCGACGTCTTTTTCTATAGCCTTGCCTATGAGATGGGCATCACCTCGATGACCGATTTTTTAACCCAATTTTATTTAGGGCGTAAAACCGGCATTGATCTGATTGGGGAATCCCCTGGCGTCCTGCCAACGCCCGCTTATAAACAGCGCACCTTTAAGCAAGCGTGGTATGCCGGCGACTCGGTTACCGCGGGAATTGGCCAAAGTTTCTGGCTCACCACCCCGCTTCAGCTCGCGCAGATGGTCTCAATTACCGCTATGCGTGGTGAAACCTATGTGCCCCATATTTTACATTCTCACAGTCACGCCAATAGTGATGAACGCATTACAAAGCCGCTCGAACCAATTGAGCCGATGCAAGTGAGTAGCACCAAACATTGGGATACCATTATCGATTCGATGGTGGCGGTGGTTCATGGCAATCGCGGAACTGCGCGCCGAATCAATAAAGGCATCAATTATAAGATCGCCGGAAAAACCGGAACGGCGCAGGTCAAAACCATCGCCCAAGGGGAGCGCTATAATGAGAAAGCACTCGATAAACGTCATCGAGATCACGCGCTCTTTACCGCCTTTGCTCCCGCCGATCAGCCTAAAATTGCGATCTCGGTGGTGGTTGAAAATGGCGGATCAGGCTCCGGAGTTGCCGCGCCCATTGCCAAAGAGGTGATTCACGCGTGGCTTACGGACTTTAGAGAGGTTTCAAACAGCCTACAACTTAACGAAAATGCAGGAGAATAGCGATGGAGATTAAATCCGCTTATGAAAATGAAGAGGTGCGCCCAAGTGGCTTTCTCCGCATTTTTTGCCTCGATACGACACTCACTCTTCTGATTTTGCTCCTTTGCGCCGTCGGGCTTGCGATCTTATTTAGCGCCTCAAATTTTAATGCCGATTATGTGATGTCGCAGGGGAAAAAGATTGTCGTCGGCTTTATTTTAATGACGCTTGTGGCGATGATGCCACCGGATCTGTTAAAACGTCTCACCCCGATTATCTTTATTGGGGGCGTAATTTTATTGCTGCTGATTTTTGTGATTGGCCTTGAGATTAAAGGGGCGCGCCGCTGGATCAATTTCTATATTTTTAAATTCCAACCCTCTGAGATTATGAAGCTCGCCACGCCGCTCATGGTGGCCTACTTCTTAGATCGATTTAATCTCCCGCGAAGCTTTACCTCGCTTGTAGTCGCGCTCACCTTAATTGCGATTCCCTTTATGCTGGTGCTCATTCAGCCAGACCTTGGAACCGCGCTTATTATCGCCTATTCCGGTGTTGCGGTGCTCTTTTTAGGCGGGCTCTATTGGCGCTACATTATTATTACCGCGCTCATATTAGCGGTGAGTCTGCCGGCGTTTTGGGCATTTGGCATGAAACCTTATCAGAAAGATCGCGTCATTACGCTGATCAATCCTGAATCGGATCCGCTTGGAAAAGGCTATCAGATTATCCAATCGAAAATTGCCATCGGATCGGGCGGAACCTATGGAAAAGGCTGGCAAAATTCAACGCAAGCCTCACTCCAATTTCTGCCGGAATCCACTACCGACTTTATTTTTGCCATCACCGCCGAAGAGTTTGGCCTGATGGGAAGTGGATTATTATTGCTCACCTATCTGTTGATCATTTATCGATCAATCTTTATCACCTTGAAAGCGCGGGATGATTTTTACCGGCTGATCGGCGGGACCATTTGCCTCTACTTTTTCTTCAATATTTTCGTTAACATCGGCATGGTGAGTGGCATTTTACCCATTGTGGGAATTCCGCTCCCCTTTATCAGTTATGGAGGCACCTCGATTGTGACTCTATTTGTCTCTTTTGGTATATTAATGAATATCTATTCCAACCCCCTTCCTAAGCGAAAAAGGATTGAGTAAATGCAGAAAAAAATTAATTGGGCCGTAAGTTCTCTTCTTGTCACCGCGTTTGTTACCGGGTGTGCGACCTCAAATGCTCCAGAAGGGGGCAATCAGGCAACGAGTCGCGGCATCACCGCGCCCACAAATGAGATTATTTTCCCTGAAACTGGCTCACCGAATGTGCCTTATACCCAAGGAACCTCTCCCTCACAAGTTAAATCAACAAACGCGAAATCAAGTGCTCAGCCAACGCCTTCTCGCAGCGCAAAATCCGGCCTTGCCAATCGTAAAGATGTACAAGCCTTTGCCGATCGCGTTGCGCGCAATAATAATCTCGACCGCGATTGGGTACTCGATATCTTAAGCCGTACTGAACTTAAGCCTAAAATTGTTGAAGCGATGAATCGCCCGGCGGAAGGAATGATTTGGGGCCAATATCGCCCAATCTTCATTACCGATAAACGCATCAATGATGGAGTGAAATTCTATCACACCCATCAAAAAGCCTTAGAGCGTGCCTACAATCAATATGGTGTTGCTCCTGAGGTGATTGTGGCGATTATCGGTGTTGAAACCAGTTACGGACAAAATCGCGGCAACTGGGCCGTATTAGATGCCCTTGCCACCCTTGCGTTTGATTATCCGCGCCGTGCTGAGTTTTTCAGTAAAGAGCTGGAAAATTTCTTTGTCATCTTAAATGAGACCAAACTTGAACCCTTTAGTTACAAAGGCTCATATGCCGGCGCGATGGGCTTTCCACAATTTATGCCATCGAGCTATTTAGCTTATGCGGTGGATTTTGATGGTGATGGCCTACGCGATCTTTGGAATAATCCCGTTGATGCGATCGGATCGGTCGCGAACTATTTAGCCAAACATGGTTGGGTGCAAGATGGGACGGTTGCGCTTGAGGTAAAAATTCCTACAGGCAATACCGCTCACCTTCAATATAAACATACCGGCCGATTAGTGCCGCCAAAATACTCAGTGGCCACGCTTAAAGCGGCAGGTGTACAGACCTACGCGCACAATAGTAATAAGGCCAATCTTTTTGAATTTGAGATGGAAAAGAATAATCCAGCTGCGTCTCAATGGTGGCTTGGCTTTCAAAACTTCTACTCCATCACCCGATACAACCACTCCCCTCTCTATGCGCTTGCCGTGCATCAGTTAGCTGAGGGCATTAAAGCAAGGAAATAGACGATATGGGGGTATTGTTCAATAAACGAGTGATGGCGTGTGTGATCGCCTCACTCATTTTAACGGGGTGCGCTTCAAAAGGGCATCGCATCAAGGAAATTCCAGGCGGAGGCGCTGTACCAACAGAAGAGCCCTTAAGCCGCTCGGGAAATCCTAAAACCTACAAGGTACTTGGAAAAAACTATACCCTTCGCGATACCACAAAGGGCTACTCTGAAGTGGGCGTTGCCTCTTGGTATGGTAAAGATTTCCACGGGAAAGCCACCTCAAGCGGGACGCCATATAATATGCATGCCTATTCAGCGGCGCATAAAACGCTCCCCATTCCAAGTTATGTCAACGTGACCAACCTTGAAAATGGCAAGAGCCTCATTTTACGCGTCGATGACCGTGGACCATTTGTGAAAAACCGCATTATTGATCTCTCATTTCGCGCGGCAAAAGAGCTTGGCGTACTCCAAAATGGAACGGCTAAAGTTCGCGTAACCGCCATTCCTCCGCATCAATCGCTCACCAATAAGAGTACCGTTTATCCGAACACCCATAGTAAACCGCTACCGAGTAATGTTTTATCGGGCCATAACTACTATCTACAAGTTGGAGCCTTTGGCGATGAACAAAATGCAGTGAACTTTAAAAACTCGCTGCAATATCACGGCCTTAATGATGCGAAAATCGTCCCGAATAAAGGGCTATATCGTGTTATAATTGGACAATATCAAAATTATAACGCTGCCAAAGAGGCCTCGTATCGCCTCGGTCTACCGAATACAGTGATCACGATTTAACGGTCGTGATCCTTCTGTTTTTTAACGCGTTACGATACGATCTACTTTCTACAAACGATTCAAACAATAGATAAACTATGATGAAAAAACGATTTATCACCGCCATTTTATGGGTTGCAACCGTGACATCTACGGCCTTTGCTCAACCGGTCCAAAACCAGCTCTATATTCCTGAATATAACGCCGCCTCATGGATCTTAATGGACTACGAAACCGGCGCCGTGCTTGCAGAAAAAAATATGCATCAAAAGCTCGAGCCTGCGAGCATTACCAAAGTGATGACGAGCTACATTATCGCCGAAGAGATTGAGAAAAACACGATCCAATCTGACGCACTGGTGACCATCTCAAATAATGCCTATCGTCAAGGCGGTTCGCGCATGTATCTTGAGGAAAATTCTAAAGTGTCGGTGGAAAATCTCGTCAAAGGCCTTGTGATTCAATCAGGTAATGATGCAGCTATGGCGCTTGCGGAATATGTCGCCGGATCATCCGATGCCTTTGCGTTTCGTATGAATCAAAAAGCGCGCGAACTTGGCATGAAAAACACACACTTTATGAATCCAAGCGGTCTACCTGACCCCAATCACTTTAGTACCGCCTATGATTTAGCGGTGCTTTCGCGCGAGCTCATTAAAAATTACCCAAGCCATTACGGCATTTACGCGGAAAAATCCTTTACTTGGAACGTCGATACCCGTACCGGTCGCCCCATCACTCAACCGAATCGCAATAATCTTCTCCGTGAAGATCCAAGCGTTGATGGGATTAAAACTGGCCATACCGATAGTGCGGGATATTGTTTAGCCTCAAGTGCTGAGCGTAATAATCACCGCTTTATCGCCGTGGTACTCGGGACACAGAGCGTCCATGATCGCGATCGCATTAGCCAAAACATTTTAAACTTTGGGTTCCAAAATTTTAGCAAACAGCATCTCTTTGATGCCGGTGAGCCACTTCAAACCATCAATGTGCGTAAAGGCACGGCGCAGAGCGTCGCGGTAGGTACAGCCGGAAAAATTGAAGCCACTTTACCGCTCCTTGACTATGACAATGTCAAAAGCCAAATTCGCATCAAAAATAATGTTGTCGCTCCTATCGAAAAGGGATCGGAACTTGGATCTCTTGAGATTCATCTCGATGACCAGCTGATCTATTCAGCACCGCTTGTGGCCCTTGAATCGGTCGAAAAAGCTGGATTTGTGAAACAAATCTGGGACGACTTCAAATTTAAGTTACACAATAAGTATATGAAATTTAAGGCAGCTCTCTAAAGAGAGCTCAGGCTGCACCGAAAAGATTTACAAAATATGTAGTCTTTTTGTAGTTTTTTCGTTATGATATGCTCCAGCCGTTTAGTTGGTTTACTATTTTATTACACATTTATTAGGAAATTTATTAGATGTCACAAAAGATCATAGATGCATTACAAGAGAAAGGTATTGTTGCTACAGAAATCGTTTATAACCCAAGTTATGAACTACTCTTTGAAGAAGAGCTCGATCCATCCTTAGAAGGTTATGCAAAAGGAACTCTTACTGACTTAGGCGCAGTTGCCGTTGATACTGGTATCTATACAGGTCGTTCACCGAAAGACAAATACATTGTCCGCGACGAAACTACCAAAGATACCGTTTGGTGGGCTGACTCAGGTAAAGGTAAAAACGATAACAAACCTCTTTCACCAGAAGTTTGGGCTGATCTTAAAAAAATCGTTACTGATCAACTTTCAGACAAACGTCTCTTCGTCGTCGATGGCTATTGTGGCGCAAACAAAGATACTCGCTTAAGCGTTCGCTTCGTAACAGAAGTTGCATGGCAAGCACACTTTGTTAAAAATATGTTCATTCGCCCATCAGCAGAAGAACTCGAAACCTTCGAGCCAGACTTCACTGTATTAAACGGTGCGAAAACCAATAACCCGAACTACAAAGAACACGGGTTAAACTCAGAAACATTCGTTGCATTTAACTTAACTGAAAACATGCAATTAATCGGCGGTACATGGTACGGCGGTGAGATGAAAAAAGGTCTCTTCTCTGTAATGAACTACCTCCTTCCCCTTAAAGGCATCGCGGCAATGCACTGTTCTGCGAACGTAGGTGAAGAAGGCGATACTGCAATCTTCTTCGGTCTTTCAGGTACTGGTAAAACCACCCTTTCAACCGACCCTAACCGTAAATTAATCGGTGATGACGAGCACGGTTGGGACGATGACGGTATCTTCAACTTTGAAGGTGGCTGTTATGCGAAAACCATCAACCTTTCTAAAGATTCAGAGCCAGAAATCTACGGTGCAATCCGTCGTGACGCGCTTTTAGAAAACGTTGTAGTTAATGATGGCGTTGTTGATTTCAACGACGGTTCAAAAACTGAAAACACTCGTGTTTCATACCCGATCTATCACATCGATAACATCGTAACGCCAGTCTCTAAGGCGGGCGCTGCGAAAAAAGTGATCTTCTTAACGGCAGACGCATTCGGTGTATTACCTCCGGTATCAAAATTAACCCCAGAGCAAGCGCAATACTACTTCCTCTCAGGATTTACAGCGAAAGTTGCTGGTACTGAGCGCGGTATCACTGAACCAACCCCAACCTTCTCAGCATGTTTCGGGGCGGCGTTCTTACTCCTTCACCCAACTCAATACGCTGAAGTATTAGTAAAACGCATGCAAGAATCTGGTGCGACTGCATACTTAGTGAACACCGGTTGGAATGGTACAGGCAACCGTATCTCACTTAAAGATACTCGTAACATCATCAACGCAATCCTTCGTGGCGATATCGATGAAGCAGCAACGGAAACCGTTCCTGTTTTCAATCTTGAAATCCCAACTGAAGTTAAAGACGTTGACGTGAAACTTCTTGACCCACGCAGCACTTATGCAGCAGCATCTGAGTGGCAAGAAAAAGCGGAACACTTAGCAGAACTCTTCACCAACAACTTCGATCAGTACACTGATACAGATCTTGGTAAAGAACTTGCGAAAGTGGGTCCTAAAAAATAATTAAAGCAGAGTCACTGGTTTAATTAAACGACTTAACTAAAACAAAAAGCACGGCTGATCACCGTGCTTTTTTATTGCCTGCTAAAACCGTTACCACCTGCAAAAACTGTTTCCAAAACTATTTACCAAGACCGCTTAAATCTCGATCGTGGCTCCGAGCTTTTTCACAAAGGCGGCAAGCCATGCAGGATGAGCAGGCCAAGCCGGCGCGGTAATGAGATGATCGCTTACTTCCACTCCATCGACGGGAATATCGCAATAGATCCCACCGGCAAGCGTTACCTCTGGGCCACATGCTGGATAAGCACTCACCTTTTGCCCTTCAATAATTCGGGCAGCTGCTAAAATTTGCGCGCCATGACACACCGCTGCAATGGGCTTTTTCGCCATATTAAAGGTTTTTACAATCTCGATAATGCGCGGATTTAACCGAAGATACTCTGGCGCACGCCCACCCGGAATCACAAGCCCGATATAATCATCGGGATTAACCGCATCAAAATCGTAATTTAAAACAAAATTATGCCCCGGTTTTTCGCTATAGGTTTGCGCTCCCTCAAAATCATGGATCGCGGTAAATACTGTATCGCCCGATTTTTTTTCAGGACAGACCGCATGCACCTCATAGCCGAGCATCGTTAATGCCTGAAACGGCACCATGATCTCGTAATCTTCAACGTAATCGCCCGCTAATAGTAAAATCTTTTTCGTACTCATATCTATCTCCTTAGATGGTGAATTATTAATATTATGAGGGACCATCAATCCCCTTATATCACCCATTTATGACACAACGGTGAACGGGTATAAAACAAGATAATACGAATTAAATAAAGTGACAATAAAAAAGCACGAGTGATTCACTCGCGCCCTTCAAAGTTTCCTATCAGTCCCGCTAACTAAATCCTCATGGCCAATACTTTAAACTGTCCATTTTGCGCAAGGCATTCACTTTTAAGCCCTGCCTTTTCAATCCACTCTTCAATTCCGATAAAGCGGTTCACCACAAAATATGCCACGCCTTTAAATTTAAGCAGTGCTTTTGCGCGATTAACAAATTTTTCTGTCAACTCTGTTGAGGTTGAAAAGCCTTGATGAAATGGGGGATTGGAGATCACCACATGCGCTGAGCGGTCTAAAAGTGTGCTGCCGCAATCATCGATTAATACCTCGCCTTCAACCCCATTTTGGGCAAAGTTTTGCTCGCAACATCTAATCGCGGTAATATTATTGTCCGTTGCAATGATCGAATCAAACTCAAAATGCGCTTTCAGCATCACGCTCAAATAGCCATAGCCTGCACCTAAATCGACTACATTCCCTTTAATCGGCGCCTTTGTTTTAATCAAGGTTTCAATTAAAAAGGCACTGCCGGAATCGATCTTATCAAAGCCATAAACGCCCGGTTTTGAGGTAAATTGAATACCATTCTCCGTTTCAAGCGTATGAATAACATTATATTCAGCTACCCGTTTGGGCGTTTCAAACTCCGCTACATCTCCAACAGTAATCGCCGCGTAGCGTAAGCCTTTACCAAGCAACTCCCCTTCTGCATGACCCGCGCACCATTTCTCTAAGTTTTTAATGAGGCTCTTAATGCCCTCATCATTATTACCGGTGACAATGATTTTCCCTGCTGATTTTAACGCCATTTGCGCCACATGCACGAGATAATGTTGCAAGATTTTTGATTTTGGCGCACGAAGCAACACATAATCATAGGCGCCCTGCTCAATTTTTTCGAAATCAAAGTCGTGCAGCGCCGCCGTCACCTGCTCATTTTTTTGATTCAGAGCTTTAAATGAGGTGACTAAATCATAACGATTACTCACAAGATCAAGGGTGAGATTCGAGAGTTTGATTGGCTCCACATTTTCATCGGCAAGCCACAGCCCACGCCCGGTTAATGCATCTAAATTATGAAAGAGCGCGCTTATGGCTGGATCGATCATGCTAATATTCCTTCTATTTCGTCGTTGGTTAAGGGGCGATATTCTCCCACAGATAGCCCCTCAAGATCAATGATTCCCACACGATCGCGGTGAAGCGCGACCACTAAATTTCCTACGGCCGCCATCATGCGTTTGACCTGATGATAACGCCCTTCTGAAATGGTGAGATAACATTCAGTATCACTCAGTTTCTCTACCATTGCGGGAAGTGTCGGATCGGGATCATTGCGAAGTAAAACTCCCGTTTCAAGGGATTTAATCATCGCTTCGGTAAGCGGATTTTCAAGCGTGACTCGATAACGTTTATTGATTTTTCGATTCGGATGAGCAACTTTGTGCGACCAATCGCCATCATCGGTAATGAGCGTCAGCCCCGTGGTATCAGCATCGAGCCGCCCTGCAATATGAAGCTCCATCACGCGCGGTTCATCGAGTAAACGAAAGAGCGACGGATGCCCATCATCGCGGTGACTTGAGACATATCCGCTCGGTTTATAGAGCGCAAAATAACGGAGTGAGGTCTCTAGTATGAGTCGCTCGCCATTAAGTTCAATTCGATCAGAGACCGGATCAATCATGCGCTTCCTTTGCCGTTCCCGCTCACCATTGATAGTCACCGATTCACGTTTTAACAGGTCGCGCGCCTCTTTCCGAGAGATTTCACAGCTCTTTTGCAAATATTGATCGAGCCGCATTCGCTCTACGTCACGGCTCATCTTAATCAGAGGTAACGCGGAGCAACTCTTCAATACTGGTGACCCCTTCGAGCACTTTTTTAATTGCTGATTGACGAATACTGTCAACGCCATCTTCACGGGCTTGATCAGCAATATCGAGCGCCGTTGCCTCACTTAAAATGAGACGCTCCATCGTTTCAGAGATTGGCATCACTTCATAGATACCAACACGGCCTTTATAGCCGCGCGTACAGTTATCACAGCCCACTGGCCCGTAAATACGCGAGGTGGCTTGGGTTCGGCTAAAGCCTAAACGCTCAAGATAATCCGCATCCACGAGCACTTCCTCTTTACAAGAACAGAGGCGACGGGCAAGACGTTGCGCAATAATTAGATGCACCGTTGAGGCAATGTTAAATGGTTCAACCCCCATGTTAATGAGACGGGTTAAGGTTTCAGGCGCTGAGTTTGTATGCAGAGTCGAGAGTACCAAGTGCCCCGTTTGCGCCGCTTTAATCGCGATATCGGCGGTTTCTAAGTCACGAATCTCCCCGACCATGATCACGTCCGGGTCCTGACGGAGGAATGAACGCAGCGCTTCGGCGAAGGTAAAGCCAATGCCGGGGTTCACCGCCACCTGATTAATCCCTTCCAAGTTGATCTCTACCGGGTCTTCCGCGGTGGAGAGATTTAGCTGTGGATTATTTAAAATTCCCATACAGGTATAGAGCGTTACGGTTTTACCCGATCCCGTTGGCCCTGTTACCAGCACCATCCCTTGCGGACGATGAATCCCTTCTAAAATCGCCTGTTTTTGCACATCGGTAAATCCGAGAATATCGATATTCAATTTCGACGCCGAACTATCGAGAATACGCATTACGATCTTTTCACCCCAAAGAGTTGGCAAAATACTGACCCGGAAGTCAATCACGCGGTTCCCGGAGACCACCTTAATCCGACCATCTTGCGGCTTACGGCGTTCGGTAATATCCAGCTGTGACATCACCTTAATTCTCGCAGAGATCTGGTCACGATGGGATTCTGGGGGCGCATACATCTCTTGCAATACCCCGTCAATTCTAAAACGAATGCGATAGGATTTTTCATAAGGTTCAAAGTGAAGGTCCGACGCGCCTTTACTGATGGCGTCCGCTAACACCCCGTTAATAAATTTAACGATCGGCGGGTCATCGCGTTTAATCGCAAGGTTAAAGGAGACCACATCGGATGCGCCTGTACTTGCGCCTTCGGTCCCCGCTTTGGCAAGCTCCCCTTCGATCACACGGCGGTCAACCCCGCCCGTTGCCGAAAGCATATAGTCAAAACTGCTGGCATCAACTAAGATCGGCTGAACAATTGAGCGCGACTTAAAGCGTAATCGATCGATCGTTTGCGTGTTAGTCGGATCAACGACGGCCAAATAGAGCACCCCGTTACTTTTACGGAGCGGATAGATAAAATCTTTCTCCATCTCTGCCATCGATACCAAGGAGTTAAGCTCCTTGTTATTGATATCCATCTCCATCGATTTTGGATCAAACACCGGCGCCGTTGAGATCTTCATCGCATGTTTTAAGATCGTTTTACTGCTAATCGCATTATTTAATAACGCCCGCACCAGCGATAATCCGGTTACCGTCATCGCGTTTTCGACTTTCTCAAGCTTTTCTCTCGAAAGTTCCCCTCCCGCCATCAGCGAGCGAACGAGAGCATTACTCTCCAATACCGATACTTTTTCATCCATTGGTGTTGAACCTTATATCTAATTAGACAATTCTTTGTAAGAGCTCATTTTACTATAGATTAGTTAATAAAAGAACTCCTTGAAAGCATGGTATCATAAGAGGATTGAACCGTTATTTGAGCAATATTAAAAAAATGGAAACAAAAAACTTTGAGTTGGAATCGGACAACCGCCGACTTGCCAATTTAGCCGGCAATCTTGATGAACATATTCGCTTAATTGAGAAGCGCTGTTTCGTTGAAATTGCCAACCGCGGTGCCAAATTTTTAATTACCGGCGCCGACAGTCGTAATGTAGAGACCGCCCAAGCCATTATTGAGGCACTTTTTAAAGAGACCCCCACCAAACAACTCACCCCCGATGACGTGCATCTGATGATCGCCGAAATCGGGAATGATACCGTCGCAGCGCCAACGCTCACCCACTTTAAAGAGCATGTAATTAAGACCAAAGGCGGCGTCATTAAAGGGCGTACGCTCGCGCAAAAAGAGTATCTGCATACGATCGCAACTAATGATATTAACTTCGGAATCGGGCCTGCCGGAACGGGGAAAACCTATCTCGCCGTTGCCGCTGCCGTTGAAGCACTCCAAAAAGATGAAGTGCGCCGCATTATCCTCGTTCGCCCTGCCGTTGAGGCTGGGGAAAAACTTGGATTCCTGCCGGGGGATCTTGTGGAAAAGATCGACCCGTATCTGCGCCCCCTTTATGATGCGCTCTATGAAATGCTCGGGTTTGAAACGGTTCATAAACTGATTGAGCGCCACACCATCGAGATTGCACCGCTCGCCTTTATGCGTGGTCGCACCTTAAATGATGCCTTTATTATTCTCGATGAAGCGCAAAATACCACTATCGAACAGATGAAGATGTTTTTAACGCGAATCGGGTTTGGCTCAACCGCTGTTGTAACAGGGGATGCCTCCCAGATCGACCTGCCGCGCCATCTCACCTCGGGGCTTAATCATGCGATTAAAACCTTGGATGACGTTGATGGTATCGGCATTAGCTACTTTACCGCCGTGGACGTTGTGCGCCACCCGCTCGTTGCTAAAATTATTAACGCTTACGAAATTGCAGAAGCGAATGACGAGGCCGAACGAGAAGCCCGTAAACTTCGCCGTGAGGCGATGCGCAAAGAACACAATGAGGAACCGACATGGAATTAACCCTCGATCTCATTAACGACACCGAGCATACCCTTCCGGAAGAGGCTGAGTTTAAGCGCTGGATTGAAACGGCACTTAAAACAGCTGAGTATGATAAGCCAAGCGATGTGGCGATCCGCTTTGTGGAAAATGAAGAAATTCAAACCCTCAATCGGGAGTATCGCGATAAAGATAAACCCACCAATGTGCTCTCCTTTCCCTTTGAAGTACCCGATTTTATCGACGAACATATTCCAACGCTCGGCGATATTATTATTGCCATGGATGTAATCATTCAAGAGGCGGCCGAACAAGAAAAAACCGTGAACGCCCATTTAACCCACATGACCGTGCACGGAACGCTCCACCTTTTAGGTTTTGATCATATTACCGATGAGGAAGCTGAGGAGATGGAAGGGCTTGAGATTCAAATTTTGGCGGAACTCGGTCTACCCAATCCCTATCTTGAACGTTAATCAATGCTGATAAAGGAGTTTTATGACCCAAACACAACCCAATAAAACCGATCAAGCGCCGATCAAATCCTCTACACCTCCGCCAAAAACAGCGGGCGGTTATGCGGTGATCTGGATCTTGATGTTTATCTTTAATTTCGTCTTTACCCGCCCGAAAATGATGGTGCCGGTGTCGATTATCGCCGTCTTTATGATCTTTTTGGCCGGCGCTCTCTTTAAAGAACGGAAAAATCTGCGCCCCTTTGCACTCTTTGCTGGTATTACGGCAATTGCATTTATCTCAACGACCTATGTGGGCACAATTTTACTTGAATATCCGGTAACAAATCTTCTTGATATTCAAGCGCCAACTCTCTATGTCACTCTCTTTTATCTTTTTGCCTTTTTAAATGCGGCGAACTTTATGACGATCGGCCCGGTACTCTTTCGTTATCTCAATCGTCCTCGCGGGATTATCATTTCGATTCTCGCCAACGCCCTACTCTTTGCCGGCATTATCTACGGCATGCGTAAGTTTGTAGAGATCTATATTATTCCCGCGCTCGCGTAAAAAGCATCAGATACAAAAAAGCGAATCTCCTCTTTCATAAAAGAATCCGGGATTCGCTTTTTTCTTACCGCCTATTTAGCGATTACTTCGGTTTTCGCGCAATCATCACCGCACGTTTTGGCGCGGGATAACCTTCAATCGTTTTAGTGCGATCATTGAGGTCTAAAAAATCCGGCAGTGAGAGATAATCCATCCACTCGGTGGTGCGCTGTTCATCAAGGGTTGTGACCGATAGATCCACGCAACGCACCTCTTTAAATCCGCAACGCTCAAGCCAACGGGTTAATGCCGCAACTGAGGGTAAAAACCAGACATTACGCATCTGTGCATAACGATCTTCCGGCACTAACACGGTATTTTCATCGCCATCAATCACGATCGTTTCAAGCACCAATTCTCCGCCCGGTTTCAACGTCGCTTTGAGATCATAAAAATGATCCATCGGCGAGCGGCGATGATAGAGAACGCCCATGGAAAAAGTGACATCAAAAGTTTCACTATCCGCGGGCAGATCTTCAAGGGTGAGTGGCAATTGCCAAATCGGCGCCTCAGGCAGATAGGTTTTTGCCGCTAAAAATTGATAGAGAAAGAGCCAATTCGGATCAATCCCCACAACGCGCGCCGCCCCTGCACCAAGCATGCGGTAGCCGTAATAGCCATTTCCCGATCCCACATCGAGCACGCTCTTTTGCGTCAAATCGATATGCGGTGCAACCCGTGCCCACTTAAAGTCCGAACGCCATTCCGTATCAATGTGCACGCCGGCAAAGGTAAAGGGGCCCTTGCGCCACGGCATTAAACGCTTTAACGCATCTTTAAGGGCAATCTCATCGGTCTCGCCCACAAGTTTAAACGCCTCTTTTAGCTCAACCTCGAGCGCATTTATCTCTGGAAGATCGAGAACGGCATGCTCCCAACGCGGGCTATCGCCATGCTTTTTCGCTAAAATCGGGGCTAAAACGGGTTCTAATGAACGAATAAAAGCGCGGAGATGGGTCTCATCTAAACCGCGCGTTAAATTTTCATAACTAATCATGATTAATCTATTATGTTGAACTTTATAAAATTAAGCGATCGCTAAAATTGAGCCAAAATTAAGGGTTCGGCTCCAGAGATATACTTTGCTAAATCCCGCTGCAAGCAGGCGTTCACGATGCTCGCTAAAGGTGTTAATCTTCATCACATCCACAAGCGAATCGCGCTTTTGTGCAATCTCTAGCTCGGAGTAGCCATTTGCCCGCTTAAACTCTAGATGCAGCGCATTGATAAACTCATGCTCTTCGGGGTCTTCAAGGCGTAACTTTTCCGATAAAAAGAGCGCGCCGCCCGGATTTAAACCCTTGCGGAGTTTGGTTAAGAGCGCTAACCGTTTCTCGGGCGGAATAAATTGCAAGGTGAAATTCATCGTCATAAGAGAGGCATTTTCATACTCAAAGTCGGTGATATCTGCCTCAACCACCTCGATCGGCAGCAGGGATTCCACCATCATCTCTTGCGCTTTAAAATACTCTTTCGATTTTTCCACCATCGCCGCTGAACTATCAAGCGCGATCACCCGGCAATTGGCCTTATTGACCGCTGCGCGAAGCACCATCGAAACCGCACCAAGCGAGCTTCCCAAATCATACAGATGACTATTTTCGGTGGCAAAATAGGGCGCGAGATGGCCGATATTTTCCACAATGGTGGTATAGCCCGGCACCGAGCGACGAATCATATCGGGAAAAACGCTCACCACTTCTTCATTAAAGGAGAATTTCCCTTTTTCACGGCGAACGGAAAAGAGATCGTCTTTTTTACAATCTAAAAATAGTGAATTCATGATGCGCGATTAATCTCCTCTAACCGCTCAAGATAGCGCTCGTGACGCTCCCGCTCGGTGAGAAGTTTACGATTTTTCTGACGTTTTAAAAACTCATACATCGCATTGGCGCTCTCATTGTTTTTCGCCGCAATTTCAAGCTGACGTTCACGAAGACGCATCTGCCAATCCACTTCAACGCCATCGGTTGATTTAATCGGATTAAATCCTTTTGGTGGCGCCGTCATAATGGTGTCATCTTCCTCCACAATAGTGCTACTGTGAGAGAAGTTATCCGCTTCAAAAGCCTCGATTTCAGCTTTCGCCCCTGCAAGATCGGCCTCACTTAAAGGAAGCTCGGGAAGGTCGCTATCGTGATAGAGCTCATCCATAAGATCCTCGTCATGGAGCGCCTCGACATCCTCACCCCCACTTTCAAGTAAGTTGCTGGGCGCATGCTTACTAAAGAGCGGTTTTTTCACCGAGCTTTCAAGCTCCGTTAAATCTTTTTTAAGATGGGAAGTAGCCGCATCGAGCGGATTTTTAACGGTGTTTAAGCCATCGTTTAACTGCGATTTCATGCCGCTAACAGCCGATTCGGTATCCGATTTCAAACTGGTGAGCTCTTTTTGCAGCGATTTCATACTCTCGCTATTTTTAAGCTCATTGAGCGACTCTTTCACCTCATCAACGTGAAGCTCCCGCTCAAGTTCTGAACGAATATTATCAGTGTAGTTTTTCACCTTCCCGATAAATCGACCTACACTGCGCACTGCTTCTGGCATTTTTTGGGGCCCGATCACAATCAAGGCCACCACAAAAATGATCAGCAGCTCAAACGAACTAATGCCAAACATATTCTATTTTTTAATCCCGTTATTTGATTAAAACGCCAAAACGATCACGCGTTGTGCTCGTCTTTTTTCTCTGCGTGTTCGTTAACAACGGTGTCATCTAATTCAGATTTTTTCTGTGCGATTTTTGCTTGTTCCGCTTCTTTTTCGCCTTCGCCGACCGCTTCTTTAAAGCCTTTTACCGCCGAACCTAAATCTTTACCCATATTGCGGAGTTTTGAGGTACCAAAGACTAAAACCACCACTAATAAAACGATTAACCAATGCCAAATACTTAATGCACCCATGCTTCTGTTTCCTTTATTTGCAAATCTAACAAACATTTCATGAAAATTGCCTATATCATACCTTATCTCGCGCCGTTCGTCTGCACTTTTCTCCCGCGAAACCCTCGCGAAATATTCACAAAATCGTGACAAAATACGATGCGATCGTACTCTTTTATCAGGCCAGTATGACCTTTTTGTGACCTAAGTTTAGCAAGCTTTGTCCATTTTTTGGCGCTCCGGGTAAACGCTTTCCCCCCTATCACGGAAAACGCCCTTTAATTAAAATGGTTTTTTGCGTGGAAAACTTTCCTTTTTCGGTCGATCTCTTCTGATATTTTCTCTACTTTCACCTATAATATTGGAGTATTTGATTTTAATTAAGAAGGATTTCATTTAAATGAACACGCCAAAACCCTTGGTTCTCTGTATCTTAGATGGTTGGGGTTTCCGTAAGGAAACGGAAAATAATGCAATTGCGGCAGCGAATACGCCCAATTGGGATCGTTTTTTAGAAATCGGTGCGACCACCTTAATCAATACCTCTGGTGAGTTTGTCGGCCTCCCCGATGGTCAGATGGGTAACTCTGAAGTTGGGCATATGAATATCGGCGCGGGACGCGTGGTATATCAAGATTTCACCCGCATCACCCAAGAGATTGAAACCGGCGAACTTGGCCGAAATCCTGTGATCAATAGCGCATTTAGCGACATTAAAGAGGAAGGCAAAGCCCTTCACGTCTTTGGTCTTTTATCCCCCGGTGGCGTTCATTCCAATGAAGCGCACATCTTCGCGCTCATTAAACAAGCGGTGGAAAAAGGGGTGGAAGAGATCTATCTTCACGCTTTCTTAGATGGCCGCGATATGCCTCCACGCTCAGCGAAAGCCTCGCTCGAAAAAGCCGACGCACTCTTTAAATCTTTAGGCAAAGGCCGCGTTGCCACCATGATCGGTCGCTACTTTGCGATGGACCGTGATAAACGTTGGGATCGCGTGGAAAAAGCGTACAATCTCATTAGCCAAGGCCTTGGGGAATATCATGCAGAGAGCACACTTGAAGGGCTTGAAGCCGCGTATGAGCGTGGCGAAAACGATGAATTTGTTGAGCCAACCGTGATCGGTGAAAAAGTAAAAATCAATCATGGCGATGCCGTGGTGTTTATGAACTTCCGCGCCGACCGTGCTCGCGAAATCACCTACCCCTTTACTGAAGATGATTTTGAAGGCTTTACTCCAAAATATCGCCCGAAACTCTCTCATTACATTACGCTTACTCAATATCAAGAAGGGCTCAATGTTGAGATCGCTTACCCTCCCGTTGAGATTAAAAACGGTTTAGGGGAAGTCCTTGCTCATGAAGGCTTAGCGCAACTTCGCATTGCTGAAACGGAAAAATATCCGCATGTGACCTTCTTCTTTAATGGCGGTGAAGAGAAAGTCTTCCCCAATGAAGAGCGCATTTTAGTGAGCTCACCGAAGGTGGCAACCTACGATCTTCAGCCTGAAATGAGTGCGCCGGAAGTGACTGAAAAGCTTGTTGAAGCGATTCATTCGGGTAAATTTGATGTGATTATCTGTAACTACGCCAATCCTGATATGGTCGGCCATACCGGCGTATTTGACGCGATCGTGAAAGCGGTAGAAGCGGTGGATAGTGGCATTGGTAAAGTATATGAAGCGGTGAAAGCGATGGGCGGTGAAATGCTCGTTACCGCCGACCACGGCAATGCGGAAAAAACGTGGGACCCTGCAACGGAGCAACCTCACACAGCGCATACCACAGGCCCGGTTCCCTTAATCTATCTTGGACGTAAAGCCACCCTTTCGCCCGATGGTTCGCTCTGCGATCTATCACCGACGATTTTAAGTCTCATCGGGGTAAAACAGCCCTCTGAGATGACTGGGAAAAACCTAGTGAATTTTCAATAATTAAGCTGGGAGTCTGATACGCGCTGCAACACTTACTAATAAGGCCGTATCAGACCCTGCAACACAAAAGAGGATATAACGATGAAATTCAAACGTCTCTGGCTTGCCCTATTTTTAACCGGACAGCTCACACTCGGACTCGCCCAAGGCTCACCCCTTGCAGACGAGACTCCGCAGAGCGATATTAGTGATGCTCCGATCACCGTTCCGGCGATGCCAAGTGCTTCGTCGCACGATCCTCTTCCCATTGACGATGTGCGTCTTTTTATTGAAACTTTAGAACAACTCAAAGAAAATTACGTCGACCCAATTAGCGATAAAGACCTCATGACCAACGCCATTAAAGGAATGCTCTCAGGGCTTGATCCACACTCGACGTTTTATACTCAAGATGAATATGAGTCCGCCAAAGAGAGCACTTCTGGTGAATTTGCCGGCCTTGGCATTGAAGTCACTGCCGATCGCGGATTTATCAAGGTGATCTCTCCGATTGATGGCAGTCCTGCGGAAAAAGCGGGAATCAAACCGGGCGACAATATTATTCAGATCGACGACATTGCCGTTCAAACCATCGATACCGATAAAGCGATTAAAATGCTGCGCGGCGATGTGGGCACGACGGTTACCATTAAAGTGCTTCGTGATCAATCAAACACCCCGCTCACCTTTGAGATTATCCGCGATGTGATCAAAACGAAAAGCGTGCAATATGAAACGCTCAACGATTCGATCGCCTATGTGCGCCTCAGCCAATTCCAAGAAGGCAGCACCAAAGAGGTGGAAAGCGCCATCAAAGAGATGCAAACCCATGCGATTGCCAAAAAAGGGGCGATTAAAGGGATGATTCTTGACCTGCGCAATAACCCCGGTGGACTCCTTGATGAAGCGGTATCGCTCTCGGATCTCTTCATTCAAAATGGACTGATTGTCTACACCAAAGGCCGCGCCGAACATGCGCAAGAATCCTTTAGCGCGACCAAAGGCGATCTTCTTGCCGGAGCGCCGATTATTGTGCTGATTAACTCAGGTTCAGCGTCCGCCTCCGAGATCGTTGCTGGAGCCCTTCAAGACCAAAAACGTGCGTTAGTCGTTGGTGAAAAGAGCTTTGGAAAAGGCTCGGTGCAGACAGTGATCGATCTTGCGGACGGTCAAGGGTTAAAATATACCTCCGCGCGCTACTACACGCCCAACGGCACCTCCATTCAAACCACCGGGATTATCCCCGATGTGATGGTGGCGCCAGTCAATGTAGAGCTGCAAACGCAACTCTTATCGATCCGCGAGCAAGACATTAAAGGCCATCTTGAAAATGAAAATGGCAACGCGCCCGCTGAGATTCACTACATCGATAACAGCAAACATGCGGAGACCGATTACTATCTCTACGAGGCGCTCAATATTTTACAAGCGCTGATGGTGACCAAAGAAAATCAGCTGATCTAAACGCAACAAACACACGAAGAACAGACCTGTAGATTTCTACATTCAACGTCAGATTCCCCGCTCGGTGCGGGGATTTTGATTTAAGGATAATTTATGGACGATATTATCATTCAAGGGGCTCGCACCCACAATCTTAAAAACATCAATCTCACCCTGCCGCGCAATAAACTGATCGTGATTACCGGGCTTTCGGGATCGGGCAAATCGTCGCTCGCCTTTGATACGCTCTACGCCGAAGGGCAGCGCCGTTATGTGGAATCGCTCTCGGCTTACGCGCGCCAATTCCTCTCAATGATGGATAAACCCGATGTTGATCACATTGCCGGATTATCGCCCGCGATCTCCATTGAGCAAAAATCCACCTCCCATAATCCGCGCTCAACGGTGGGCACGGTTACTGAAATTTACGACTATCTTCGCCTCCTTTTCGCGCGGATCGGTACGCCCCATTGCCCAACGCATAAACTCCCGCTCAATGCCCAAACCATCACCCAGATGGTGGATATGACGCTCGAACTCTCCGATGAAAAGCGCCTCATGCTGATTTCGCCCATTATTCGAAATCGAAAAGGCGAGCACGCAAAACTCTTCGATGAGCTCAAAGCGCAAGGATTTTTGCGAGTGCGCATTGATGGTGAGGTCTATGAGATCGACCAAATTCCCACGATCAATCCCAAGCAAAATCACACCGTTGATGTGGTGGTTGACCGCTTCCGCGTTCGTCCCGATCTTGCGCTACGTCTGGCGGAATCGCTTGAAATTGCGCTCGATCTTTCCGATGGGCTGGCGCAAATTGTCGATATGCAAAGCGGTGAAACAGAGCTCAGTTTTTCCGCCAATTACGCCTGTCCTGAGTGCGGATTTTCCATTCCGGAGCTTGAGCCGCGTCTCTTCTCGTTTAATAATCCTGCCGGTGCTTGCCCGAGTTGTGAAGGGTTAGGCGTGAGCCAATTTTTCGACCCGGATAAAGTGATCACCTCGCGCTCGCTTCCGCTCTCTGATGGCGCGATTCGTGGCTGGGATAAAAATTCCGCCTACTATTTTGCCATGCTCCAATCCCTTGCGGCGCACTATCAATTTAATATCGATACGCCCTTTGAGGAATTGCCGAAAAAGATCCAAGAGATCGTGCTTTACGGCAGTGGCAGTGAAGAGATCGAATTTCACTATGTGACCAATCAAGGCAAACGCTCTATTCGCATTCATGAATTTGAGGGGATTTTACCCAATCTTGAGCGCCGCTATCATGAGACCGATTCGCAGGTGGTGCGTGAAAATCTTACCCGATTTTTAGCGACGCGCCCTTGCCCGAAATGTCACGGGAGCCGATTAGGGGAAGCTGCGCAAAATATCTTGATTGCCAATAAAGCGATCCATCAAATTACCGCCCTTCCCATCGATGAAGCGCTCGACTGGGCTAAAACTGTCGAACTCAAAGGGGCGAAAGCGGAAATTGCCGATAAGATCTTTAAAGAGATCGTCGAACGCCTTGGCTTTTTAGTCAATGTGGGGCTCGATTACCTCAATCTCTCCCGTTCGGCGGAAACCCTCTCAGGTGGTGAAGCGCAGCGGATTCGTCTTGCCTCTCAAATTGGTGCGGGACTGGTGGGCGTTCTCTATGTACTCGATGAGCCGTCGATCGGCCTTCATCAGCGCGATAATGATCGCCTCTTAAAAACGCTTATTCACCTCCGCGATCTTGGCAATACCGTCATTGTGGTGGAGCACGACGAAGATGCCATTAACGCCGCAGACTATATCGTCGATATTGGCCCTGGTGCAGGGGTTCACGGCGGAAATATTGTTGCGGAAGGCACCCCACTTCAAATCAAGAAAAATAAACATTCCCTCACCGGCGCCTATCTCTCAGGGCGTAAAAAAATTGAGGTGCCCACAGAGCGCACCGCGCCCGATCCTGAACGATTTTTAGAACTTGTGGGCGCAACCGGCAACAACCTTAAAAATGTCACCGCAAAATTCCCGCTCGGACTCTTAACCTGCGTTACCGGTGTTTCAGGATCGGGGAAATCAACGCTCGTCAATGACACGCTCTATGGCGCCATTGCTCGTGCGCTCAACGATAATCATAGCGTTGAGATTGCCCCGCATAAGGCGCTTAATGGCCTTGAGCATATTGATAAGATTGTCAATATCGACCAGAGCCCGATTGGGCGAACGCCGCGTTCCAATCCCGCTACTTACACCGGACTTTTCACCCCCATTCGTGAGCTCTTTGCCGGCACACCAGAAGCGCGGGCACGGGGCTATCAACCGGGGCGTTTTAGTTTTAACGTGAAAGGCGGCCGCTGTGAGCATTGTCAGGGCGATGGCCTCATTAAAGTGGAGATGCATTTCCTTCCCGATATCTATGTGATGTGCGATGAGTGTCACGGGAAACGCTACAATCGTGAGACCCTTGAGATCAAATATAAGGGAAAAGCGATTAATGAAGTGCTCGATATGACCGTGGAAGATGCGTGCGAATTTTTCGAAGCGATTCCTGTGGTGCATCGTCGCCTTAAAACCTTGATGGATGTGGGCTTGAGCTACATTACTCTCGGGCAAAATGCGACCACCTTATCCGGCGGTGAAGCGCAGCGGGTCAAACTCTCGCGCGAACTCTCCAAACGCGATACCGGAAAAACGGTCTATATCCTCGATGAGCCCACAACTGGCCTCCATTTTGATGACATTGCTGAGCTATTACAAGTGATTCATCATCTTCGCGATCAAGGCAATACCATTATCATTATTGAGCACAATCTCGATGTGATTAAAACCGCCGATTGGATTATCGATCTTGGCCCTGAGGGCGGCGCTAAAGGCGGTGAAATTCTTATTTCAGGCACACCGGAAGCGGTAGCAAAATGCAAAAAGAGTTATACCGGGAAATTCCTTGCGCCATTCCTTAAAAAGTAAACGAGTAAGCATATAAAAATCAAATAACCGGATACCGGATATGAAAAAGCCCGTAACGACCTCAATTAAGAGTCTTCGTTACGGGCTTTTTATTGTTTCTGTTTTACTTTAATTAAAAATTAAAAACGGCAATTCGCAGGAAGATAACGATCGGCGATGTCGATGGAATAGCAATTCCAAACTACCGAGCCCCAGCCATCCTCAGTCGCGCTGCCTTCCAAAATAACCGAACCATAATCGAGCATTTCATCAAAGTGAATTAGAATCACATTTTCATTAATCTCTACGCCGCGCACCGCATTACTGCGAATCGTATCTGCCGGTAAAAGTCCCGCGGTTTGATTATCCGCAGGCCACTCACCCATGGTTGCGTAATACTCTGTCGCCGCCGCTTTTGCCGCTGCCGAGAGCATCAATCCTTCCGCCACCATTTGACGCTTACCATAATCTTGGTACGCCGGAATCGCAAACATGCCCGCAACGTCCACCATATAGAGCTGCGCATAGGTCGAACCGTAGCCATAATCGTAATCGGTAGGCAACAATTCATATTGATAGCTCCAGCCGAGATACTCTTTGGTCCAATCGAGCGAAATATTAACCTGTGACGACTCTTTCACGCGAAGATCGCTGTAGAGCGGGAATTCATTTAAATTCACCGGCACATTCATCTCATCGCCAAAAACTTGGAGACGCTCAAGCAGGCCGTAATAATACTTCTGATACGCGCCTTTGACATTGATTGTACTGCCTAAGAATGCATTCTCGGAGCGGTAGCTATTCTCTTTTAACCATGGCGCTACTTTAAATTTCGCTTTTTTACGCTCAATTAATGGCTGTGGAATCGAATTCACAAATACCCAATCATTATCTTCCACTAAATAGAGATGGCTATCCGGGGTGAAAAATTGATTCATAACGCCGAGGTCAACCCATTTAGCCAATAAGAAACGCGCCACAATCACCCCATCACGCGCTTCGGGCTCCGCCTCTGAAAAAGCAAAATCAATCAGTTCGCGGTAGCTTTGATTATTAAAATGGTAATGAGTCACGCCGGATTTTTTCTCAGCGGATTCTGCCGATTTTTCAAGTGCGCTTGCGAGCTCTTTATAGGCCGCTTTATCACGAATGCGGATAGCGGTATTATCGCCTGAATCATCTTTATAGACGGCAATATCCGGGCCAAAGGCTTTCACAAAGAGCGCACTATCAAAGCCAAGTTTTTTATCCAATTCAGCTTTGAATTTCTCTTTGCCAATGCGATAAGCCTCTTGCTGATCAACTTCTAGAAAATTAAGAATGTGATTTTCAAAGCTGTTCCATTCCGCAATTGAGGGAAGCGTTTGATGCGCCATATATTGCGGCGTTCCGAGCGTTTCAAAATTTAATGGCGTTTTTTCGCTGCCAGAATACCCTAATACTTTTTGCGTATCTCCTTCGATTACAAAGCGAATTTGCCCGCGATTTTCATCGGTTTTACCTGCGCCAAATGAGAGACCTTTAAAATCCGGATGCAACAGCATTGGGAAGAGCGGATTTTCATCCATCATCATAATAAAAAAGGCGAGCTCTTCGGCCAATTGTCCCTTAGGCGCGCTCATCCAGAAAAAGAGTCCATCGCCCGAGGGATCAATGCGCGACTCGGCAACGCTCATTACATTCCCTTCTTTATTAGCGCGGCTATTTAAAGTTTTCTTCCACGCTTCAAGCTCGGTAAGTCCCGCCCCTTTCGATGATCCCATTAAATATAGACGTTTTGCTTTGGTGTCAAAATGGATCGCTACAGCGCCAGCAGCAAGATCGCCTTCAGGGCTTAATTGAATGGTCGGCGGAACGCCTAACGTTTGCAGAAATTGATTGATCTCACGGACCGATTCAAATTCAACGCCGGCCGTTAGATAACCTGAGAGATTTTCAATGCTTTGCCCCACAACGGCCACTTCAAGCGGTGAATTAATGCGGCTTAATAGCGCAATTGCGTAGCTAAATTCAGCGGCATTGCGGTTTACCCCAAGACGTTTTAACGCGCCTTCCACCGTTTTAGGATTTTGGATGGCTGCCGCAAGCGCTTTGGTGGTTTTTTGGAATTCTTTATTGGAGTAGAGGCGGTTTAATTCATTATGATTATTGCTCAGCGTGCCGCCGCTCACTAATTCTGGAACGCGTAAATAAAGGAGCGTATCCTCTTCGATATGCTCCCGTAACAGTGCCCCAGAAGGAGCTGCCAATGCGATGCTCGTTGCAAGTAACGAGCTTAATAAGGTCACTTTAAAAAGTGGTCGTTTCATAGGTACAGCTCCTTTGGCATTTGCCAATTTATTGTTTATTTAGAACATATTGAGTTCCAATTTAGCACGCAACGACATGCGCTCGGGTGTCCAGAAGGGTTCCCATACAAGATCCACTAAACACTCTTTAATTTGCGGAATTGAGTAGATTGCGTTGCTTACCCAGCTCGGCATTTCACCGGCAACAGGGCACCCTGGCGCGGTTAACGTCATGTCGATTTGAACGCGCACATTATCCTCGGTTAGCTCGTTAAATTCAATCGCATAAATAAGACCTAGCTCATAAATATCCACCGGAATCTCAGGGTCGTACACTTTTTTGATCGCTTCGATAATTTTCGGAACCATCTCTTCCGCCGCGCGTGTATTCGCTTCCGTCTGCTCCACCCCTTCTGCAAATAAGATGCGTGGAAAATTGGGATCGTCGGTTTTAATCTCCATTTTATTGTGTCTCCTAAACCAATAAAGCCGCTGGGCGACTCGTTTTTATTTCAAGTTATTTCAATTGTAACGTGTGTATCTCGGTTATTCTTTTTCGCTCTCTACCGCGCCCGATGCGTGATGGATCGCCGCTTGCAAAGCGTGCCAAGGAAGCGTTGCACATTTAACGCGCGCCGGATACTCCCGTACGCCCACCAATGCACTTAGATCGCCAAGATGAGCAAGTTCATTACTCGTTTCATTCGCCTTCACTGCCATTTCAAATGCGGTAAAAAGCGCCTCAATCTCGCCGATCGACTTCCCAATCACAAGCTCTGTCATAATGGAACTTGAGGCCGTTGATATCGCGCATCCTTCCCCTTGAAAGGCCGCCGCTTCCACAATGCCCGCCGAATTGACTGAGAGATAGACCTCAATCTGATCGCCGCAGAGCGGATTAAAACCCTTGCCCGTATGCGTTGCCGGATCGATCACTCGGAAGTTGCGCGGACGCTTATTGTGATCAAGAATCACTTCCTGATACAGCTCTTTAATATCAACACTCATAACAAAATTCTTTCAGCTCGTGTAATTAGCACTAAAAACGTACTAATTATATCGTAAATTGACAAAAATTCGAGAATGATTGGAAAAATATCTCCAAAATCATTTCATGGTAAGATAGCCTATATTTAAAAATTCTGATCGGCGTGACAGGGTCATGCCCGCTAATCTTACGATTGGCTATTTCTCTTTTTTATGAGAAAATCATCCTTCTAAAAAGTTTATTAAAAGGTGTTTACGAATGAGTTGGTTCCAACGTCTTAATCCCATGCGGATTCGCACACAAAGTGCTAAAAAACAAGTTCCAGAAGGTGTCTGGGCAAAGTGTAATTCATGTGATTCGATCCTCTATCAACAAGAGCTCGAGGCGAACTTAAATGTCTGCCCTAAATGTGATCACCACATGCGTCTTTCGGCGCGCAATCGTCTTGAATCATTCTTAGATGAAACAAGCGGAAAAGAGCTCGGTGCAAACTTAGCCTCCGTTGACTTTTTAGGCTTTAAAGATAGTAAACGCTATAAAGATCGTTTAGCCGCGGCGCAAAAATCCACGGGCGAAACTGAAGCGCTCATTGTGATGGAAGGCTCTGTAAAAGGACTTCCGATCGTGGCAGGCGCATTTGATTTTAGCTTTATGGGCGCATCGATGGGATCGGTTGTGGGTGAGCGTTTTAAAATCGCCGGAAATCGTGCGATGGAGCTTGGCATTCCCTTTGTGGTCTTTATCACAAGTGGCGGCGCGCGTATGCAGGAGGGCTTAACCTCACTGATGCAGATGGCCAAAACCTCCGCTGTTGTGGCAAAAATGAATGAAAAAGGACTTCCCTTTATCTCTGTGTTAACCGACCCAACCTTTGGTGGAGTATCGGCAAGTTTTGCGATGCTGGGCGATGTGATTATCGCTGAACCGAAAGCGCTGATCGGCTTTGCTGGCCCTCGCGTCATTGAACAAACCGTGCGTGAGAAATTACCGGAAGGTTTCCAACAGAGTGAATTCTTAATCGAAAAAGGTGCGATCGATATGATCGTTGACCGCCGTGAACTTCGTAACGAAATTTCACGTCTACTTGCAAAATTATCACACTTACCTGAATCGATTGCAGAGGTTCAATAGACCTATTATGCGTAAACAGCTCGATACGCTCGATGCGTGGCTTAGCCACCTTGAGTCCATTCACCCATTATCGATGGATTTTAAATTAGAGCGTATCCGTGCTGTGCTCAAAACGCTCGCAATCGAACCCATTGCCCCGCACGTTATTATCGTTGCGGGCACCAATGGTAAAGGCTCTACCGCGACCACAACGGCGACGCTCTTTACCGAGCAAGGCTATAAAACCGGCCTCTTTACCTCGCCTCACATCAATCGTTTTAATGAACGCATTCGCCTTAATTTAAAAGAAGCGGGTGATGCGCTCATTATGGAAGCCTTTAACGCGATTGAAACCGCTCGTGGCGAGATCACGCTCACCTACTTTGAGTTTGCAACCTTAGCGGCGTTTTACTGCTTTAAAAAAGAAAATGTCGATGTGGCGATTTTAGAGGTGGGCTTAGGCGGCCGCCTGGATTCAACCAATATCACCCGTGCCGATATGGCGCTGATTACCCCGATCGACCTTGATCACACTCACATTTTGGGCGATACCATTGAGAAAATTGCCTTTGAAAAAGCAGGCGTAATTAAAGAGGGCGCGATCGTGATTACCAGCGAAGTCAATCCGCCTGAACCGATCATCACCCAATGCGAAAAAATGGGGGCGACGCGTTATTCCCAAGGCGATGCAATTACGTATGAGATTTTAGAAGATGGGCGTTTTACCTATTCGCTCACCCAGAATTCCACCGCCCAGAATCTCGCAAGCAACCAAGCAAACTCAAAGGAAACGATCGAACTGACGCTGCCTAAATTAAGTCTCCTTGGCCGACATCAATATCAAAATGCGGTAACGGCGATTAGTGCGCTTCTGCTCTCGCCCTTCCCCGTCGATCTAGAAAAAATTGGCTCAGGGCTTTCCCATGTGTCGCTCAAAGGGCGCTTTCAACCGCTTAAAAAAGAGGGTTCACCGGATCTCTATCTCGATGTCACTCACAATCGCCAAGGGGCACGCGTTTTAAAAGACCTCATTGAGAGCTATCCACCTAAAGGCCGTGTTTTAGCGGTTTTTGGTATGCTCATTGATAAAGACCCGTTTGCGGTCACCCATGAATTAAACTCCCACATCGATCACTGGTATTTAACCGGAATTGATGGCGAACGTGGCCAAACGGAAGCGGCGTTGCTTGAGCGAATTGCCACCGAAATTGATCACCGTTATACCCTCACTCACGATGTGCCATCCGCTTGCGAAAAAGCATTAAAGGACGCCTCTAAAGATGATATAATCATCGTATTTGGCTCATTTCACATTGTTTCTGCAGGAATAAATTGGCTTAACGACTATGGCTATCACGATTAATAAAACACTCTTACGTCGCCTGATTGGGCTTCTATTTATTGTGGCAATCGCGTTATTGCTCTCGCCGCTCGTCTTTAAACCAAATCCCAATTTACCGGGGCAAAGCACGCAGATGCTCAGCGAAAATGATCTTAAAAACGAGAAGACCAATCGCTTAGTGATCCCCATGACCACCAAAAATGACGATGGCTCAAGCACCATTATCGTCAAACCCCCTACGGTTGAATTTAAGCCCAAAGAGACCAAACCTGCGCTTCCCCCAATGACGGAAGAATTCCCAGATCCGATGGTCGAGGGCGGCAATAAATCGGTAGTGCCTGAATCGCTTTGGGATAAGATCGAGAGCGAGCCCAAAACTGTGGCAGAAACGCCCAAAACAGTCATCACCAATAAACGCCCGGATCCCCTTCCGGCTGGCCATTCCCTTGCGAAAAAAGAGACCACTAATGCTCAACAAGGGACAAATAACGCACACAATGGCAATCCTGCTACCAACACACAAAAGCAGGCTCAAGCCCAAACAAAACCTAAAGCGGAAGTGAAACCGCCGGCGATTAAACTCCGTTCGGTACAAGAGAATAAACCGGCTACAAAGACACAAACCGCGCAAGCAAGCAAACCCGCTCAAACGGCCGCAGTATCAAGCGGCGGCAAAGGCTGGTATGTGCAAGTGGGAAGCTTTGGCAGTCGCCAAAATGCAAACGCTCGCCATGCCGAGTTTAAACGCCAAAATTTACCGGCGGTCATCTTTGTAGAAGGAAAGTTTAACAAGGTTCAAATTGGCCCATATCGCACCCGCGATGAGGCTGAGCGAATTCAAAGTCGCCTACGCGCTAATAAAATCGATACCACCATCTTATCTCGATAATCTGACTCTCAATAAAGGACCCAAATAGTGGAAGAATTAAATATCATCGATTACATTATTTTAGGCATCATGCTGATTTCGGTGCTCGTTGCGTATACCCGTGGCGTGATTACCGAGGTACTGTCGTTACTTGTCTGGATTGGCGCCATCATTGGGGCAACGCTCTATTTTGAAGATGTGGCGAAAATGCTTCCCAATATTTTATACGATAGCCCTGCCTCAAACCTTGCCGATGCCACCGATCCAAATAATCGAAACGATGTGATTCTCACCTCGATTTTAAGTTTTCTGATCACCTTTTTTGGCCTTCTTTTCATTTTGGGGCTAGTCAATTTAGTGATCTCACTCTTTATTCGTCACTTTAAAATCAACTTTATCGACCGCCTGCTCGGCGCTGCATTTGGCGTTCTTCGCGGGATTTTGATTGTGGCGTTTATCTCGATGTTTATCATTACATCCCCCTTAAGCGATCATCCTTATTGGCAAGAAGCGCGCCTCTCACCAACGGTGACGGAGTGGGCAAACAGCTTATCGACCATTATTCCGGAAGATTTCTTAAGCAAAATTAATAGCCGCAGCCTGCTCGAAGACATTGAAAAAGTCCGCACGAGCACTGAACACACTCGCGGTTTACTCGATCAGGATGGCACCTCTGCCCCTGCCGATTCAACACTCAATCAGCGCCTGATGGAACAAAGTGATCAATAGGCATCGATAAGGACTGATGGTTCTGCGAACATCGTAGAACCCCTGCCTTGCGCTTGAAAAAATGAGGGTTCGCCCTCATTACTTGTTTTTACTCTGCTGAGCGATGGAGAGACTAATCAGTATGAATATTTCACACGACGAAATTAACAAATTTAACGACCAAGATTGGTGGAATGAAGATGGTGATCTTAAAACCCTTCACGACATCAATCCGACCCGCTTTGAATATATCACTTCCGAGATCGATCTCCATGGCAAAACCGCACTGGATGTCGGTTGCGGCGGCGGCATTATTTCTGAAGGATTAGCCGCTCGCGGTGCGAAAGTGACCGCTATTGATATGGCGCCAAATGCCATTGAAACTGCTAAAGCGCATGCGTTAGTGAACGATCTTACTATCGATTATCGCGTCACTACTGTGGAAGAGTTTGCAAAAGAGAACCCTGAGAAATTTGATGTGGTGACCTGTCTTGAAATGCTCGAACATGTGCCGATGCCGGGCTCCATTGTTAAAGCGTGCGCGGAGACCTTAAAACCGGGCGGAATGCTCTTTTTATCCACGCTTAACCGCAACATGAAATCAAAAATGCTCGCGGTTTTTGCGGCGGAACACCTCCTTCGCATCGTTCCGAAAGGCACCCATAACCCCGATTCATTTATCACCCCGCTTGAACTCTATGAGATGTGCGAAATGGCCGGGCTTAAAGTGAAAAGTATCAAAGGCATGCACTACAATCCCTTTACCCGCGTCGCCTATTTAAAAGATGATGTGAGCATTAATTACCTACTCTGCGCTGTGAAGGAGCAATCATGAGCGATACGAAAAAGTTTACTGGAAAAGTATTTATTGTGACCGGCGCATCGGGCGCAATCGGGAAAGAGTCGGCGTTTCGCCTTGCCAATTTAGGCGCAACCGTGATTTTAATGGGGCGTAAAGAGGAAAAACTCAATCAAATTTACGACATTATCGTCGCCCGTGGTAACCCAGAGCCGGTAATTGTCAGCATGGATTTCAATAAAGTGACCTCGGAAGATTATTACGGGCTTGCGCACAATATTGCCCAAGAATTCCCGAAAATCGATGGCATTATCCACACTGCGGTCAACCTTGGAAATCTCGCGCCCCTTGCGCATACCGAGCCCGCAAAATGGGATTTAAGCATCAATTTAGCGCTCAATGCGCCCTTCTATCTCACCCAAGCGATGCTTCCCCTTCTTCATAAGGCAGAGCCTCGTGCGTCGGTGATCTTCTTTGAACACAATGAAGTGGCAAGCGGTAAAGCCTATTGGGGCAGTTACGCCGTAGCCAAAGCGGGCATTGCCACCTTAAAACACCTCTTTGCCGAGGAGTATGAAGCGAGCCAAGCGATCCAATTTAACAGCATCGACCCCGTTCGTATCAATTCTGCACTACAATTTAGTGTATCGCCTACGGGCGCAGAGAATCCGAAGAGCCTTCGCGATGTCTGCAATCTCGTTGAAAAACTGTGCGATACCGAGCGTGAGTACATTAACGGAGAGACCTTCACGCTCTAATTCATCCGTTCGTCAAACCCGACTATCATCTATAGGAGGTTTTATGAGATTAAAAAAATTCACTAAAACAGCGCTTACCTTGTGTGGCGCCGTTTTTGTTTCTAGCATGGTTAATTTTGCGGGCGCAAGCCCTACTGCTCCCTCGAGCTTTGCCGAAAACACGTTTGAGCATCAGCTCGACAATGGCTTAAAAATTATCGTACGCGAAAATCATCGCGCGCCAGTTGTCACCACCATGGTGTGGTATAAAGTCGGCTCGGTGGACGAACCTCGCGGGCTTGGCGGCATCTCCCACATGCTCGAGCATATGATGTTTAAAGGGACCGATACCTTGGGCCCGAATGAACATTCCACCATCATCGCGAATTTAGGCGGTCGAGATAACGCCTTTACCTCCTACGATTACACCGCTTACTTTGAAAATCTTCCCAGTTGGGAGCTTGAAACCGCTCTTAAACTAGAAGCGGATCGCATGCAAAATCTCGTGCTGACGGAGGACGATTTTACGCCGGAGCGATTAGTGGTGGCCAATGAGCGCCGTCAACGCACCGACAGCAGTCCACAAGCGAAATTCTTTGAAGCTTTTAACGCGACCGTCTGGAATACCAGCGCCTATCGCAATCCGATTATTGGCTGGATGCCGGAAATTGAGGCGTGGACGCTTGATGATCTTAAAGATTGGTACGCACGCTACTACGCGCCCAATAATGCAACGCTCGTTGTGGTTGGCGATGTGGATGCGGAAAAAACCTTTGCGCTTGCCGAACACTATTTTGGCGCCATTCCGAAAAGTGAGGGGATCGTTCACCCCAATGAATTTGAGACGGAGCAACTTGGCGAAAAGCGCATTCATCTCAATATTCCTGCCAATATGCCGTTTTTATTGATGGCCTATAAAGTCCCGAGCATCAATACCGCAGAAGATAAAAATGATGTCTACGCACTTCTTCTAGCGAGTACGATTTTAGATGGGCTCGATTCATCACGCATCACCAAACGCCTTGTCCGCCAAGAGCAGATCGCGCTTAGCACCGGCAATTATTACAGTTTTGATCGCCGTTACGACACCACGGTACTCTTTAGCGCTGTACCCACTGCCGGCGTTTCACTGAGTGCCATTGAAGCGGAGATTAAAGCGGAGATCGCGCGCCTGCAAACGGAAAAAGTGAGCAAGGCAGAACTGAAACGCATTATCAATCTCTACCGCGCGTCGGAAATTTATGGCCAAGATTCCATCTATCAACAAGCGATGATGCTCGGCAGTACCACGACCACCGGCGAAGGTTGGCAAAATCGGGAAAAACTGCTCGATGAGCTTGAAAAAGTAACGCCCGAAATGATCCAAGAGGTGGCGCAACGATACTTTATCGATCAGCGTCTCACCGTCGGCCTGCTTGAACCAAAGGCACTGCCAGAATCTGAGCCTGAATCTGAATCTGATCCTGCAATGGAATCTGCAATCGAACCCGTGACGGAATCCACCGATACGAAAGAGTCCACCGATGAATCCCAAGGAGCTTAACGATGAAACGATTATTGAAATCACTCGCGACCATCGCATTAACGCTGGGTCTGCTACTGAGTGCCAACGCTATGGATAAACCCACCACCTGGACCACCGAAGAAGGCGCAAGCGTCTATTATCTCAATCTGCCAGAGCTCCCCATTCTCGATCTGATTATTGCGCTCGATGCGGGGAATTTCCGTGCAGGGGATCAACATGGGCTCGCCTCTTTGACCGCATCACTCCTTGTGAAAGGAACAAAAAATCAAGATGAAGAGACGCTCATTGAGACGATGGAAGGCTTAGCGACCTCCATTACCGCCGGCAGTAATATGACGCAAACGACGATCCGTTACCGCTCGCTCACCGATGAGGAAGTATTAACGCCGTCCGTTGATCTGCTGTTAGAGATTTTAAAATCGCCCCGCTTTGATGAAGAGACATTCAATCGAGAAGTTGCGCAAATTATCGATGCTCAAAAAGCGCGCCTTGATAATCAAAATAGCCTTGCAAGTGAAGCCTACTACGCGATGCTCTACCCCGGGCAACATCTTGGATCGACCTCCGAGATGCTCGTGGAATCGCTCAAAAAGCTCACTACCGATGATCTAAACGCCTTTAAAGAACGTTATTATCACAGCAATAATGCAAAGATTATTATCGTCGGCGATCTATCTCTCGCCGAGGCGAAAACACTGGCCAATCGTATTAGCGAGACCCTTGGCACCGGCGAGGCTCAACCGGCCATTGATGAAACGCCCCTTCCTAGCAAAGGTGAAACGAAAGTGATCGCCTTTGATAGTCCGCAATCGCGCATTATGATGGGCCACCCTGCGATCGATCGCTTTGATCCCGATTATTTCGCGCTCTTTGTAGGCAATCACGTCTTAGGCGGCAGTGGATTAACCTCAGAACTCATGATGGATATCCGCGAAAAGCAAGGGCTCACCTACGGCATCTATAGCTATTTTGCGCCCTCGTTTTTAAAGGGGCCGTTTACCATTTCGCTCTCGACCACCAATCAAGATGTCGATCATGCCATTTCTGAGACGAAAAAGCTCGTTAAGCGCTTTATTGAGGAAGGCCCGAGCGAAGAGGCGTTGACCCGCGCGAAAAATAATCTCACCGGGAGCATGGCCCTCGATCTCGATAGCAACATGAAGATGGCCAGCGCACTTCTCTCCATTGCCACCTATCAATTACCGCTCGATTACTTCGAGCAATATGCCGATAACGTCAATAATGTGACTCGCGAGATGATCCAAGCGGCGTTTAAAAAGCATGTGGATGTGGAAAAATTGAGCACCGTCATTGTCGGCGGCTATCAAGAAACGCCCTAATCGACACAACTGACTTATCCCAAGCTTTCCACATTGTCTGTGGATAAGTTTTGGGATAGGTTTATAATAGCGGTCAAATCCATTGATATGAGAGGGGTTTCAGAGATGATCAAAAATCAGACACTAAAATCCCTTTCTGTTTTATAATTAAAAATGTCAAGCGAATTGATGGTGAAATTTCACCCAGAGCCCTTCTCCACAACTCTCCACAATGCCTGTGGATAAGGTTTGGGATAGCTCTCGAGCAAGTAGTTAATCCATTGATCTGATGCGCCTATTCAGTTTTGCGCGAAAAATAGACAAATTTAAGTTTTTATTCTTTTCACTCAAAGTCAAGCAGTCATTGCGCAATATTTAATCATGAGCAAACACCCAAACGCGATCACCTCCTTTTTCGGCCCCGACGGCGAATTGAGCCAAGTTATTTCCGGCTATGAGCCGCGCGAGCAACAGATCGAAATGGCGGAACGCGTCTATCAAGCGATCAATTCGAGCGAGACACTCGTTGTTGAAGCGGGAACCGGAACCGGAAAAACCTTCGCCTATCTCGTCCCCGCCCTTCTCTCCGATGCAAAAGTCCTCGTCTCAACGGGAACTAAGCATCTGCAAGACCAGCTCTTTGAGAAAGATATTCCCCTCATTCGCTCGCTGATTAAAAAACCGATTAGCACAAGCCTTCTAAAGGGACGCGCCAACTATGCTTGCCTCTATCGCATTCAATCGGTGCGCAGTCGTGGGCGCTTTGAAAATAAAAAACAGGTGGAGCAATTTTATAAGATTGAGCGCTTTGCCAATCAAGACATTCATGGCGATCTTACCCAGCTTTCCGGCATTACCGAGCACGGGCTCTGGCCACAGGTGACCTCAACGACGGAAAATTGCCTCCATAATGAGTGCCCAAACTTTGAGGATTGTTTTGTCTTTAAAGCGCGTAAAAAGGCGATGGAATCGGATATCGTGGTGATTAACCATCACTTACTCTGCGCCGACTTTTCTCTTAAAAACGAGGGATTTGGCGAAATCTTACCGGATGTTGATGTAATTATTATCGACGAGGCCCATCAATTAGCGGAAACCGCGAGCCTCTTCTTTAGTACGCAACTCTCCACCAAACAATTTCAAGATTGGGTAGATGATCTTAATCGCGCCATTGCCGTGGAAGCACCGGATTTTAGCGGACACGATACCGCGTGCGATGCGCTGTTTAAAAAGATTACCGATCTACGCCGTGCGCTTCCGCAAGTGAACCAACGTTTTGCTCTCGCAGAATTTGAAGCGAACCCCATCATCACAACGCTCTATAGCGACATTCATTCAGTGCTTGAAACACTGGTCACGATCACAAAGCCCCTTGCCTCACGCCATACGGTGTTTACCAAAATGATCGATCGGATTGAGGAGTTAACGCTCCGCTGGAAGCGTCTTCTTCTTGCAACTGAAGAGAATAAAAATGCCATCAATTGGCTTGAAACTTATACCTTTCATGTGGGCTTTAATTCAACCCCGCTCGATATCTCCGATCATTTCCGCCAAAATAGCCAAAAACTGCAAGCAAGCTGGATTTTCACCTCTGCGACCCTTGCCGTTCGCGATGATTTTAACTATTTTTGTCGCCCGCTCGGGCTTTCCACCGAGAATACCTTAAAGCTCGATAGTCCCTTTGATTATCCGCGCATTTCGCTCCTCTATCATCCGCCGGGACTTCCCAATCCAAGCGATGCCAATTTCCTACCGGAGATGATTGAAGCCTCGCTCCCGGTGATCGATGCCGCTAAAGGGCGCACCTTTATTCTCTTTACCAGTTATCGCGCGCTCAATGAGGCGCATACACTCTTAAAAGATCGCACCGAATACCCGCTCTTTGTCCAAGGAGAGATGCCGAAGATGGCACTCATCGAGGCCTTTCGTGAAGCGGGCAATGGGATTTTGCTTGGCACCATGAGCTTTTGGGAAGGGGTGGACGTTAAAGGCGATGCCCTTGCTTGCGTGATTATCGAGAAATTCCCCTTTGCCTCACCTGGCGACCCGATTGAGCAAGCGAAAATTGATCTGCTTCGCAGTCAGGATAAAAACCCTTTTATGCTCTATCAACTGCCGCGCGCGATTATTTCGCTCAAACAAGGGGTCGGACGATTGATTCGTGACCCGAGCGATTATGGTGTGCTTGTGATAGCCGATCCGCGTCTTTCCACAAAACGATATGGCGTTCAATTTCTCAATAGTCTGCCGCCGATGACCAAAACCCTTAAAGAGGAACGGGTCTATCGTTTTTTTGACTATATGGAAAAAAAGCGTCAAACTAGCGACTAATTTTTCACTTTCCAACGAGTTCCAATGAACATGAATTTACTGCTTCCCGCGCTGATCTTTTTGATTAGCTATCTTGCTGGCTCCATCTCTTCGGCGATTATTGTCTGCCGCGCCTTTGGACTGCCCGATCCCCGTACAACCGGATCAAATAACCCAGGCGCCACCAATGTTATGCGTCTTGGCGGGAAAAAAGCAGCGATTATTACTCTCGTTGGCGACCTTCTCAAAGGACTTATTCCCGTTGCGATCGTCAATCTCTTAGCGCTATCACCGCTTGCGCTCGCGCTCTCGGCACTTGGGGCATTTTTAGGCCACCTCTTCCCGATCTTTTTTGGATTTAAAGGCGGAAAAGGCGTAGCAACCGCATTTGGGGCGATTTTAGGTTTAAGTCCTCTTGTGGCGCTTTGCGCTTTTGGAACGTGGATTCTCGTATTTCTGACCACAAAAATCTCATCGCTCTCCGCCCTTACCGCGGCTGTGTTAGCGCCCCTTTTTCTCTATCTCTTTAAAGCCCCCTTTGAAATCGTTATTGTGGTGATTATGATGGATCTTCTCCTCATCTATCGCCATAAAGCCAATATCTCGCGCCTTCTCAAAGGGGAAGAGGGAAAAATGAATTTGAAAAAATAGGCAGATCGATCAAAATGCTGATCGACCGAAACACGGATCAAAAAACGCGATGGCTTTAAAAGGCGCATCGCGTTTTTTGTATCGGCTGTTATATCGATTACGTTCCTAGAGGATCACTCAATAATCTCATCACGCTTTGCAAAGCTTTTACGATCGGTGGAACTTGGAATTCCTAACACATCGCGATATTTTGCCACGGTACGGCGCGCAATTTTATAACCATGCTCTTCTAAGAGTGTCACCAGTTTCGCGTCGCTATAGGGCTTTTCAGGGTTTTCTTGATCGATAATTTTCTGCAATTCTGCACGAATCGCCACCGCTGAGGCATCTTCATCCCCGTCAGCACTTGAGAGCGCCACTTGATTGGAAAAAAAGAATTTAAGCTCATAAGTCCCCGTCGGGCAGAGCATATATTTACCGTTTACCGCGCGCGAAATGGTCGATTCACTAAAATCCAAACGATCGGCAATGTCTTTGAGTTGCAGCGGACGAATTGCACTCGCCCCTTCAAAGAAAAATGCCCGCTGAAAACGCACAATCTCTTCGGCTACCATCAGCATCGTATCAAAGCGGCTATGAATACTGCGGATAAAGCCCTGCGCATCGCTTAAATGGGTGCGGAGCATCGAGCCATCTTCATTGGCAAATTTCGCAATGGTGGCATACTCTTTATTGATGCGAAGTTTCGGCACTACCTCATCGTTGAGCGCCACATTAATCAAGCGTCCATCGAGGGTGACAATAATTTCAGGGCGAATCCCACCAACGTTTGATCCGCCAATTTTATAACCCGGTTTGGGATCAAGGCGTTGCAACTCTCCTAAAATCACGCGGAGCAGCTCTTCATCAATCCCTAAAAGACGGCGTAATTTTGGAATATTGAGGCGTTCAAGATCTTTTTTACCTTTTTCAAGGAGCGTCACGGCATGATCGGCCCAATAAGGGCGCGGGGTGAGATCATTAATCTGATTGACCAAACTCTCTTCCACCGAACGTGCGGCAATGCCGGAAGGTTCAAAGGCTTGAATCCGTTTTAACACCGCTTCCATCTCAGCAATGGTGATATCCGCATAGACTGTCTCGAGCCACTCTTTAATCTCATAGAGCGAGGTTAAAAAGTAGCCCTCGTGATTAATTTCACTAATAATGCACTTACCAATCGTACGTTCACGCTCGGTAAATTGACTCACTTCGAGTTGCCACAAAAGATCCTCGTGCACCGTAGTCCGATGGGCTTCCGTCAATTGATTGAGCGGATCATTCTCCTCATCAGGCCCTGTGCTATAGCTCGTCTCACCGCCGGAATAATAATCCCAATCGGTCTCGACAGTGACGCTGCCCTCTTCATCAAAATCAAGGCTCTCATCACCACTTTTTTCTTCAAAATGTTCTTCAAGCGACTCAAGAGGCTCTTGGTCGCGCTCGTAGTCATACTCAAGCATGATATTAGAGTCGAGAAACTCATTAATCTCTAGCTGAAGATCTTGCTGATTGAGCTGTAAAATGCGAATCGCTTGCTGCAACCCTTGGGTCATTGCAAGGCGCTGCTTTATCGCTAACCGTGTCTGTAACTTCATATTCTCCTAATAAATGCATCTTCTATGATTACAATAAAGGCTTTCGTCCTTGACCTAACTCTTTATTATACAGGGAATGATTCGCCTTTGGTCACTTTATCTTTAATCTATGCTTACCTTTTGACCGCATTCATCGACAAAAATTTAAGTTTGTATACAATTAGATATTAAAATTAATTATTAATAGTTATTGTTTTTTATCAAATTTAATTTACTATAACTTTCAATAGCGATCGATTCTTTACTAAACTTACTCTGAGTCATCTAGTTCATATTGAAAGGGGATTAAAATGATTAGGCTTATGCGTTTAGTGGAAAATTACACTTGTTTTTTATAATTTGACTTATACAATGCTCTATAGGATTGTATACAAGTTAGTTTATTTGATGGATTATTAAGGAAGGTTAATCAAACCATGTTACAGAAAAATAATAAAATACTTCTCGTTGACGACGATAAAGAATTTACCGCCCTACTAGGTGAGCATTTATCTCGCGATGGATTCAATGTTTCCGTGGCCCACGATGGGAAAGAAGCACTGGTATTAATCGATGAAGACGACTATCACCTCTGTATTTTAGATGTGATGATGCCCCGCCTTAATGGAATTGAGACACTTAAAGTGATCCATCAAAAATATCCTGCGATGCCGGTCATTATGCTTACCGCAAAATCAGAGCCGATCGATCGGGTGGTCGGTCTTGAGCTTGGTGCGGATGACTACGTCTCAAAACCCGCTGAACCCCATGAGCTAAGCGCCCGCATTAAAGCGGTGTTACGCCGTACTTATAAAACCTTTGACGATGATGAAGAATCGCAGAATGATAAGATCGATTGGGACGATAATAAACGACTTTTTTACATTCACGGTGAAGAAGTGTTACTCACCGGCATCGAATATGAAGTTTTAAAAGTCCTTGCCACGAACTTAGGCGAGGTGGTCTCAAAAGAGGAGATCTCTGAAATTGCACTGCAACGAACCCTTAAACCCTTTGATCGTAGCCTAGATGTGCATATTTCTAACATTCGTAAAAAAATTAGCGAACTCGGCATCACCATTAAAAGTGTCCGTGGACGCGGGTACCAATTGATCCTTTAAATTGTCTACACAATTCTTAACAAAATTAACATTATAAATCGCCCATTAACCTCTATATATTATTCGATGATATTCCATCGAGGATATAATGGGTCGATTTAAAATGCTTACAAATGCTTACAAATAGTTGCATTACCATGGCTCAAACCTGACTTTTGACGTATGCTGTGAGGATATTAGCCTTTTTCCTGTTGATAGGATGTGTACTATGATCTTTTTTCGTTCATACTTCCATAAAGTCTGGTTTTCCACCGCCTTTTTGCTCATCATTTTGATGGTCATCGGTCAAGGCGCCTACATTCTCTCCCTAGACAAAGTTGAGCGGGACTGGAGTAAACTCTTTCGCTCAGAACTTCTTCAACCAACGATCGAAATTGTACAAATTACTGAAGATCACGGCATCAAGGCCGGTCGCGATTATATTAAATCGATCAATCGTGAAAAAAACTTCATTCTCACCAATGTCGATGTCAATCGCCCTGAACGCCGTGATGAATCGGTACGATTAAGTAATCACCAAGCGGTCATCTTTTTCTACTTTATGGATGAGAATCGAAACCCTATTCTCCTTGAGATTCGTAACGATCAGCGCATTTCACAATTTTTTAGCTCCACCATAGGGGGCTTTGTCCTGCGAACGATTCCGCTTATTTTATTAAGTTTTATCCTCACCTTTTTCTGGGTACGTCGCTTTAGCCAACCGTTAGAAGAATTTTCAAGTTATGTTAAGCGCATCAGCGATGGCGAGATGAATGTACGGATTCCCGAGCGCCTCACCCATCAGGCCAACGAAGTTGGGGACCTTGCGGTGCACTTTAACTACATGATCGATAACATTGCCGAGTTGCAAGAGAATCAGAAAAGGCTTCTATCGGACATTGCTCACGAATTAAGATCCCCACTATCGCGACAAAAATTGGCGCTCACACTTCTGCAAGATCCGAAAGTGCAAAACGATTCTGATGCGTTTTATCAATATATCGATCGTGCCGAAATGGAAGCCGATCGCCTCAATGAACTCATTAACGAAGTGATGGTTTATCTCCGTGAAGGGCGCAATAGTCAAGAGGTAATTACGCTCGAAAAGCTCTCGCTCACCTCCATGCTCGAGTCGATTATCGAGGATGCGAACTTTGAATTTTCACAAGAAAACCGCTCCATCGAGGCCTATCTGCCGAGCAATATTTTTATCAAAGGCGATTACATTCGCTTAGAGCGTGCCATTGAGAATATCATCCGCAACGCCCTTTTCTACACCCATGAAAATACCCGTGTCTTTGTGTCGCTACAGATTATCCGCCATTATGCCGTGATCGATGTGATTGACGACGGCGATGGCGTGCCGGCGGAACACATTCCCTTTATCACCAAACCCTTTTATCGTACCGATGAAGCGCGCAATCAGCGCCAAGGGGGCTACGGGCTTGGGCTTGCCATCACCCAAGAGATTATCGAGTGCCATCATGGCTCAATCGAATTTAAAAACCATGAACATAAGGGGCTTCAAGTCACCATTAAGTTACCTCTTTTACAAGAAGGCGTTAGCTCTGCGGACCCCGAGCCTAAAACAGAGACAGAGACGCCGTAATGAGTCCTCCTTTTTCGTTTTAGCTCACCCCTTTTTACTAGCACGGGCACTGCGGTGCTCGTCCCCATTCTTTTGCTATAAAGTTGATCTGAATTATTGTATAATTAAAAGTTTATCGCTAATTCTTTATTTAAGGAAATTATGACTGAACGTCTACAGAAAGTTCTTGCTAACCAAGGCTTTGGTTCTCGCCGTGAAATTGAAGGCTGGATTGAAGAAGGCAAGATCAAAGTTAATGGTGAAGTGGCGAAGCTCGGTTGCCAAGTGGATGGCACCGAAACCATTCATATTAATGACCGTCTAGTGACTCTAAAACCACTCGACTCCCTTGAGCGCCGTGTGCTTCTCTACTATAAACCTGAAGGTGAAATCTCAACGCGCCACGATCCTGAAGGTCGTCGCACCATTTTTGAGAGCCTCCCAAAAATCAATAACGGCCGCTGGATCTCCGTCGGTCGTCTCGATATCAATACGCAAGGATTATTGCTCGTCACCAACGACGGCGAACTTGCGCACCGTTTAATGCACCCTTCTCACGAAATCGAGCGTGAATATGCGGTCCGCGTCATTGGTGAATTCACTGATGAGATGGCGGAAAACATGAAAAACGGGGTGGAATTTGAAGATGGTCTCTCAAAATTTGAGGAGATCTTATGGTCCGGCGGTACGGGCGCAAACTTCTGGTATCACGTCACCGTTAAAGGTGGGAAAAACCGTGAAGTTCGTCGTCTTTGGGAATCGCAAGGCCTCATGGTCTCTCGCCTTATTCGAATTCGTTATGGCAATGTGGAATTACCGCGCCATCTTAAAGCGGGTCAATTTGTCGATATCGATGATGATGTGTTAAAAGAGCTGGTTGAATCGGTGGAGCTTGAGCATGTACCGACCAAAAAACGTTCCGAGAAAGATGAGCGCGTGCGTTCAAAACCTCGTCGCGTAGGCCGTCAGCAACAAGAACGTCGTCGCGGAGATCGACCAGAACGTGGAGAGCGCGGCGAGCGAAATGATCGCTTTGACCGTAGCGACCGCCCCCGTGGAGATCGTCAAGCCCGTCCAAATCGTTCGGATCGAAATGACAGAAATGAACGCAGTGACAGAAATGATCGCAATGAACGCCCGAACCGTTCAGATCGCCCAAGTCGTGATGATCGTTCAAACCGTTCACAGCGCGATGACCGTGATAATCGTAGCCAAAACCGCTCTGAGCGTCCCAGCCGTGATCGGAACTCAGGCAACTCAGGTAAACCGCGTCGCCGTTCATAATCGTTGACTCTTCTATTTAAAGGTTCTATTTAAAGGAATTAATATGGCATCCACACCTGCACTAAAAATTAGTCAGTTACGCAAAGAGTATAGTAATGGGAAAGTTGCCCTCAAAGGAATTGATCTAGAAGTGGAGGAAGGGGATTTCTACGCGCTCTTAGGCCCTAATGGCGCCGGGAAATCCACCACCATCGGAATTATTACCGATCTTGTCGAGCCCACCGCGGGCGATGTTGAGGTATTTGGCCACAGCATTCGCACCGATAAACATGCGGCAAAAGCCTTGATTGGTCTCGTTCCACAAGAATTTAACTTTAACCAGTTTGAGCCGGTTGAAGAGATCATTATTAACCAAGGGGGATACTACGGTATTTCACGCACCGAGGCGCGCCGAAAAGCGCATCGTCTGCTTGATCTCCTCGATCTGAGTGATAAACGTAAAGTGATGGCTCGCGAGCTTTCAGGCGGAATGAAACGCCGTTTGATGATTGCTCGTGCGCTCGTTCACGACCCAAAACTCTTAATTTTAGACGAACCCACTGCCGGCGTTGATATTGAAATTCGTCGTCAAACGTGGGAATTGATGCGCCGTGTGAACGATGATGGCACCACCATTATCCTAACGACGCACTACCTTGAAGAAGCGGAACAGATGTGTAATAACATCGCCATCATCAATCATGGTGAGATTATTCACAAAAGCAGTATGGATGCGCTGTTACGCCAACTTCAGTCGGAAAGTTTTATCCTCAATCTGCGTGAAACGCCTACTGAACTGCCGGAAATGGCAGGCATTACGCTCAAAGCGCTCAATGATCTGACGCTCGAAGCGGAGGTGCATAAACCGCATACCATTAGCGATCTTTTTGCCGGACTTGTGAGTAAAAATATTCACGTTGAGTCGATGCGCAATAAAGCTAATCGTTTAGAGGAACTCTTCTTGCGGATGACGCAGAAAGATAATTAATCGTTTCAAATAGGGATTATGATGAATAGAAATTATTGGACCGCGTTTTACACCATTTTGACGAAGGAGTTTTACCGCTTCATTCGCATCTGGCCTCAAACGCTTCTTCCTCCGGTGATCACCACCATTCTCTACTTTCTGATTTTCGGAAAGATCATTGGCGATCGCGTCGGTGATATGGCGGAAGGGATCGGCTACGCGCAATATATCGCACCGGGACTCATTATGATGACGGTGATTAGTAACAGCTACGCCAACGTCGTCTCCTCCTTTTTTAGTGCGAAATATAGCCGGCATATCGAGGAATTGCTCATCTCGCCGATTCCCAATTTAGTCATTATTGCAGGCTATGTTGGCGGCGGAGTAGCCCGCGGGTTTTCCGTGGGATTGATTGTGACTGCAGTGACGCTCTTTTTTGTGGATCTTAACATTCACAGTATTCCGCTTATGTTATCGATCTTTATTCTCACCTCGCTCGTCTTTTCACTTGCGGGGTTGATTAATGCGATTTTTGCGCGCCATTTTGATGATATCTCCATCATTCCGACCTTTATTTTAACGCCGCTTACCTATCTTGGTGGGGTGTTCTATTCGGTCGCGCTCTTACCTGAGCCATGGCAGTCGATCTCATATTTTAACCCCATTCTCTACATGGTTAATGCGTTCCGCTACAGCATTTTAAGCGTTTCCGACATCAATATCACCACAGCACTTGTGCTCTTAGGGGTGTTTTTTGTCGCGCTCTTTAGCCTCGCACTGACCCTCTTAAATCGTGGGATTGGCCTTAAATCTTAACTTAATTGTTCATACAAACGGCAGTTGGTACTATGAAATCATTGATTAAACTCACCTCTTTATTGGTCGCCGGCATCGTGCTCGCGGCCTGTGCGGGCACTCCGCATAATCCTCACGACCCGTACGAAGGGTATAACCGCAATGTCTACGCCTTTAATACCGCGTTTGATAAAGCGATTAGTAAACCGGTGGCAGAAGGGTATAAATTTGTCGTACCGCAAACCGTTCGTACTGGATTTGGTAACGCGTTTAGCAACTTAGGCGATACGCGCACTGCCGTGATTGATCTGACCCAAGGGCAATTTGTGGGCGCGCTTGAGAGCGTTCACCGTTTTGTCTTTAACTCAACTTTCGGGATCTTAGGCCTGATTGATTTAACGGAAAGCTTTAACCTTCCGGCAAAACATACCAACGATTTTGGGACAACCCTTGCAAAAATGGGCTGGAAAAACAGTAACTATTTCGTGATTCCCTTCTTAGGCCCTTCAACCCCTCGTGATGGCTGGGGCGTCGTCGGCGATCTCTTTGCAACACCGCACAACTATATGCTTAATAAATACGCAAGTGCAGGACTCACCGTTGCGGGACTTGTTCACCTACGAAGCGAACTGCTTGATGTGGATTCTGTGACGAAAAAAGCAGCGCTCGACCCGTATGTTTTCCAACGAGAAGCCTTTATGCAATATCGTACCGAAACCTTGCGTAAACGCGGCGTTACCATGCCCGATCACGATCAATATGTCGATTACGGCGATGACGATGATGAGATGTCGATCTCTGATCTCGCGCGAAAACGCAATCAAGCGAGCAATGATGATGAGGACGATTACGACAATCTCTCTTTAAGTGACCTTGCCCGGATGAAGAACCAATAATGAGCCGTTTTTACATCAATGAGCCCCTAAAATCAGGGGCTCTTTTAACATTAGCCGGCCCGCATTATAATTATATCGCCCGCGTTCTACGCATGCGCGAAGGGGAATCGATTACGCTTTTTAATGGCCAAGGCGGCGAATATTCCGCCACCATTGAATCGATTGCAAAGCGGGATTTAACCCTTTTAGTGGGCGATTTCAATCTTGAGAATCGCACCTCCCCCCTCACCATTCATCTCTACCAAGCGATGGCCAAAGGGGAGAAGATGGAGCTCGTCTTCCAAAAAGCAACCGAGCTCGGCGTGACCTCCATTACCCCCATTATCACCGAGCGTTCCGTCGCCACGTTAAAAGCGGCGCAACTGCCGAAAAAGATGGAGCGCTGGAATGCGATTATTGAATCGAGCTGTGAGCAGTGCGGGCTTAATATTGTCCCGACTCTCAACGAGCCGATCCCGTTTAATGCGCTTCTTGAGCGTTTATCTGCGGATTGTTCTACAAAAAGCGCTAACGAAAACCACGCCTATCTCACGCTCGCGCCCACAGGGGAGAAATCTTTTGGCGAGCTGATCAATACCGAGCTTTCCAAGATACGAGAATTTTCCATCATCATCGGCCCCGAAGGCGGATTAAGCGCTGATGAGATTGACGCATTAACCGAAAAAGGCGCACACAGTACGCGCATGGGAAGCCGAATTTTACGCACGGAAACGGCGGCCCTTAGCGTGATCTCATCGCTTCATGCACTCATCGGCGATTGGGCCGAATAGCGGAAATTGTTGCCCTTATTTCCCCCCATAGCCTACAATAATAGAATCATTTAATCGTAAATATAGAGACAATTATGAGTAACCAACCTCGCATTATTATCATTATGGATCCGATCCACACCGTTAATCCTGTGAAAGATACCACGCTCGGTATGATTGCAGGGGCGATGGATCGCGGCTTAGAGGTGATCTATACCCTACCGGAATCCCTCTATCTGAAAAATCAGCGTGTTTTAACCGAAGGGCAAACCATCACCATCGATCTGACTCAATCAGAGAGTTGGTACACGCTCGGCGAGCCTCAAACGATCGAGTTTGGGCCGAGTGATATCGTGCTTCAGCGTAAAGATCCGCCCTTTAATATGCACTATATTCACACTACTTACCTGCTTGAATTGATGGAAGCGCAAGGGGCATTTGTGTGCAACAATCCCCGCTCGCTACGCGATTGTAACGAAAAGATGTTTACCGCATGGTTCCCGGAATTCACCCCGCCAACGCTCGTTTCAAGCCAAGCCAAACACATTAAAGCCTTTATCAAAGAGCATCACGATACCATCGTTAAACCCCTTGATGGCATGGGCGGCGCTTCGATTTTCCGCGTTACAGAAACCGATCCGAACCTCAATGTAATTTTGGAAACGCTCACCGAACACGAGCAGACCTCCATTATGATTCAGCGCTACGTGCCTGAAATTAACAAAGGCGATAAACGCGTCATCTTAATTAATGGCGAACCGGTGCCCTATCTATTAGCTCGCATTCCCGCTGAAAATGAGACGCGCGGGAACTTAGCGGTAGGGGCAAAAGGCGTCGTGCAAGAGCTATCTGAGCGTGACTATGAGATCTGCCGAGGCTTAGCGCCAGAGCTTAAAAAACGCGGACTCTACTTTGTTGGCCTCGATATTATCGGCGATTATCTCACTGAAATTAATGTCACCAGCCCAACCGGCATCCGTCAAATCGATCAAGAAAAAGGTACCTTTATCGGCCGTGATCTGATTGATGCGCTTGTTGAAAACTGGAAGGCGCGCGGTTAACTTCACTGTTGCAAAAAAAATCTACTGCATGCCCTGTATCTATACAGGGCTTTTTTTGTCTTATCTTTCAAGATATTTACATGTACAACAACTTTATGCGAATGTAAAGTCTCTTAACACTAACAATTTTCTACTTTTCTTCTAAAAAAAATCTTGCTAGCATTAACACTTGAATTAGATCTTATCTATGGCGAGTCCTTCGTCAACAGAACAGAGAAACGGCAAGTTCACTGCTCTTCCGATAGTATTTGCGCATCTTTAAATGGAGTTAATCGTGTCTCACGAACGCGCCCTTCCCCCATCTGATTCCTCTTTTCTGTCACACTATTTTAAATTCAACGAGTACCAAACAAACTTTAAAAAGGAGATGATTGTGGCTTTTACCACGTTCATCACCATGCTCTATATTGTCTTTGTTAACCCCAAAATTTTGGGTGATGCAGGAATGGACTCTCAAGCAATCTTTGTCACAACCGCCCTCATTACCGCTATCGCCTGCATCTCGATGGGGCTAATTGCAAAGCTTCCCATTGCACTTGCCCCTGGTATGGGGATTAATGCATACTTTGCCTATGTCCTAGTTGGATCAATGAAGCTCTCATGGCAAACGGGCATGACGCTGTTATTTCTCTCTGCATCCACCCTCTTTCTTCTTTCTCTTTTTCGTATTCGCTATTGGATGGTCGCTAATATTCCTCAATCATTACGCATTGGCATTAGTAGTGGTTGCGGGCTTTTAATTACACTCATCGGCCTTCACAATGCAGGGATTATTGTAGCTAATCCCGATACTATGGTCACTCTAGGTGATCCTAAAGAGATTGGTTTTATCTTAGGATCACTCAGCTTTTTAATCGTTGCTGTACTTGCTTATCGTGGGAATCATGCTTCAGTTATGATCTCCTTTGTAATTATCACTGGAATTGCACTTATTTTCGATCCCAGTGTGAAATTCCATGGACTTGTTAGCCTTCCGCCATCTATTCGCCCCGTTGTAGGTCAATTTGACTTCTCAGAAGTATTCGAATTTTCCATGGTCGGTATTATTATCTCTGTGATGCTGATTAATCTTTTTGAGTCCTCCGGTACCTTTATTGCGGTCACTGAAAAAGCAGGCCTTGCTGATAAAGAGGGGCGTTATCCCCATCAACAAGCATCTCTATTTGTTGACAGTGGTGCTTCCGCTCTTGGTACTTATATGGGAACATCTGCTGTTACCGCCTTTGTTGAGAGTGCCTCAGGTGTTGCCGTTGGCGGCCGTACAGGCCTTATGTCAGTCGGCGTTGGCCTGCTCTTCTTATGTACAATTTTCTTCTCTCCTCTTGAGAAAATGATTCCTCTTTATGCTACAACTGGGGCACTTATCTACATCGGTGTTCTGATGGCGTCAGACCTCGCTCGCGTTAAATGGGATGATTTAACCGAAGCAGTCCCTTCTTTTGTAGCAACCATTGCGATGCCTTTTACCTTCACCATTACTGAAGGGATCGCACTTGGCTTTATTACGTACGCCATAATGAAGCTCTTTTCTGGACGTTTTAAAGAGATCTCATTCTGCACTATGCTAATGGCAATCCTCTTTTTAGCACGTTATATATTTTTATAATCCCTTAATGGAGTTCAATTATGTTTAAAGAAACCGTCACTGAAATGATCGAGGCTGGCGCCGCAAAAATTCCTGCTGACCTAATTATTAAGAATGGTCAGCTAGTTAATGTCACCTCAAGCGAAATCTATCCAGCAGAAGTAGCAATCTATCGCTCTAAAATTGTCGCAACTGGTGATGTAAGTGCATATTATGGTGAAAATACTAAAATCATCAATGCTAAAGGGAAATATTTAGTCCCTGGCCTTATCGATGGACATCTCCACGTTGAATGTAGTAAATTGTCAATGACAAGCTTTGCTAAAGCCGTACTTCCACGTGGAACCACTTCGATTATTTCAGGGCTTGACCAATATGTGGTCACTTCAGGTCTTGAAGGCATCCGTGAAATCTTAGATGAAATTAATGGCACCCCACTTAAGGTTTTTTGGGGGCTCCCTTTCCTTACGCCATACACTCTACCAAAAAGCAATATTGGATTTAATGTAACAGCCAAAACTCATGAGGAGGTGCAAAAATGGCCGGAAGTATTTGGCGTTTGGGAAACTGTCTCTGAATTTATTGAAAATCAACACCCAGACGTTATCCGCGCCATTGAGCTTGCACGTGAAAATCGTCTTCCCGTCTTTGGATGTGCGCCAATGACCCAAGGAGAGAAATTAAATTCCGTTATCTGCGCAGGTGTTAGGCTTGATCATGAAAGCTACAAACATGACGAGATGATGGAAAAAGTGCGTAAGGGAATGTATGTGCTTATTCGCGAATCCTCTATTTCTCACTTTATGGAGGAGAATATGAAGATCGTTACCCACTTAAATCCACGCGTTGCCCGTCGTGTTAGCTTCTGTACCGATGATGTAACAGCGGCCGATATTACTCAAAATGGGCATATGGATAAAGTAGTGCGTATGGCAATTGCACATGGCGTTGATCCAATTACGGCTATTCAAATGGGATCGATCAACTCAGCGGAAGCCTATCGCATTGATCACCTTGTCGGTTCTATCAGTCCTGGTCGCTTTGCCGATATTTTATTAATTGATGACTTGGTAAAATTTGAGATTGATACCGTTATCGCAAAAGGAGAGCTTGTCGTTGAACAGGGGGAACTCGCAATCGAACTCACCCCACCTCTTCGTAGTGACATTCTTCTCAATACAATGAAATTAAATAAAGTGAGAGCCGAAGATCTCTGCGTTCATACTGATCTTAATAAAGAGCACGTTCACGCCCTCTCGCTTGACGTTGATTTTGATATCCCCTTTGTTCGCCGCGCACGTAATGTCGTTCTTAAAAATAAAAATGGCATAGTCCTTCCTGATCTGGAGAATGATGTTCTATATGCCACCGTCATTGAGCGCTATGGCAAAACTCATGGTAAACCTGCTGTTGGATTCTGCTCAGGATGGAAATTAAAGGCTGGCGCTATGGCAAGCTCTTGCGCACCTGATGATAATAACGTGATCTGTATCGGCACCAATTCAGAAGATATGGCCGTTGCAATCAATCATTTACGATCAATCGGAGGTGGGCAAGTTATTGTTAAAGACGGGGAAATTTTAGGGCAACTGCCGCTCCCTATCGGTGGCATTGTCTCCGATCTTGATCCAAAACTGATGGCGATTGAAGAAGAAAAACTTCTCGCAATCACCCGTGAACTTGGCTCTGACCTACCAGATCCCATGTTCTATATGTGTTGTCTGCAGATCACTGCTATTCCCGATTTTGCAATTACCGACCTTGGCATCATCGACTTTGCAAAACAAGCGATAGCTGAGCCGGTTTTCCGTTGCGGCTGCAGCCACGGAAAGCTCGATCCTAACGCGATTCACTAATCGTTCTACAAATCAACCACTTAACAAATAGAGTGTTTACCTTTGAAAATTTAGCAAGAGCAATGACACTACAAAGGTAGATCACAACATAAAACCTTGGATCGCAGATACCTTCGTAATGCGGCCTAATGTTACAAAAGGAGTCAACATGTATACGTTTGATGATTTAGCCAAAACCATCGATATGGCATCCACCAAAATGGATGCCGATCTTCTTATCACCAACTGCCAATTTGTCGATGTCTATAACCAAGTTTTAGTCGATGGACCTGTGGCGATTGGTAATGGCCGTATTGTCGGCTGGGGCGATCATTATCGCGGGAAAGAGGAGCTCGATGCAAAAGGTGGCATTGTGATGCCTGGGCTCATTGATGGCCACGTTCATATCGAGTCCTCCTCGTTGACGCCGCCGCAATTTGCGCGCACCATTTTACCGTTTGGCACCACAACCATCATCGCAGACCCTCACGAAATCGCCAATGTATGCGGTTTAGATGGGATTCGCTATATGTTAAACGCCTCTGAAAATTTGCCCCTTGATGTTCGTTTAATGCTGCCCTCCTGCGTTCCGGCAACGCCTTTTGAATCCGCAGGCGCAGTTCTTGAAGCGGAGGATTTAGAAACGCTGATTCATGAAGAGCGCATCCATGGACTGGCGGAAGTGATGGATTATCCGAGCGTTATTGGTCATGCAAAACCGATGATCGATAAGATTTTAATGGCGAAAAAGCACGACCGCGTAATCGACGGGCATAGCCCCGGCGTCACCGGCACCGATCTTATGGGCTATGTGGCAAGCGGCATTATGACCGACCATGAATGCTCAACGCCGCAAGCGATGATCGATCGCCTCCGTATGGGGCAATATATTCTGCTGCGTGAAGGCTCGACCTGTAAGGATCTCCTCAATCTTCTGCCGGCGCTCACCCCGCATAATATGCGCCGCTGCGTCTTCTGCACCGATGATCGTGAAGCCAATGACATTCTCGAAAATGGCCATCTGACCAACCATCTTCGCCTTGCGGTAAAGGCCGGTGTTGATCCCATTATGGCAATTACTATGGGCACGTTAAATGCGGCAGAATGCTTTAGACTCTATGATAAAGGCGCGATTGCGCCGGGGAAAGATGCCGATCTTGTCATTATCGATAACCTTACCGATTTCAGGGCAAAACATGTACTTGTGAAGGGGCAAGAGATCGCCCGCGATGAAAAACTCCTCGTTGAGATCGACGATTACATCGATGAACGCGTATTAAATACGATCAATATTGCGCCCATCAGCGAAAACGATTTTGCTCTGCCTCTTACAAGCGACACCGTCCGCGCGATTGGAGTGATTCCGAAAAGTGTTGTCACCACTCTCAAAGAGACGCACGTGGTTAAAAATAACGCGGGGGAATTTGACCCAAAACTCAATGGTGATCTTAATAAACTCGCTGTAATCGAACGCCATCATGCCACAGGAAAGATCGGCTTAGGCGTTTTATCCGGCTATGGCATTAAAAATGGCGCGATTGCCGTTTCCGTCGCCCACGATTCCCACAACTTAGTGGTCGCCGGCGATAATGACCGTGATATGCTCGCCGCGGTAAAAGATGTTGAAGCGATCGGTGGCGGATTTTCCATCGTGCAAAACGGCGAAGTCTTAGCCCATCTCCCCCTTCCCGTTGGTGGCCTGATGTCCAATCAATCAGCGCAAGAGGTGGCGAGTGCTTTAGAAGAACTCATCCGCGTCGCCCGCGAAAAGCTCGCGCTTCCCGACACCTTCCATCCTCTTATGACCCTAGTCTTTATGACACTCCCCGTCATTCCAGAGCTAAAACTCACCTCAAATGGCCTTTTTGATGTTAAGCAGTTCAAGCTCGTCGATCTCTGTATTGAATAGCCTGCATTAATCCCAATAAAAAACCCCTTCCATTTCTGAAAGGGGTTTTACACAGTTGCCAGATTTTAACTTTCGGGTGCTATAGAATTTTGGGGGTTATAGCGTTTCAATCTTAGCAATTGTCTCTTCTAATATTTGGACGATCGCCTCATGCGTTTCGGCATCAACCTGTCGTTTATTACGGAGCACTCCGCGAAGGGTCTGCATTTTATCTCTAAAGGGAAATTCTGGAGAGAGTTTTTCTGCTTCATAGGCGGTTTCCATCGCATCAATCAATTGCCCCTGCGCTTTAAGCCACTCTAAAAGTGCCTCAGCATCGGCTCTATTTTGGGCGTAAATCTCTTGGCCTTCCTCGGTGATGGTGTAGAGCTTTTTCGCGCCATCCACCTCAGGCAATGCTAAATTACTCTCTTCTAAAAACGCGAGTACGGGATAGATCATTCCGGGACTTGGTTTATAAAATCCGTGCGACAGCTCCTCGAGCTCTTTGATGATTTGATAGCCATGCAGCGGTTTTTCAGCCAGTAATACCAGCGTTAAATTCTGTAATTCATCCGCTGAAATTCGGCGTGCGCCACTAAAACGCCCGGCTCCACGACCTTGTCGTCCTCTGCCGTTTCCGCCACATTGACCGGATCCACCATGACCTTTTCCGTGACCTCTACCACGCCCCACTCCTTTGCCACGTCCATGACCTGATCCTTCACCACATCCATGCCCACGTCCATGTCCGCCACCTTGCCCATCGTGACGACCACCACCGCCCATTCCGGCACATTTTCCATGGACATTTCGCATCCTGCCTGAGCCATGACGACACGCTCCTCGCTCCATCTCAAGGCCATATTCCAATCCGTATTCAAATAATCGTTTCATTGTTTGATCTCCTAATCTTGTGACGTAGTCCAAACATAGATCGACGATTCGATACGATGACTACGTGTTTTATATCTTAAGATATGTTTTACGATATACTTAATCCCTCTCTTCGTCAACTTTTTTTACCATTTTAGGTACGAACATTGTCTCCCTTCCCATTCTCACCTATGATGAAATCAGGACGTTTTTAATCCTTTTTAATGATTATGATATGAAAACCAAAGGAGACTCTATGAAGACTTTATCCCGCCGTGATGCGCTGATTTATGCCTTTAGCCCTGATAATCCCGCCAAAATGACCATCAATTCCGGCGACACCATCGCCATTGAAACCTATGACTGTTTTGAAAATCAGGTCAGTGAGAGCCAGCCCCTTGATAAAATGGATTGGGATCGCGTGAATCCGGCAACGGGCCCCATCTATATTAATGGTGCTGAACCTGGGGATATTTTACAAGCGGAGATTATTGCCATCGATATTGCCGATACCGGCGTGATGGTCACTGGCCCGGGGATTGGCATTATGGGACATAAAGTCGAAACGATGACGCAAAAGTCGATCCCGATTAAAGATGGTTTTGCGCTATTTGACGATAAGGTAAAAATCCCGCTCAATAAGATGGTGGGCGTGATTGGCGTTGCTCCAAAAGAAGGCTCAATTAATTGCGGTGTGCCCGATCAGCATGGTGGCAACATGGATACTAAACTGATTAAAGAAGGCGCGACACTCTATCTGCCCATCTTCCAAAAAGGCGCTCTCTTTGCACTGGGCGATCTTCACGCAGCGATGGGCGATGGGGAAATTGGTGTATCAGGGCTTGAAATTGAGGGGAAAGTGACGGTTAAACTCACCGTGATTAAAGGGAAATCGATCACCGATCCTGTGATTGAACTGCCAGAAAAGCTCGCATTTCTCTCCTCAAAAGAGACCCTTGATGAAGCGATTAAAACCGCGACGGATTTAGCGGTTACCTTCTTGCATGAGCGTAGCGGTTTATCCATTGCCGATGCCACTATGCTAATGAGCGCCGCCAGCGATGCGGAGATTTGCCAAATTGTCGATCCGCTCTTAACCGCGCGTTTTGTGATTCCCCGCTATATTTTAGAGGCGTACGGGATTGAAGGGTTTATCGAGTAACTAAGTAAAAAATCTCGCCTAAAATGCAAAAACCTCCTGCGATGTAGAAAGAGTCAATCTCTCATCCTCGCAGGAGGTTTTTAATAGCCAATTGAGTGCAAAGCGTGCTTAATCGCGACGACGTCTCGGTGCAAATGCCGGCTTTGCTTCCCGTTTTGAGCGCAATAGTAATAACAGACTCAATACAGAAAGCCCCGCTCCTAATAGATAAAGGAGTGGCGTGCTAAAGCCAATTCCGGACGAATCAAACAAGATAATATACGCCATCATTGCGAAAATGAGGCCAATCATCAACGAATTAATCATTTTTAAACGACGCGCGCGAAGGATCGCATCGCGTTTTGCTCTGTGCTCTGACATAATTCTTACTCCACCTGATGTCGTTCGAGCGCAATCGGTAATAATCTCGACATCTTATTTTGGTACGTTAAGGTAAATAATATTCTCTTCTAAAAAGAAGTTTAGGGGGCTACCTTATCAAACTCACTTTAGACGCTCATCTAAAGAATTGTTAAGAATGATTAATAAACCACTAAATACTTTTAGAATGAATCTATTAGGGTACGCCTTATTATTTTCATAGACAATCACTTACCCAAAGTATCTCTACTTAACTGATATACGTCAATCCCTTTATTCGGTTTATATGCTTATTGAAAAAGTGGCACAAAAAATTCCCTTAAAATCTCTTTCTGACAAGAAATGACACTTTAAGGGAATGTTATTACGAAGAATAGGGGGTATCTTCGTAAATTCTAGCGATATGACCGACTTTTCAGGCAGATCATTCGAACTGGGTGATTATTTAGAATCCTCTAGCCACGTTTGATATTGATCGCAGGAATTGCGCCTAATGACTCATGTTTCTCTAGGCGCTCGTAGCAACTATACACTTGTTTACTGCGAAGAGCTTCACGGCGTAATAGATAGCGCTGATGAAGGTTATTTAAAAGGAGCGCGGCGATAATAAAGAAGGTGCCCACATAATCGATCATCAATAATTCATAGCCTTGGATCGATCCAATCACGAGCGTTGTCACCGGCACAAAAGTGATAAAAAGCAGGCTATTGATCGGTTTTAGGATTCGCACCGCCTCATTCCAGCCCACAAGCGCAATCACACCGGGAAAGACAATCATAAAGAGTAGATCGTAACGAATCGCGTAGATACCCTCAAAAGTTGGCACCTCGGTCCAGCCCGCAAGCGAGGTTAACAGTACAATCACCGTCGTCGTCCCAATGCCGTAAATAAGCGTTAAGGTGGAGAAACGCAGCGTCGACCACTCCGGAAAACGATCGCCCCCCATTGAGTAGACCACCCAACCAAAGACGCCGAAAAAGAGGATCACTAAGGGGATCATTTGAGTGTGAATGGAGCTCATAAAATTGAGATCCCCTTTCGTGACCACAAGCAGTACGCCGATGAAGGCAAGTCCGATAAATCCTAAGGTAAAACTGTTGGGGCGTTTACGCGTTAATCCCCACACAAGGAGCACCGAAATCATCGGACATAAGGCTTCCATAATGGAGGCTAACAGCGTTCCGGTATCGCCTAAAAGATCCTGCCCCCAGAAGATAAAGAGGTTATAAACGGTGAACGCCATCACGCCGTAAAAGAGCACCGCCCCGCCACGACCTTCCGTTTTAAACGCCGCTTTTCCCTCTTTTTTATAGAGAATCACCGCTAAAATAAGCGCTACCGGGATGTAACGGAAAATCGTGAAATAGAATGTGTCAATATATTGGAAACTGTGGCTGGCCACGGGAAACATCGCGCCCCACGACACACTCGCCACCAGTGCTAAAAACGCACCCCATAAACGATTGCCTTGTAACATATCCTCTCCTTACCTTCGATCGGTTTTGTGTTGATCGGTTCTATTTTTTTACATCGATTTTTTTATTAATCGTTTTAATAACGAATTAGATGACATTAAACACTATTTCCTTTATCATTTGAAACGATTATAATTGATTATTATTATCATATATTTTGATATCTAAAATAACGATTACATCGATCAAATTCATTGAAAACAGAGCCTTAAGGAGGATTGAGGTGGATTTACGCGATCTCTATATTTTTCAAACAGTTGCTAAAGAACGTAACATTAGCCGCGCGGCAAAACAGCTCCATTATGTGCAATCAAATGTGACAACGCGGATCAAAGGACTTGAAGAGGAACTCGGCACCCAGCTCTTCCATCGGCACAATCGCGGGATGGAATTAACCCCCGAAGGGAAAAAGCTGATCACCTACGCAGAACGCATTACCGCCCTCGTCGATGAGATGAAAAAAGTGATGCAAGATGATGGCCAACCCGCGGGAAATCTCTCCATTGGCGCCGTTGAAACGGTGATTAAATTGCCGCTCATTCTCTCGCGCTATAATCAAGCCTATAAAAATGTGGATCTCTCCCTTGCCACCGGCGTTTCCGAGGAGCTGATCGATCGGGTCTTAAACTATAAGCTCGATGGCGCATTTATCACCGGAACGGCGCGCAGCAATCACCCCGATTTAAAGCAATATCACGTTTTTGAAGAGGAGCTCGTGCTCGTGACCGACCTTGAAACGAAAACTTTAGCAGAGATTAAAGAGCGCCCCTTTTTGGTCTTTGGCGCAGGATGTGGCTATCGGGCAAAACTGAAAGAATGGCTCCGCGATGAGCAGATTGTTTCGTCAAAAGTGATGGAGCTTGGCACGCTCGAAACGATCTTAGGCAGCGTCTATTCAGGGCTTGGCGTAACCTATCTACCAAAATCGGTGGTGGCCCATCATGAAGCCCGCGGGCTTATCAGATGCCACTCTTTACCGGCAAAATATAGCCGCATTCAGACGGTCTTTATCTGCCGAAAAGATGCCTACCAAACCCGCTCGCTTGAAGCCTTTATTGAAATTATTGAGGCGAGCCACGACGAACCAACCAAACCTGCGATGCTACCGTTTATATAATCTAGATTGCGCACAGATACTCGATTTTTGCCAATTTAATAGACAATTAGAAGGATCGAAGAACAGTTAGAAAAAAGTTATACTATTAAAAGTTGATAATATCGACGTAAATCAATCTTACGCGTTATTTTTATGATTTGTCTACGGAGACCGCTATGAAATTCAACCCAACGCATACGTTAATTACGCTTGAACATCTGGTGAATCGCCCCAGTCCGTCAGGCGATACGCGTGCAATCATCCACTATTTGAAAGATCGATTCACAGCGTCGGGCATCGAATTTACGACTACGCAAAAGGGCGCGATTTTAGTAACGCTAAAAGGTCATGACGATTCAAAAGCCCGTCTTTTAACCGCTCACGTTGATACCCTGGGCGCGATGGTCAAAGAGATTAAAGCCGATGGTCGCCTTAAACTCTCTAAACTCGGTGGCTTTAATTGGAATAGCGTTGAGGGCGAATATTGCATTATTCATCGCCACAATCAGCTTCCGGTACGCGGCACCATTTTGATGCATCAAGCGTCGGTGCATGTCTATAAAGAGAGTGGCGAGCTACCTCGAAATGATGAGAATATCGAGGTACGCATTGATGCGATCACACGTTCAAAAGAAGAGACCGAAGCGCTCGGCATTTCGGTGGGCGATTATGTGTCGTTCGATCCTCGTTTTGAAACGCTCGATAATGGCTTTGTTAAATCGCGCCATTTAGATGATAAAGCTGCGGTTGCACTTCTAATTGAGCTTGCCGAACAGATCGCTTCAAATGCGATCACCCTGCCCTACACCACCTATCTCTATATCTCCAATAATGAAGAGGTGGGCTTTGGGGGGAACTCCGCAATTCCGGCTAATGTAACGGAATATGTTGCGGTGGATATGGGCGCGATTGGCGATGGGCAAAATTCCGATGAGTTTAGCGTTTCGATCTGCGCGAAAGATTCATCGGGGCCTTATCATCACGGACTCACCTCACAGATGCGCGCACTCTGTAGTGAGTTTAAAATTCCTCATAAAGTCGATATCTATCCCTATTATGGCTCAGACGCCTCGGCGGCAATTCGTGCAGGATACGATCTGAAACATGCGCTCATTGGCCCGGGAATTGATGCCTCACACAGCATGGAGCGCACCCATATTGACTCACTTCACGCGACGTTTAATCTCTTAGTTCGCTATGTGGAAAGTGAGATGATTAGCGAATAATCTTTTTCAGAAAATCCGCCGATCCCTTATAATGAACGGTTATACGATTCATTGACCGATTTTAAACAAAAAGGCAGTACTATGTTGTTATCTATGACGGGCTTTGCTCGCGAATCACAGCTGACCGATCTTGGCATGCTTAGCATCGAAATCCGCAGCGTCAATCACCGCTATCTCGACCCTTCGTTTCGAATGCCGGAGCTGCTCCGCAATTTTGAGCCGGTACTCCGTGAAGTGCTCGCTGAGAAGATTTCACGTGGAAAGGTGGATATTTCGATTCGCCTCGACATGGACCAAAACCCGGCATCGACGCTCATTTTTAACCGCGATTTAGCCACTCGCATTGTGGAAATTCATCAAGAAACACAAGGTTTGCTCGGCGATGAGCGCGTATTAACCGCAACCGAATTGATGCGTTTCCCCAATGTGGTAACCACTGCAGCGCCTGATCCTGAAGCGATTAAACCGGTGTTAATGACACTTTTTAATAACGCGCTTGATGCCCTTTTAGAAAATCGTAAACGTGAAGGAACTCGCATTCTTGAGATGCTCACCGAGCGCCTTAATAAGATGGCAGACCTTGTGATTGATGCGAAAGCCCAGCGCCCGACCGCCATTGAAAAAATTAAAGAGCGCCTACTTTCGCGCCTTGAAGAGATCGATATTGAGCACGATCCCAACCGTTTTGAGCAAGAGCTCGTCTATGTGACTCAGCGCCTCGATGTCGATGAGGAGATCGATCGTTTAAACGCTCATATTGAAGAGATGCGCAATGTCTTTACCCGCAATGAACCCGTAGGTCGTCGCTTAGATTTTCTCTCACAAGAGCTCAATCGTGAAGCCAATACCCTTGGCTCAAAATCCCAAGATGTGAAGCTCACCCAGATCGGCGTTGATCTTAAAGTATTGATCGAACAGATCCGCGAACAGATTCAAAACATTGAGTAATTTGGGCATCAGATCATTCAATCAAGATTGAGATACAGGGCTCCGATGGGAGTCCTTTCTTATTTAACCTACTCCCAATCAAAGCAACAGTAATAGACAACACAATCACAAAAAAGCCTTTAATACCACTCAACATAAGGATATTAAAGGCTTTTTCATCTCAATCTGGCGCGCCCAAGAGGGATCGAACCTCTGACCTTCAGTTTCGGAAACTGACACTCTATCCAACTGAGCTATGAGCGCTTTTAATAATAGGAAGGTATTATACAAGATTTTTACTAAAAAGGGGAAGATTGCGGATTTTATAGTGGAAATTTATTACCAACAGGTAAAAACTTGATTAACCCCACTCGATTACATAAATATGCTAAAATTACGCCTTTACGAGAGTGTGACTGCTTGTATAATAGAGCAGTGTGTAGATTGTTGTAGCTTATTATTAGGGGTTAATGTGACGGATCATTTTCATCGTCGCCATTCGCGTTGGTACGAGGTTATTCTGTTTAACTTCTGGTTCCAACTCATTGTTGGCGCCTTTTTTATCGTGCTTCTCCCACATGCGATTCGTTGGGAATCTTTGCTTTTCAATCAAGCAAAGTGGAATTCCGTCCAGATTAATACGCTCATCGCCAATGGCGTTGCTTTTTTTATCGCCTTTTTAGTATTAAAAAAGATGCAACAATTCCCAGGCTCTCGTTCCATGAGCTACCTCTTCCCTACCATCGCAACTAGCTGGCTTATCGTTATCGCCATACTGCTTTTTATGCGCGAAGAGTATGCCCGTAGCGTCCTCTTTATATCGTTTTTACTCGCCAATTTCTGGGCATTTTTAGGGTTTTTCATTGGCCGAAAATATTATAAGCCTAAACTCGCCATCGTCCCCTTTGGTCGCGCACTTGAATTAGCCGATACTAAACAAGCCGTCATCACTATTTTAGATTCCCCCGATCTTGGCAAACGCCGCTATGATGCCATCGTCGCCGATCTTCATTCAACGATGCCCGATGAGTGGCAACGCTTTTTAAGCGAATGCACTCTGTCCCATATTCCTGTCTTTCATACCACACAACTGACTGAAAACCTAACTGGCCGAGTACAGCTCGATCACCTCTCCGAAAATATTTTTGGGCATCTGCAACCTTCCCTCTTTTATATCGGCGCAAAACGCTTATTCGATACACTCGTTGCCCTTGGCTTTTTGCCTTTACTGCTCCCTGTATTTCTCATTACCGCAATTTTAATCAAGCTAGATAGCAAAGGTCCCATTTTTTATAATCAAGAGCGTATTGGTTATCGCAATAAAATATTTAAGATGTATAAATTCCGCAGTATGAGGACCGATTTAGAAGGTCGCGGCTTTACAGAAGGAGAAGACGACCCCAGAATTACGCGAGTAGGTAAAATTATTCGTAAATATCGCATCGATGAATTACCACAGTTTCTTAATGTTTTGAAAGGCGATATGAGCTTTATCGGCCCACGCCCTGAATCTCTAACACTGTCAAAATGGTATGAAAAAGATGTCCCATTCTTCAATTATCGTCATATCGTCAGACCGGGAATCTCCGGCTGGGCACAAGTCACACAAGGCTATGCCGCAGAAGTTGACGGCATGAAAATAAAGCTACAATACGACTTCTACTACATCAAACATTTCTCCCTCTGGCTCGATATTTTAATTGTCTTTAAGACGATTCGAACCATGTTGACGGGATTTGGGGCTAGGTAACATGACTAAACCTACGTCTCTTAAAAGAAATGCATTTTCGCTTCTTACAATGCAAGCAATTAACTATCTTGTCCCATTAATCACACTACCATACTTAACCAGAACTCTAGGAGTTGATCAGTATGGGGCGCTCAACTTAGCAATAAGTTTAATCCAGTATGGAGTACTGTTTGTTACTTTCGGATTTAACCTTAGTGCAACACAATATATAGCACGACATAGGGAATCTTCCTTACTAATTAGCCGTGCTTTTTGGGAAACTATTACTGCAAAATTTATACTACTCGGCATTGCCTTCACAGTACTTACTATCATTACTCTCACTATAGAAAGTTTCTATGAAATTCGATGGGTTATTTTTATTCTTTTTTTACAGTTGATAGCCGTAGCTATCGATCCATTATGGTTTTTCCAAGGAATAGAAAAGCTTGAAAAAGTATCACTTATAGGGTCAGCTATTAAAGTCTTAAACATTCCACTACTATTTTGGTTTGTGCACTCCCCTGACGATGTTGTTATTGCAGCAGGAATTCAAGCTTTCATTATTTTATTAATTGCGCTAATCAACTTATACCTTGTAAAAAAAGAAGCAATTATAAAGTGCATTAAGTATTCTCAGTTAAAAATCACCAAAGCATTAATGGCTTCTCTTCCTCTATTTATTGGCGCTGCGGCAATTAGCCTTTATAATACCAGCACCCCTATTATTTTAGGGCTAGTCAATAGCTATGAGGAGGTAGGAATCTATTCTGCAAGTTTTAGAATACAAGTAGCTGCTATAGGAGTGTTCACTGTTTTAGGGCAAGTAATCTACCCTAGAGCTAATCACCTTTTTGCAACAGATACCAAAGCTGCATACCTATTTATAAAAAAACTACTCGTTTATATGCTACCTACCTTACTAATATTTTCTATACTTTTTTATTTTATTGTGCCTATTCTAGCCACTTGGGTATTAGGAAAAGAGTTTAAACAATCTGCTGAAGCATTAAAAGTTATGACTCCAATGCTATTTTTTACTCCTTACTGCGTTGTCTTTGCTCATAATTTACTTTTACCTCTTGGGTATAAACGTCTTTATTACATTCAACCTCTCATCATTGGTCTAATACATGTTTTTTATACAGTTATCCTTAGCTCTTATTTTGGAGCTCTTGGAGCCAGTATTTCTATCACAATCACTGAAAGCCTGAATTTTATTGTTTTAGGGATTTGCGTTCTTTTACTCACAGATCTAAAAAAATATTTTATTAAAAAGTGACTACATATCCATATCCTATCTAAAAACTATGAATAAAAACCCAACAATTTCTATTATTATTCCTGTTTATGGCGTAGAAGACTACATTGAAAAATGCATCCAAAGCCTACTCGACCAAACATATACTCATTTTGAGGCTATTATTGTAGATGATGGCAGCCTTGACAATTCTATTGCTATCGCAAAAAAACTAGTAGGAAATGACCCTCGGTTTATTTTTTTAGAAAAAGAAAATGGCGGCCAGTCCAGTGCTCGTAATCTTGGCCTAGATATAGTATCAGGCGATTATATTGCTTTTGTCGATAGTGATGACTATATCTCACCTAAAACTTTTGAATATTGCATTCATCGTTTTTCACAAAAAAAAGATACCGACATTGTGACCTTTGGACTTCAATATGTTGATGAAAATGGGGAAAGTCTAGGATTATCGCTACCAAAACTACATAAACATTCACTAGAGAAAGACCCTCTTTTATTTTATGGTGCATTAGATACATCAATGTCCACCAAAATTTATAAAAAGAAAATCTTTGAAAACATACGGTTTATAGAAGGTATGATCTATGAAGACCAGCAAATATTGCCTGCGATTCTATATAATCAAAATATTGATGTTATAGATGATATTTTTTATTTCTACGTAATTCATTCTAACTCGACAATGCGACGATATAATCCTCACTACCTCACTAGTTTTTTAAAATTATTTGATTCTCATAAAAGTTTTCTCTGTGAGAATTACCCTACTAGTGCCTATAAAAAATATTACGAAACTGGTTACCTATTAAATTTTTATGTTAAAGCGATAACATATATCAGCATTTACTCTCCGAACTTTAATCAGGACTATAATGATCTTAACGATGCTATAAACAAAAAAATTATAAAATCCTCAAACATATTGAACCTTTTACCTTTAAAGTCTAGAGAATTATGGGCTATTTTAATATTTAAAACTTCACCAAAATTGTTTAAATTTATTTTCAAATCTGTATATAAGAGAGTTAAAAATACATTATGATTTCAGTAATAATGGGAATTCATCGCATTGATGAGTATGTTGACAATGCTATAAATAGCATTTTAAATCAAACATTCGCAAATTTTGAATTTATCATTGTTGCGAATGGTTCTGATGCATTTAATGTAGCTAAATATATACAATCTCACTTTAATGATCCTAGAATTAAAGTTCTAACAAGCTCTATTGGACAACTAGCACATGCTTTAAATATAGGATTAGATGCTAGTCAATATAATTATATTGCTCGCATGGATGCTGATGATATTGCTCATCCTGAACGCTTGAAAAAACAATTAAAGTATTTATTAGAAAATTCTCTTGATCTTGTTGGTAGTAATTTAAATTTAATAAATGAAACAAATGAAAAAATAGGTGATCGTAAGTATCCCGTACAACATAAAATTAATAGACTCCTTCCTTTTAAAAACACTTTCGCACATAACACGACTTTATATAAAAAAAAGACAGTCATAAATGCAAGAGGATATAACTCTGGTTTTAATACCGAAGATTATGATCTTTGGTTACGACTAAAAAGAAAAGGGATTAAATGGGACAATATCCAAGAGCCCTTGTTAGATTATAGAATTCACACAAACGCATCACAAAGACGCTTACTTGGATATGCTGAATGTGCAGGATATGCTATGAGAGAGTTTTTATTAAAAAAAAGCTTTACTAATTTTATAGCTATATTTATCCAGTGTTTCAAAGCATTAATTAGACCCGACCGTTCAAAAAAAGATTAAGCAAAAACTATGGAAATATATTTACTTGGTTACGCCTTCTTACTAATTGGTCTTTTTTTATGGGAAAGAACTTATCCTAAAACTAGGCTCATTTACTTTCTGGGTTTTATTTATATTGCATTTATAGTGATTTTCAGGGGAAATGTTGGTACAGATACAGGCACCTATGAGAGTATTATTGCTAATATCTCTTTAGATAATTGGCTAAAACAACCTACCGAACTAGGGTTTAACCTCTCGGTTGCCTTACTAAATCTATTAGGCTTTTCTAGTGTTATAACATTGAGAATATTAACAGCTATATATATTAGCCTAATAATTCCGCTCTTAATAACCTCTGAAAAAAATATTAGACAATTTATTGCCATTTTTTTTATACCGGCAACTATCTACATATTTTCAATGAATGCTTTACGAGTTGGGATTGCTATCAATCTTTTACTCATTTCATTAAACCTATTTCAAAAAAAGAGGAACGTCTCTTTAGTTGTTTTCCTTATTGCTATCTCCTTCCATGTTACAGTTTCTTTGATTATTCCTATTTTATTTTTATTTCAAAAAAACAACTCTAAAAAAATTATAACAGCCTTTTCCCTTACTCTACTGCTATTTGCAGGAGGAGCTATTTACTATGAACATATTTATAATAAATTAATTTTATATTCTAATTACTCTTCTCCCAATCTTTCATCCGGACTATCTGATGTCATCCTATTTATACTGTTTTTGCGCTTCTTTTACTTATACCCAACAAATAGACACTTCAAAATTGGCTTTTCTTGTGTAGCCACATTACTAATAGCAATGTCTTTTATAATTGCCAAATTTAGCTATGGTGGTTTGCGTATTCTACAGCTATATACTCTTTTATTGCCTTATACATTCCTTTACATATCCAATCTACGCTATGGAATGTTTATTTTAAATAAAAAATTATTCTACTCTCTATATCTAACATCTATCATTGCTACAATATTTACTTTACGTAATTTTATAGACTCATCAGGACAAGCATATGGGTTTATTCCCTATTCTTTTATATTTCAGTAATTATAATTTATTATGAAAAAAATAATCCTCATCGGAACAGTTGCCTCATCAACTATCCAATTTAGACAAGACTTAATTAAGCTATTGGCTCAAAACAAGTGGCAAGTTTATACCTTTGTTTGTGAGTATAAAGACGATGAGCTAAAAACTTTAGAATCATTAGGTGCAACCCCTATTACTTATAAAATGAGCCGTGGCGGACTCAATCCGTTTGCCGATATCGCTTCTATGTGGGATTTAAAAAAGAAAATAACGAAGATTAAGCCTGATATTGTTTTTTCCTACTTTTCAAAACCTGTCGTCTATGGAACCATTGCTGCTAAGCTAGCGAAAACTCCAAAAATTATCGGCATGCTCGAGGGACTTGGCACTCCCTTTACGATCCCTAAAAATGGCCAAAGCACTAAAGTAAATTTTATCCAGAAAGCACAAATTTTTCTATATCGACTTGCTTTTCCTTTCCTAGATAAAATAATTTTCCTCAATCCTGATGATCCTGTAGATCTCATTGAAAAAAATAAAATTAAATGTAAAACAAATGCTATACATGTTTTAGGCGCAATAGGTCTCAACCTAGACCAATATCCTTATAGCCCATGGCAAAACAATACATTTTCTTTTATCTTCATCGCTCGCTTGCTTGCAGAAAAAGGTATTTTTGAATATGTAGAAGCAACTAAGTTAGTTAAAAAGCAATACCCTAATGTTGTGTGTACAGTAATCGGTGGATTAGATAAAGAAAATCCAAGCGGACTAACTGAAAGAGAATTGGAGAGATTAATTAATGACAATATTATCGAATATCCTGGTTTTGTAAATAATGTACCTGATTACATCACCAAAAGTGCCGTATTTATTTTACCCTCTTATTATCGTGAAGGCGTGCCCCGAAGCACCCAAGAAGCTATGGCAATCGGGCGTCCTATTATTACAACTGATGTTCCTGGTTGTCGGGAAACCGTAATTGATGGGCAAAATGGTTTTTTAGTCCCTAAATGGGATGCAAATGCTCTCGCCGATAAAATGATCTATTTTATCGAACATCCTGAACAAGTAAACATTATGGGAAAAGAGAGCTATAAGCTTGCTAAAGAACACTTTGATGCCGATAAAGTCAATCGTAAACTATGCAATATAATTGGCATCGAGCTATCATAAACAGATTATTTTCACATTCATTAAATACGTATTTTATACCATGATCAAAAAAGCAATTCTTCCCGTTGCGGGACTCGGGACTCGTTTTTTACCGGCGAGTAAGGCAATTCCTAAAGAGATGGTGACGGTGGTCGATCGTCCTGCGATTGAATATGTTGTCAAAGAGGCGGTGAATGCTGGGATTAAAGAGATTATTTTGGTGACCCATAGTTCAAAAGCATCGATTGAAAACTATTTTGATCGCAACTTTGAGCTCGAAACCACCTTAAAAGCAAAAGGGAAATATGACCTTTTAGCTGAGATCTCTCATATTATTCCTAACGATGTCACGATTATTGCCGTTCGCCAGCCTGAACCGCTTGGGCTTGGGCATGCGGTATTGTGTGCTAAAAGCGTTGTCGGGGATGACGATTTTGCGGTGCTGCTACCGGATGTTTTAGTTAAAAACAGAGCTAGTGAGCATGATTTAACCACGATGATTGAGCGCTTTAATCGATCCAAGCGTGCTCAAATTATGGTGGAAGCGGTGCCCGAATCGCTGGTGGATCAGTATGGGATTGTGGATGTTGAAACCCGTCCTAATGAAGGGGAGAGCATTGTGATGCGTGGGATTGTAGAGAAACCGCCCGCCCACAAAGCGCCCTCTAATCTTTCGGTCGTTGGCAGATATATTCTCCCCGCTCGGATTATGTCGCTCCTTGAAGAGACCCCAAAAGGTGCGGGAAATGAGATTCAGCTCACGGATGCCATTGCAAAATTGCAAGAAGATGCTGAGATTGAGGCGTACCGCATGAAAGGAGAGACCTTTGACTGCGGGAGTAAAATTGGTTATCTCAAAGCCATTTTGCACTACGGCGTGGATCACCCAACCTTGGGCGAGGATTTTAAACAATTAATCGATGAGTTAAAGTAAGATGAATATCGCGATTGTCGGAGCAACATTGCAAGCGAAAGTCTTTGCCGTCGTACTTGCCGAAGTGGCCCATAGAATTCATTGGCTTGTCCCCCATTTACCACAAGATGGTGAGCTTTCTGAGCGTATCAATACCTTGCATGAGAGGGGGCATATTACATTCGTCCATAACGTGGCGCATCTTCCCCATGATCTTGAAACGTGCCTGCTCTGCTATCGTCCGACTGAAAAGGAGAACGCCCTTCTCTTTTTAGATGCATTAAAAGCCATTCCCACACCTCATTTAACCATGATGATTAATGGCTCAACCTTTGGCCTTCACGGCACGGCGCAATTACAAGCGAAAAGTCCTCAATACGAGTGGAGCTATCTGCCGGATATCATTCAGGAAGGGAGCGCTTTAAAGAGTTTTTTAGAGGCAAAACAGATTATGGTAGGGCTACAATCGGAGGCATCAAGAACATGGATGGATGAATTTCTGCGCCCCTTCTTCCCGCTTGCCCACCAAAAACTCTTTATGCCTATTTTGGATGCAGAGCTCGCGAAACTCTCCATCTCGGGGATGCTGGCAACGCGCATTAGTTACATGAATGATGTGGCTCATGTGGCTGAAACGCTCGGCGTCGATATCTTAAATGTCAAACAAGGGATGGCCGCCGATACTCGAATTGGCGCCTCTTATCTCTCTCCGGGCGTTGGCTTTGGCGGGGAGAATTTTTCTCATGATATTTTAATGCTCTCAAGCGAGGTATCTAAAAGTGGGGCGAAAAGCCGGCTACTTGAACAAGTTTGGGAGATTAATGAGGATCAAAAAGAGATTCTATTTCGTAAGCTGTGGGATTATTACAATACCAATCTCCAAGGGAAAACCATTGCCATTTGGGGTGCATCCTTTAAAGAAAATAGCGGAAATACTCATAATTCCCCCATTCATAAGATGTTGAGCGCGCTTTGGGCACAAGGGGCGATCGTAAAGCTTCATGACCCTGAGGCTCTGCCTGAAATTTTAGAATGCTACGGAAACCGCGAAGATTTGATACTCACGGATGATCCTTATCGTGCAGCTGAAAATGCTGATGCGCTTTGTGTGATGACTGCGTGGAGATGTTACTACAGCCCAAATTATCAACGGTTATTGCAGGCGATGAACCATCCTCTTATCTTAGATGGACGCAATATTTACCATCCAGACCATATGAAACATTTAGGATTTATCTATCAAGGAGTAGGACGGTGCTAGCGCGATTACACCATTTAGCAGAACGCTTTCAACACCGGCATCTGAGCGATCTTTTTCAAGAATCACCGGATCGATTTGAACAATTTTCACGATCGTTTGAGGCACTCACATACGATTTTAGCAAACAGCGCATTGATCAAGCGGTTCTCAATTCGCTCGTCGCGTTCGCAGGTGAAAAAAATCTTTCCGAGTGGATTAAACGGCTCTTTTCAGAGGAAAAAATCAACTACACCGAAGATCGTTCTGCGATACATTGGGCGCTAAGAGAGCCTAAAGAGCATAGCTCACTCCCAAATATTTCTCAAAAAGTGCACCATGAATTGGAGACGATGTATCGCCTCGTCAATAAAATTCATACCGGCCAATATCGCGGCGCCACGGGAGAGGTGATTCAAGATGTGGTCAATGTTGGGGTGGGAGGCTCAGATCTTGGTCCGCTTATGGTGAGCTATGCGCTCTCTGATTTCAAAGTGCAAACTGAAAAACCGCTCAATATCCACTTTGTTTCCACCATGGATGGCAGCCAATTATCGGACCTTCTCTATCAGCTTCGCCCTGAAACAACGCTCTTTATTATCTCTTCAAAGTCCTTTACCACGATCGATACCCTCTCCAATGCGGAAACAGCGAAAACGTGGCTGATGAATGCTTTAGGTCCTGAGCCCCGCGTTGTCCAAAATCACTTTATCGGCGTGTCGAGCGATCGTGCAAAAATGGATGCTTGGGGAATCACTCCTCATCATCAGCTCTGTTTATGGGAATGGGTCGGTGGCCGTTATTCACTCTGGTCTACTATTGGTCTCCCCATTGCTCTCACCATCGGGGTTGATGGATTTAAAGAGCTACTAAATGGAGCCGATTTAGTCGATATACACTTTCAAACTGAATCGTTTGAGCGTAATATTCCCGTATTAATGGCCCTTCTAGGGGTATGGAATAGCAATTTTTTAAATATGCAGACCCATGCGGTGCTTCCCTACGATGGCCGTTTAAAATATTTTGCCTCTTATCTACAACAGCTTGAGATGGAGTCTAACGGAAAATCGATCAAACGAAATGGGGAGCGCGTCACCCATCATACCTGCCCGATTATCTGGGGAGAAGTGGGCCCTAATGCACAACATGCGTTTTACCAGCTCCTGCATCAAGGCACCCATGCGGTTAGTTGCGATTTCATCGCGCCCATTAAACGCTATAACGGAAAACACTACACCTATGTAGAAAATGAAGCGACCCTCACCGAACAGCATCATTTAGCCTTAGCCAACTGTTTGGCGCAATCAAGACTCCTTGCCTTTGGAAATAGTGCGCTCTCTGAAAAAGAATTGACAGGCATCCCCAATTACAAACAATATAGTGGGAATCAGCCCAGTAGTACTCTGCTATTAAAAGAGCTCAATCCACAAACGCTTGGGATGCTCATTGCGTTATATGAACATAAAGTCTTTGTACAATCGGTCCTTTGGGGCATTAATCCCTTTGATCAATGGGGCGTTGAGAAAGGTAAAGAGATTGCAAAACAGATTTTGCCAATTTTAAACGGTAATCTCGACGAATTAGCCCATTTAGATGCCTCAACTGCTGGCCTTATACACCATTTATTAGGAGATCACGATGAACCATAAAATATTAGTCACAGGGGGCGCAGGATATATTGGTTCCCATACCTGCGTTGAGCTTTTAGAAGAAGGGTTTGAGATCTTAGTGCTCGATAATCTTTCAAATAGCTCTGAAGAATCCCTAAAGCGCGTCGAAAAACTGACGGGCAAATCGCTCACCTTTATTGAAGGGGATATTCGTGATGGTGTGCTATTAGATCAAATTTTTAATACCCACGCCATCGATGCGGTCATCCATTTTGCGGGGTTAAAAGCCGTCGGTGAGAGCCAAGAGATTCCCCTAGCCTACTTTGATAATAATATCGCAGGGTCTGTGAGCCTGATTCAAGCGATGGAGCGCGCGGAGTGTTTTAATCTTGTCTTTAGCTCATCAGCAACGGTGTATGATGAGGCAAATCCCTCACCACTAAATGAAGAGATGCCAACGGGAATGCCATCGAATAACTACGGCTATACCAAACTCATCGTTGAGCAGATGCTCGAAAAAGCCTCCCGTGCGGACGCGCGTTGGTCCATTGCTCTTCTTCGTTATTTCAATCCGGTGGGCGCTCATAAAAGTGGCGAAATTGGTGAAGATCCGCAAGGAATTCCCAATAATTTAATGCCCTATATTACTCAAGTGGCCGTGGGTAAGCGTGACAAGCTCTCCATTTTTGGCAATGATTACAAAACGCCTGACGGCACTGGGATTCGTGATTACATTCACGTTGTCGACCTTGCATCAGCCCACGTCTCAGCCCTCCAAAATCGCCTTGCCCATAAAGGGTGCCGTGCATGGAATATCGGTACAGGGAGCGGGACTTCTGTATTAGAGATGAAAAACACCTTTGAGAAGGTGAACAACATCAGCGTTCCCTTTGAGTTTGCGCCTCGCCGTGCAGGAGATGTTGCAATCTCCTATGCCGATAATAAACGCGCTACCGAAGAGCTCAACTGGACACCTAAACACACCTTAGAGGATATGCTCAAAGATAGCTGGCGCTGGCAGAAACTAAATCCTCAAGGGTATCGTTAATATAACGAATATTAAATAATATGCGACTCACAAAAAAGCTCGATAGATCTACCATTAAATCTATCGAGCTTTTTATTCTCTATGTATCATTAACATTGATGATTCATTATTAATCCCGTTAACTCATCAATATAGTCCTGCATTTTCTGGGGATTTTGATCGGCGCGCGCTTCAATATTGAGGCGTAGTAATGGCTCGGTATTTGATGCTCTGACGTTAAAACGCCACGCTCCAAAATCAAGGCTGACGCCATCGGTCTGGTCGATTTGTGGATTTTGAGAGGCATAATAATCAAATATTATCTGGATCGTCGCTTGGGTATCGCTTACTTTAAAATTGATCTCACCACTGCAGGGGAATTTTTCGATCATTTTCTCCACAAGTGCCGACAACGTTTCACCGGTTTCTGACATCACCATCACCGTCAAAAGCCACGGAATCATGCCACTGTCGCAATAGGCAAAATCACGGAAATAGTGATGGGCACTCATCTCCCCCCCATAGACAGCGTTATGCTCGCGCATCACATCTTTAATAAAGGCATGCCCCGATTTTGACTGCACCGCAACGCCATCATAACGATTGATAATATCAAGTGTATTCCAGATTAAACGCGGATCATGGACGATGTTTTCACCCTTCTCTTTCAATAAAAAGGCCTGTGCAAGGAGTCCAACCACATAATACCCCTCGATAAATTGCCCCTTTTCATCAAAAAGAAAGCAACGATCAAAGTCACCATCCCAAGCAATGCCCATATCGGCTTGATGCGCAAGAACGGCCTGCTCGGTCACGGCTCTGTTTTCTACCAAAATTGGGTTAGGAATGCCATTGGGGAAGTTACCATCCGGCTCATTATGGATTTTGATAAATTCAATCGGAATTTGATGTTCGGAAAAAGCGCGTTCTAATGCATCAACCACATGTCCTGCTGCCCCATTTCCTGCATTCATCACAAGTTTCATCGGCCGAATTTTTTGAGGATCAATATAGGTTAAAAGATGCTCGATATATTCAGCTAAAACCGAATAGGATTCAACGCGCCCTTTATCAGTATCAAGGATTTCGGTAAATTCACCCGATTCTGCCAAAGCTTGAATCTCTTTTAATCCCGTATCGGCACTAATCGGGCGTGCGCCTTCACGAACAAATTTCATCCCGTTATAATCCATAGGATTATGGCTCGCGGTAATCTCAATCCCCCCTTCAACATCGAGATGAAAGGCGGCAAAATAGACCTCTTCCGTGCCCGTTAATCCAAGATCAAGCACGTCCACTCCGGCATCATTGAGCCCGCGAATTGTCGCTACTTTAAGCGCTTCACTCGTAAGACGAACATCACACCCTACCGCAACACGTTTTGGCTGATAGATCTGTCCATACGCGCGCCCAATCCGATAAGCGATCTCTTCATTAAGCTCACTGCCCAATTGCCCGCGAACATCATAGGCTTTAAAACAGGTTAATTTCATCTCTATCCTCTCTCTTTGTCTCGCGCTTAGTTTAATCCCGTTTGCTTACGATTACGCATCGCAATGCGCACTAGCGCAATCATGCCACCTAACATAAAGCCCACAAGGCCGCCGATTAAGACAACGAGCTTTTTCTTAGGTTTAATCGGTTTCTCAGGAAGCTCTGCCGGTGCATCTAGGTTATAGAGGGAAATTTTATCTTCATCAAACTTAATGCCTTTAAAAAACTCATGCTTAACGGTGAGCTCTCTTAATTCAGGAAGTAGGAGAACATCAATACCGCGCTTTTCTAGCACTTCAATTTGAGCGGTTAATGCTTTACTACCGCGCATGTAAAGAAGATTCTGATCAACATATGCAGCGCCCTCTTTAGTCGCTTTTCCTTCTGGCATCATTGGCGACTCAATCCCTAGTTTTTCTGCAATGTAGAGCCCTTCTTTAAGGCGGTCTAATTCACTTTTTTGCAGTAATTCTAATTTTTGCTTTAATGTAGTAATTCCAAGCTCAGTATTTTGTAAAATAGTGTTCACTTCTGCTTTTCGGTCAGTCAAGATTCGCTCTTTTGCCCACTTTCCTGCTAAAGCGACATATTCATTGGCCCATAATTCAATTATTTCTGGATTTTGATGAGTCACCACTACCTGATAACGATCGGGCGTTTCTTTACTATTGGCTTGTTTAATGCTGAGCGTCTTAGCAAAAGATGCGCGCAAACTATCTAATGAGTTCGCTCTTTCTTTTTCATCTAAAGAAGACAGGTAATAATGTTCAAAGAAATATCGATTTAATTCTTTGGAATAGAGAGTATTTCTAAAGAGTGCATAAGCTTCGTTAATTGAGATCGGTTTTAACGCATTGCTATCTTCTTCTTTATCGCTTAAATTAATCGCCCCTTTATTTAACGCCGTAATTTGCGACACATAGGGGGGTAAAACTTCCGCTTGGGATTGATAAATCGGCGTGGCTAAAAGCGCGTAGGCAACGGCGATGATACTGGCAATCAATGTGGTGCTGATGATAATCCACTTATCTTTCCAGAGATCGGCGATTAACTCAAAAAGATCAATCTCATCTGAATAGGGAGAGGCCGATGTTGGCTCGCGATTTTCCGTCAATGAATTCATAAAAAACTCTCTTTTTAAAAGTAAGGCGTGCATATCCTACGAGCCGAGCACAGCTCCTGTCAAGATAAAGGCCAATAATTTAACCTAGTTGATTGATTATAGAGACACCCGCTCGCGGCGGTACGTTGTCTCATTTGATAAACCCTTTATTTTAACGGATATTTACCTTTTTTTATAATGTTTATCCCATTAAATGATGGTTAGAGGCGATTTTTCGCACGGCATTCAACGTGGGTCTCCGTTACGTAATCGCCGCAGACATCGCAGTGGGGGTTTTTGCCATATTTAAATTCACGCCACTCATTATCGAGCGCATTATAGATTCGAAGGCGGCGAGTGGTAAGTTTCCCGATGCCAAGCAGGAGTTTGAGCGTCTCTTGAGCTTGGGTGACACCGATAATATGCACCACTGGGGAAAATACGCCAAAAAGTGCGCAATTGCCATCTGAGGCCTCATCACCATCAAAAAGGCAGGCGTAGCATGGAGAGGTGTCATCGCGAAAATCATAGACGGTGAGCTGCCCTTCATAACGCACTGCTGAACCTGAAATGAGCGGAGTTTTTGTAGAAACGGCCGCACGATTGATCGCTTTACGTACCTCAAAGTTATCGGTGCAATCTAAGATCGCATCTGCCGATTGGCAGAGCTCTTCAAGCCGTTTAAAACAGGTCTTTTCATCATAGGTATGAATGATGACATCGGGATTGAGCTCGGTGAGCTTTTGTTTTGCTTGCACCACTTTCGAACGCCCAATGTCCGCGGTTTTATAATAGGTTTGCCGGTGCAGATTGGAAAGATCCACCTCATCGTAATCTAAGATCGTGAGCTCGCCGATCCCGGCCCCAGCTAGAAGGGGAAGTGCTGCCATACCGAGCCCGCCACAACCGACTACCACCACGTGTGCTTTTTTAAGCGCGAGTTGCCCCTCGATATCAAATTGATCGAGCAAAATATGGCGGGAATATCGCAACAATGAGTGGTCGTCTAGCATGATGATCTCCTTATATACTAAAAAAGCAGAGATTCCCTCTCTGCTTTTGCTCGGCTTACGCTTGAATCTCTATTTTTTATCGCCTTTCCAAATTTCACAGGAAATGGGCTTACCTTTCACAAATTCAACCACGGCGTAATCGGCTTTGGTGTGGATTGAGAAACCATCATGATTGGTATAATACGCGCCGCTTGCTGCCGGGGTAATAATCATGGTCACAATCCGGCCCGAATCATCTTGCATCCGCGCAATCTCGCCATCATAGAGATATTCTACCGTGATATTGGTATCCATCGGACAGTTGTATGAAACGCGCATCGTATCATCTTGTGTATTCGTGGTTGCACAGCCAGCTAAAACGGCCGATCCAGCGAGGATCATCGCTAATTTTTTCACAGAGAGTCTCCTTTCGAGGTTAATAAAATTTTGTGCTCACTTGAAATTCTCAATTCTCCCCTCATTATAGCACTACAACTAAAAATATCGTAAGGAGATACTAGTGGAACAATTTAGAGGAACTACGATCTGTGCAGTCCGCCGCGGCAATCAAGTTGTCATCGGTGGCGATGGCCAGGTTTCAATGGGAAACACAATTATGAAGGGCAACGCACGCAAAGTTCGTCGCCTCTATAATGGCAAAGTGATCGCGGGATTTGCCGGCGGTACCGCCGATGCCTTCACCCTCTTTGAGCGCTTTGAAGGAAAACTTGAAAAATATAGCGGCAATCTCACCCGTTCAGCGGTTGAGCTCGCTAAAGAGTGGCGTACCGAACGCGCGCTGCGTAAATTGGAAGCCCTGTTAATCGTTGCCGATGAGACCGCAACCTTTATCATCTCAGGATTGGGCGATGTGATCGAACCGGAACACGATATCGCCGCGATCGGATCAGGGGGAATGTTTGCCCACAGTGCAGCGCTTGCATTAATCGAAAATACCGAGCTTCCTGCCGAAGAGATCGTACGCAAAAGCCTCAACATTGCCGGCAGCGTCTGTATCTACACCAACACCAATTTAACGATTGAAAAACTCGAATTTTAATTAGGAACCCAATATGAGTGCTATGACCCCAAGAGAGATTGTTCAAGAACTCGATCGATACATTGTCGGGCAACATGAAGCCAAACGCTCCGTTGCCATCGCATTACGCAATCGTTGGAGACGCCAACAAGTCGAAAGCGAGATTCGTGCGGAAATCACCCCGAAAAATATCTTAATGATCGGGCCAACCGGTGTGGGTAAAACAGAGATTGCCCGCCGTTTAGCCAAGCTCGCCAATGCCCCCTTTATTAAAGTGGAAGCGACGAAATTTACCGAAGTCGGTTATGTTGGCCGCGAGGTGGATTCCATCGTGCGTGACCTTGTGGAAGCATCGGTGAAACAGGTGCGCGAGCAGGCTATTAAAGCAGCCTATCCGAAAGCGGAAGAAGCGGCGATTGAGCGTGTATTAGATGCAATTTTACCACCGCCCAAACATATTGGATTTGGTGATGAACCGGCAGCTCCTTCAAAAGAAAACTCCGCAACGCGCCAAAAATTTAGAGAAAAACTGATTCGCGGTGAGATGGACGATCGTGAAATTGAGATCGATATCGCTGCCAATGCAGGATTGGGCATGAATATTATGACGCCTCCCGGCATGGAAGAGATGGCCGAGCAGTTGCAATCGCTCTTCCAACAATCAGGGCAAGAGCGCCGTAAACCGCAAAAAATGAAGATCAAAGATGCGCTGTTACAGGTGCAAAATGAGGAAGCAGCACGCCTTGTTAATGAAGAAGAGATCAAACAAACGGCCATTGAAGTGGCGGAAAATCAGGGCATCGTCTTTATTGATGAGATCGATAAAGTCTGTGGTCGCGGCAACACAAGCGGCGCCGATGTTTCACGTGAAGGCGTTCAGCGCGACCTCCTTCCTTTAATTGAAGGCTGTACCGTCTCCACTAAATATGGCGCAATCAAAACCGACCATATTCTCTTTATCGCATCCGGTGCGTTCCATCTTGCTAAACCTTCGGATCTAATCCCAGAACTTCAAGGCCGTCTCCCGATTCGCGTTGAATTAAAATCGTTAAATGCCGATGATTTCTATCGCATTTTGACCGAGCCTTCCTCAGCGCTTATTAAGCAATATAAGGCGCTTTTAAAAACGGAAGGAGTGAATCTTGAGTTTGAAGATGAAGCCCTTAAAGAGATGGCAACGATCGCCTTTAGCGTCAATGAAAAGACCGAAAATATCGGCGCGCGCCGTCTTCATACAATTTTAGAACGTCTTTTGGAAGAGGTCTCTTTCTCAGCCTCTGAAAAAGAGGGCGAAACCGTCACCATTACTAAAGGCTATGTACGTAATGAACTTGGCGAACTCTCTGAAGATGAAGATCTGAGCCGCTTTATTCTCTAAAGAACCACGACTCAATATAGACCCAAGGTCTGCTAACCCCACAAGGTTAGCCCTTGGGTTTTTTGTTGCTTCTTTTATTACCTGCAATAAAAAAGCGATCCGAAGATCGCCTTTTATTATTAATGGTGTGCTGACCGTTTAACTAACCGAGCTCCCTAAAATTCATAACGAATCCCGGCTGAAATTTTAGTATCGCGGTAGCTGTTGGACCCTTTACGGAAGCCCACATCGCCCCACACTTTGAGGTTGTCATTCACATCCGCTTCAAGGCCCACTTTCACCTCACCTAAGTTACGTGTGCCCTTCTGCTCAACGCGAATGCCATCAAACTCAGCGGCAAACGGTTTAGAGTTATGGATATAGTTAAGATCCATATAAGGACGAATTGATCCGCCATTCGCGAGTGCTTTATCCGCAAAGAGACGCACACCGAGACGGGTTTCAATATTATCCTTACTGCCACGGATTTTCGTGCCCGATCCATCGGTCATATCATCCATTTTGGCGCCCATCCAGGTGAGTTGCAGTTGCGGTTGAAGATGGAGATTTTGACTTAATTCAAATGCATAGCCAGCTTCAATAGAGGCAATGAATCCTTTAACTTTATAACTTTCATTATCTATACCTGCACTTTTAATCGTACTATCCATATAGATATATTGGAGCCATCCATCGACATAGCGATAATGATCCTCCCCTAAGGTCCCATAGATTCCAATTGCATATGCATCACCACGGCCCTTTGATTGATACCCTGTGACTTCATTTCTACTCTTACTTTCAGTGTAACCATAACCGCCCATCAACCCAAATGTGAATGGCTGATCCCCAAACACTCCTTTAATCACGTCACCTCCAACTTGGAAGGCATAGTAATCCTGCGTTATCTTCGCCTGATTGCTACTATCTCTAAACGTGCCAAAATTTGCATTGGTTCGTGTCCATAATGAGCTTTCTGGCGTAATATATTGGCGATCGTGCAATCCATGATTAAAAAGTCTATTAGCTGAAGCTAAATTGCCAATATAGGCACCTGTTTCTGATCTAAATTGAGGCGTCGTTGGATCCACATCTGGGGGCAACACTTCGTCCTCAATATGATTGGTGAGATACCAATGCCCTTTTTCTAGCTCAACGAGCCTATATTCATACGCACCTCCCACTGTACGGCCCTTATGAATCAGTTCAATATCGGAATGATCTCCATCATCAATCCTGATCAGCTCAATGCCTCGATTGGTAGGAGCACCCAATCCATGAATATTATCCACAACCACCTGGCTCTCTCCGGTAGCTTTCCCCTCAATGACTAACTGGTCAGTGGGCGATTGATCATTACCATAAATCGTACCAAAATGGATCGTACTACCTTTACCGCCGAAATAGTCCCCTTTGATCGTAAACACCCCTGGAGTAAACTGATTTGCGTCGGGCTGATTATCACCTTGTGCATTAATTCGCGATCCTATCTGCAGTTTTCCGTTATTATTTAAATTCCCCTGAAGCGTGCCATATCCACCAATTACCCCATTATTCTTAACTGAATTTGCTGAAACAAATGACTGATCCAGAAATGTGAGCATTCCTTCTTGATCGATATAAAGCGTCGCATCGGTTTGATAAGTTATTCCAGAATCGATGCGTAATGCGCCCTGCTTAATCTCAATATCCCCACTATAATGCTGGCTTTGTTCAAATGCTAACGTTCCACCGCCCAATTTTGTAAAAATACCTCTCCCCGTCAATTGTCCACGATACGTTTTTACGCCTTCATTAATATCGAAAGTCAACGCTCCCTCATTGTTAATATTTCCGGAAATTAACCCAAATTGATCCATTGTGACTCTTGATAAATCATCAATGACCAACGCCCCTTTAAAGCCATTGTTATCCCCCTGTAGATAGAGAGCGCTATTTTCAACATTGAGATAACTTGATTGAGTGCCACTTATCTGAGTACCAATCACCGCAATGTCCTGCTGGTTATCTCCAGAAACATTACGATAGGTTAACGTGGCATGATCTGTTAACTGCACATCTCCACGACCTAGCGCTGCCTCATGCTCAGCAATTAACGTTTTATTATTTTCAATTAAAATTGTGCCATAATAATCACTATTATTTGCAGTAAAGATCGTATCATCCCCAGAAACGGTAACAGACGCTGTTTTACTACCCATAAGCCGATTATCAAATCGACCTTCACCTGCGAGCGTTAAGCGTCCCTCATTCCAGATCACTCCCGCACTCTTTCCCTCCGAGCTTTTTCCAAGAGCGTGATGATTTTTAAGTACAACCCCAGCCCCCTGATCGATGCGTGTGGTGCCTGCGTAATCCTCATTACCATTACTGAGCGTCAACTCCCCCCCTGCTACAGTCAATTGCCCGTTTTTATCACTTGTAATCGAGCCGTCAATTGTTCCGCCATTACGAATTATTAAATTACTCTCATTCAGTGAGAGCTTCGCACTATTCGAGATACTAAGAACCCCTACCTCTTGTCGCTTTTCTCCCACAAATGTCACATGACTTCCATCTTCTAAATTAAGATGGCTCGTTCGTCCAAAAGCATTATCTGTGGTAGCCCGCACTTCGCTTCCTTTAATATGCGTTTCACCCATATAACTGCTTTTTGCATTACCAACCTCAACAGGATGTTCTTTACTTGATGGGGTAATATCAAAAGTAAATCCACCTTCACCTGATAGAATTACCCCTAATTTTGTATTGCCCTCCGCATCATTTTTTAATGTTAAAAAGTGATCTTTCTTTGCTTCTAATTCCGTTAATCCATAGGTTAAGGCAATTAAGCCACCCTCTCCCTCTTTAGACTCTACGATTCCTTTATAATCGTAAATCGCTACGCCGCCCTCAAGCTCATGCCGTGCTTCTAAGCCACTTTCAATCAATTGACCTTCTTTATTGACTAACGTAATAGAGGAGCCGTGACTCTTATCGGTCAGCTGATTGGCTTCCACAAATTCAGCCCCAATCACACCTTTTTGCTGATCAAAAAAGCTGATTGAACGATCAATGTCATCTAAACTCTCTTGCCCTTTGATTGCCTCAAGATCATCAATCATTAGTTCACTACCAGACATCACATGAAGCGACTCTACATAGAGCGGATCGAAGGAATTGCCTTTAAATTGAAGCGTTCCTCCCGCTAAATTAAGCACATTCCACCGATCATTCTCATCACTTGTTTGCACAATCCCAATTGAGCCCTTTTTAAACGTAAGCTCTGCGCCTTTTAATTTAGCCTGATGATCGAGATCTAAAGCCATGGTGCCTTGGTTCAGTATTAAATTTCCAGAAAATCCACTCATATCCGCTTGACCGAGTGTGAATTGACGGTCGCGACTATCTAGCGTTACTGAGACCGTTCCTGCACCGCCTAAACCATGATGAAGCGTATAACTCCCCATTTTATCAATGATAAATTCGGAATTCTCATCCACTGAAAGCCGCCCTGTATAACCGCTATAATCGCCCTTAATGCCAATTGACGCCTGATCGTTTAAATCAATGGCTCCTTCTCCTACAATGGCGTTATTTAACTGATGGGAAAATCTATTTAGGGCAAGTGTTGCCTCTTTACCAATGGTAACTTGATTATACTCATGGTTACCTAGCGCATAGGCGTGAGTAATCGTCAATCGGCTCTCATCTTCTAATGCAAAACGACCAGCATAAGTTGAACGATCTCCTGTAAAATGAATATCGGCTTGTTTATCAAGTTTAATGAGCGCCGTTTTATCATCCTTGGTGGTGATAATCTCATTACCAAATACCCCTTTAGCTTCTTCGGTAAAGAGGAGCGTTCCTTGTTTAAGATTCACTTTGCCAAACCCGCCTATAGAAGCCACACCATAAAGTGCCAATGTCGCATCCTGATTAACAACAAGCGTTCCTTTAAAAGGATGATTATCAAGTTGCTTAATAGAGAGGCGCTCTCCATCTGCTATTGTTAAATGACTCTTATCACTCCCCGTTAAAAACCCTTCTATTATTCCATCTCCAATTAAAGAGAGATGCCCCTCATTTAAATTTAAAAGCGATCCTGTTGCGGTATTCAATCCTCCCGCCGTTTGGGCTATATGGTTTAAATCAAGCTCTGTATTGTGATTTAAAATAATATTGGATGTACGTCCAAGTACCTGATCGCTCTGTAGATTTAACTTGCCGGATGTTAGTGTTGTAACCCCACGGTAATCATTGGGCCTTTCGTGGGCATCACGGTATAGCGTAATTTGATCTTCTGATTTAAAGGTAAAGCCACCTTCTCCTGTAAGTAACACCTTAAACTTTTTTGCCTGATTCTCATTATCTTTATGATTACTGATTAAGATGGAGTGATTTTGATTCGCTTCAAGTGACGTTAAAGTCGCACCATACCCGATTCCATTCTCCCCCTCTTTACCATCCGTAATAATTAATCCTTGACCGGCACTATAATAGGCAAATCCAGCATTATCGGCTAACGCGGTTTTTGTCGCCTCTTTTTCACTTATAGGATTGCCCTTTTCATCCTCCAGATAGATCTCGGCACCCGTCTCTTTTGATGCTGTTTTCCCTTGAATAATCATGCCGGCTAAAGCGCCTTGTTGCTGATCAAAGAAGTTCCCAGAAGGAAGCGTATCTGTCTTAAAATCAGCCCCATTGACCTTGATCGTACTCACCCCCTTTTTCACGTGAATATGCTCTTTGATCTTGAGTGTTTCAAAGCCGCCTGTTTGCGCTGTAAAATTGATCGTGCCACCATCAAGCGTTAACCCTTTACTTGATTGAGTCAAACCACTATGAACGTTGACCGTTCCTGAAGCACCAACCTCCAACGTTGCATTGGGTAGCTTATTTAAGTAGGTCATATGATCAGTATTAAAGTCGATCGTACCACTAGTTAACTGTAGCGTTCCATTAAACTCATCCCCTTTCATATCCCAGGTAAAATTAAACAGATTACTCGGCTCAATATCTACTTGGAAAATCCCTGCCCCACGAATATTATGATGCAGCGTAAAAGTATTCGCATCACGGTTAAAGCGATAGATAGAGTTTTGATCAATATCGAGCATCCCACTAAAGCTTGTCATTCCACCTGTATAACCCGCTAAAATAAGATCACTCCCCACTAAACGAATAGTGCCTTGCCCTTCAAATTTATTATGAATCTGCCCTGTTAGCTGAACCATCAGTAGATCGCCCTCAACCACTGCAGTATTATCAAATCCCAGTGCCTGTAAATCACGAATGGTTAATTTCCCACGTGTATCGATCTGATATTGCCCTTTATAAGCATCGTGGCTACGATCAAAAATGATGTGAGCATCCTGCGTAATATTTAATCGTCCGCTTTCGCTGCCCGATAACGAATTCTGAAAAACACCCTTTCCACCAAGATTAAGCGTTCCATCTAAACGGATCCCACTCAATGCTTGCAGCGCCTCATTAGGATATGACTCCGTCACTCCAACACCAATCTGATGCTCACCAAGAACTGAGAGAGAAGGCAATGAATGCCCATATACGGGAGAACTCAACAATGAGCTTGATAATCCCATAAGACCTACCGACATAATCGCGCCACAACGGGATAGAGCACGCCTCCCCCTTCGAACCATTCGAGTCTGTTTTGAAGATTTTTTCCGAGCATGTCCTAATTCAGAGGTCACTACCCAACCGAAAAGCCTAACACTCCAAATAATTCGATACACTCTATTCATCTATACTCTTCCTTCCTATTGTATCCATCAGATTAAGGTAACCAACATTACAATACTTAACACTATTAGCCCAATAGCATAATAGTCAATTATTAAAAAACAATCCCTTTCTTTCCTAACCTCACCAGAAAATAAAATTTAATATAGGTTCATCATCAATGTTCACACATAAAAAAAGCGATCCGAAGATCGCCTTTTATCATTAATGGTGTGCTGACCGTTTAACTAACCGAGCTCCCTAAAACTCATAACGAATCCCGGCTGAAATTTTAGTATCGCGGTAGCTGTTGGACCCTTTACGGAAGCCCACATCGCCCCATACTTTGAGGTTGTCATTCACATCCGCTTCAAGGCCCACTTTCACTTCACCTAAGTTACGTGTGCCCTTTTGCTCAACGCGAACGCCATCAAACTCAGCGGCAAACGGTTTAGAGTTATGGATATAGTTAAGATCCATATAAGGACGAACCGATCCGCCATTCGCGAGTGCTTTATCCGCAAAGAGACGCACACCAAAGCGAGTTTCGATATTATCCTTACTGCCACGGATTTTCGTGCCCGATCCATCGGTCATATCATCCATTTTGGCACCCATCCAGGTGAGTTGCAGTTGCGGTTGAAGATAGACATTTTCCGCGATTCCAAAGGTGTATCCCCCCTCGATTGACCCAACAAATCCTTTCGATTTTGAGGTTTCATCGCGTAAGCCATCGCTCTTCACGCTATTTTTAAAATAGACGTACTGGAGCGAGCCATCGAGATAGAGCCCTTCTTGGAGCTGATCGCCAAAGGTGGCGTAAAGCCCGAGAGAATAACCATCACCACTACCTTTCGCTCGTGAGCCGGTATCGCGGTTGGTGGTTTTACTGCTGCTATATCCATAACCGCCCATCAGCCCGAAGGTAAATGGTTTATCTGCTAACGATGTTTTAAGTAGGTCGCCTCCGATCATTAGAGTGAAGCTATCGATACTGGTACGATTGATGCCGCCATTATCGTTAAACTTCTCGAAACTGCCGTGCGTGAAGGTCCAAAGTCGGCTCTCCTCGCTTAGGTAGTTACGCTCTACCATCGAATGGCTAAAGAGTTTATTGGCGGCACTTAAACCGGCAAGATAGATGCCCGTTTCAGGACGATGGCCCTTCATGTTTTTCAGCATCCAGTTGCCATTGTCATCTTGTACCAGTTCAAACTCATAAACGCCCCCGACGGTACGCCCGATATGATCAAGCAATAGACTATTATTGCCTTCAATATCGACCAACGGAATATAGAGCACATCGTCACCCAGCTCATGCAGTTCTAAATGATGGATATCATCCACCCAAACACCGCTTTGACCAGTGGCATCGCCCTTAATAATGAGACGGTCTGCATCGGTTTGATCGCTACCAAAGTGAATCACACTGCCCTCTTCGGCAATTAAATTACCATCGACAACAAATTCACCCATCTCCGTATTGGGCTCAATATGATCGACACGGCTGCCCACATCGAGATGACCTTTCAGATTAAGATCACCATGGATGGTGCCGTATCCCCCGATTGACGCATCCGGATCGACAGTCACATTGCTATTAATATAGCTATTATGATCCATCGAGAGCTCGCCATGATCAGTCACAAGGACGTCATCGGCATTTAATCCCGCGCCTTGATCGAGCACTAAATGGCCGTAATCATCAACGATCACATGATTGCCATTCATGGTTGAATTTTCACCAAGATTGAGGAGTCCATCATCATTGACGTAGATATCATCAAAATGGGATTCCGACTCTTTGCCTTGATTAAACGACCCATCATTATTGACAATAAGATCGCCCGAACCGTTACCAAATTGGGCATTATCGCCAATGTTGAGTGCCCCCTCATCCACAATGGTATTCCCGCCAAAGTGTGAGTTATCCCCATTTAAATTGAGATTGCCATCGCCAATTTTATGAAGATCACCCTCACCGGAAAGCTCGCCATTGAAATCCACATCGATCTCAGGATTCACTTCCGCGGTCCAGCCACCGTGATTATGAATATTACCACCGGGAACGCCGTGGTCGATCGTGTGAAGATGTGAATCATCCTCAATAATCAGATCGCCCGTGAGTTCGCTATTATCGCCGGTAAAGATCACATCGCTATTATCGAGCGTAATCGATCCATCCCCTTTAAAGTTATTATCAAAGGAGCTGTTCGGTTTCTCCGCATCTGCGATCACAAGACCGCCATCGCCTCCGCCGATAATTTCGATATCGCCACCATTACCGAGCGCATTACTGTCGTTCACGATCACTTCTTGATCCGGACCGAAATAGAACTCGCCATCGTAACCACTATTATCGCCCGTTAAATGAACCGAGCCACTGCCCGAGAGATCCACTAAACCGGTCTGATCACCCGTAAATTGGTTGGAGAGCTCGCCATCGCCATCGACCAGATAATTGATGGTGCCATCATTTTCAATTCCGCCATCGCCTAAGCCGGCAAAATCATCGAGATTCACCACACCCTCTTCAAGCACATGAGTATCGCCATGATACTCCTCTTGTGGGCCATGAATGGTGAGTTCGCCACCGTCTTGACTATCGACCGTGAGATTACCCGATCCTTTCAGATCGCCATTCACCTCACCGCCATTTAAGATGGTTAAATTGCCCTCGTTAATATCAACGGTTGCATCAAGATCGGTATTGAGTTCCCCAACGGTTTGATCGTTTCCATTGAGATCGTAATAGGCATCATCATTAAGATTGAGCTCGGAGGTATTCCCAAAGGCGTTGTCTGAATCGGCAATTACCGTACCGCCATTCACCTCTGTTTCTCCCGTATAATTGCTGTTTTGATTGCCTAAATGAATCGTTTGATCGTTAGTATTGATGATAAAACCGCCATCGCCCGTTAACTCTACATTGAGCGAGTCGGTCGAATCATTTTCACCTTTCTCAATAATGATCGATTCACCTTCATGGGCATTAAGTCCAACGAGGCCATAATCGATATTAACCCCATTATCAAGCACAAGACCGCTGTAATCATAAATCGCAGAACCGGAGCCATCCTCTAGCTCTTTTTCCACGCGATTAATACTCTCAATGGCATTGCCATCTTCATCCACTAAGGTGAGTTGCGCGCCTTCGCTGCCGTCTTTAATCTTATCGGCTTGGATAATCTGCTCGCCGCCAGCCCCGCCACTTTGTTGATCAAAGAATGAGCCACTTGTATCGATATTATCGATGGCATCCTCTTTTCCTAAGAGATCAAGATCATCTAAAATGATGTGACTACCGCTCTCAGCACCGAGTTCGCCGACGTGAAGAAGATTGTGACGATCCGATTCATTCTCATTGACGTGAATATGAATGGTACCGCCATCGAGATCGAGCTCATTGAGATAGCCATCCTCGTCGACATGCAGTTTTCCATCCTCGCGTACGACCACATCGGCCCCGCTCAATTTATCGTAATGATCTTCATTGAGCGCCATTTCACCGCTATTGAGATCGAGCGTTCCGGTAAATTCATCGGGATTGATCTTGTCACCTAACGTAAATTCACTCTCTTTATTGCCAAGATCGACCACAAGCGAGCCATTGCCTTGAACGCCATAATCGAGCGTGTAATCGCCAGTTAGATCGCCGCCGATAATCCATTGTGAGCTCTCTTGATCTAAATCGACCATGCCGGAGAAGTCGTTCGGCGTCTGATTTACCGTAATTTGGCTATCGCCCACGATAAAATCGCCGGTGCCTCCAAAGGCATTATCAAAATCCACCGCGCCAAGGTTATTAAACTCGAGCGTACCATCATTTTGTAGATAGCCGTTACCAAGTCCATCCATGGTGTTGGTCGATGCATAACCCAGATCGTCAATGGTGAGATTGCCATCAAAACCGGAGTTATCGCCGGTAATCACCACTTGATCGTCAGGCGTTCCGCCTAAAATATTGAGCTCAGAATCCGCGCCCCCAGTAATGGTATTGGCAAGATTGCCACCGCCATGGATATTGAGTTTATTCTCGCCTTCCATGTCGATCGTTCCTTTGCCAAGGCTATCGCCATATTTAAGATCTGCAGTTGCATCATCTTTAAAGGTCGTGCTGGTTTCAAGATCGGGATTGTGCGTATTGACCGTAAGATTGCCATTTTCAACCACTAAATGACTCTCTGGGCCACCCTTTAAATCGCCATCAATCACACTATTGAGATCATTCCCATTCCCATCTGTCCCGCTTAAAATAATATCGCCGGCATTTAAGTCTACGACCGTTTCTTCTGATGTGGTTAATGAGTCCGCATGTTGAACATAGGTATCCATATCGAGGTGAGCATCATTCTCTAAAATGAGTGCGCCCTTATCACCAAAAACCTCATTGGCCCCCGCGGTAATCTTTCCGCCTGAAAAGGTGGTATCGCCGGTGTAATCGTTCTTGCCGTTACTGACCGTCAACCCCTCTTTATCGGAGAGGAAATCAAATCCACCCGCGCCATGAAGCTCAATGTGCAGATCTTTCTCGTCACTGCCAACGCTATCGATGGTGAGGGTTTTATCCGCATTCGCAGTAAGACTCACCAGCCCATAACCAAAGCCAATGCCGTCGCTCAGCGCTAACCCTTTATAGTCATAATCGGCCGTTCCTGCGCCTTGCTGAATCACAACTTCAACCCGTTTTGAGCTCTCTAACGCGTTACCCTCTTCATCGACTAAGGCTAATTGAGCCGTGCCACCCTCTTTAACCTCGCCTTCGATAAAGCGATTTCCATAGGCCAGCGTTTGCTGATCGAGTAGCGAGCCTTTCTCATCGATGCCCTCCATTTCACCGGATAGACCGATCGAGTCTTCATCTTTGATCATAATATTGCTCTGATCTTTCAGATAAATTTCGCCCGCGCTTAAGGTATTGAGCTGATCGCCCGTCGCATTTTTCTGCACATAGAGCGTTCCGCCATCTAATACTAAACCGCGCAGATCGCCATCAACACTCAGTTCACTATACGCGCCACTGCCTAGCGTTAATTGGGTGGATTCAAGTTTTGGTAAATGCGCCTCATTGAGATCCAAATGCCCCGTTTGGATAATTAAATCTCCAGCAAAATCACCGCTAAATTGATCACTGAGCGTAATCTGACTGGTGGAATCTGTAAGGTTAAATTGAAGTTCACCGTTACCGATCACATCGTAATTGACTTGATAGTGATCGTACGCTTCAAGATGCCACGCAGACGTTGCTTCATTTAGCGCAAGTGTGCCTTTGAAATCGTCATGATTGCCTGTCATCTTAATTTGATTGTCATTAACAACGAGTGACCCCGAGCCGGTAATTGTATTGCCTAATTCCGCCGTTTCATCGCCATCTTTAAATTCATCAAACCCGAGCGTTCCGCTCTTATTGAGATTAAGCGTGCCCGTTCCAACACTGTTTTCCCCTTTAGCCACGGCATAAACATCATCAGCAATGGACACTGTCCCGCTAAAACCACTATTATCACCGGCTAATGTGAGCGGAGCGGTTTCACTGCCGCCATTGACATTTAAAGTAGTCTCCTCATCACCTGTCACCGTATTATCAAAAATCCCCTCTCCTTCGAGATTGAGCTTCCCGAGCATTCCAAGATAAATAGTACTTGAACCCGCTGACTGAACATCTTTTAAGGTTAGCGATGAGTTGTAATATATCTCAATGTTGGCATTTAAATCATGATTTTGATTGTGGAGCGTGACATCTCCTTTATCCAACGTGATCGCGCCATCCCCTTTGATTTCACCATAGAGATGACTTTCTCTGTATTTCATATTTGGAAGTCGCCCATTATCAATATTGAGCGTTCCACCCGCAAGATCGAGAATCGTGCCTACTTTACTCTGTACGCTATCGACATCTTGAGTGAATCCTGCTAGATCAACGCTACCCCCATTTAAAATGAGCTGGCCCGTCTGCTTCTCTAGATCAATCCCGCCAAGCGCCTGATCATTCCCTAAAATCACTTTCCCTTGATTGACAATGGTATCGCCGGTGTAATTATTGCTGTGCGTTAAAATAATTGGCTCAGAGTGCGCATCAAAGGTGAATCCGCCTTTCCCAGTGAGGAGCGCATCCAATTCAGATCCGCCTTCATGATTGCTAATACCAATGGTTTGGTTTTCATATGCATTGAGCTCAGAGAGGAGATAGCCTAAATTAATGGAGCCTTTGCCTCCTTCAATCCCATCGGCGGTAAAGAGTAGCTCGCTATAATGAGCCTCGCCCACTTCCGTATCGCCCGTTTTGAGTTTTCTCACCGCATCGATATCGACCTGTGGGAGAATCTCTCCCGCTTGATTGACAAAATCGAGCTCTACGCCAACCCCGGTAAACTGATCGGCCTCTAAATAGGTGCGGTGCAGATAATTACTAAAGAAATCCTCTTCTGCGGGATTAAACTCCGATGTCCCCAAATCCGTTAAAGCATCCATATCTTCCACGACAATTTTACTACCCGCCGTGATGGAGAACTCTTTCACATGGAGCGGGGTAAAATCTCCATCCAAAAATTCAAGCGCACCTTGATTGATATTGAGTTTGCCGATAGTGACATTAAATTGCCCCACATTATCGGAATTAATCTGCAACAAAGCATCTTTCTCAATATTTAAAATGGCATCCTGCAAATTCGCGCTATAGATCGCATTATTGAGCGTTAATGCGCCACTCTTTAGATTAAACGTTCCGGAGAAAAGAAGATCGGGCGCTGTTTCATTGGTGAAGATAAAGTGGTGAAGCGCTGTCCCTTCTGCCCCTAAATCAACATCCACCGTGCCTGTGCCCCAAAGCGCTGCATCAAACTGATAATCTCCATTGACCTCTTTAACGACAAAACGGCTCTCCGCATCAATGCCAAGTTTTTCAACATCGGTAAATGCCTCGGTTGCGGTGAGTGTGGATTCATTTTTAAGGTTGATCTCATTAAAGCCCGTGACCTTTCCAACCTCATCATAACGAAAGTCGTTATTATCCAGGGTGAGTTCACTTGTTTTATCCCCGTTGGCATGGAGCGAGCCATTAACGACAACGCCATCTTTAAGCGTTAAATCGAGCGATCCATTCTTACTTTCGATATCCGAAACAGTCCCGCCCGTTAAGGTTACGGTATTGTGGCTTTCGGCATTGGCATCATTATTAAAGGTCATTCCGCCTTTAAAATCGAGGATAGCGATGGTATTACTGCCACTTCCCGCGGTGATATCACCCATCACCGATGCCCCATCTTTTTCTGAGGTAAAGATATTATCCCCATCACCAAGACGAATATCGCTATGGATTACCCCTTCATTGGTAAACTCACTTCCCGTTTTACTCGCTAGATAGAGGCCTGTGCCGCCCTCTTCCATCTCGATTAACCCTTTAAAGAGGAGATCGCCATTGAGAACCTGAATGCCCGTTCCCGCATTACCGGTAATTTTGAGCCCTTCTAAGGTTGCAAGGCCACCCGTTCGATCCACATTGATTGCAACTTGATCCCCTTGATTGAGCGTAATTAAGAGCGCCTCACTCTCGGCACCCTCATTAAAGGTAAAGGTTTCGCTGCCGGTTAGATGAAGTCCTTGATTACCCTCACCTTCCAGTGCGATTTGTCCGGAAATATTGATATTGTTATCCAAATTAAAACCAATTCCGCCACCTTCAACCGTCATATCAAGATTGGTAAAGGTGAAATTATCGAGCCCATTTTGCGTAAACCCGGTCACCTTATCCCCGACAATCACCTTACCGCCAATCACTTTAATGGCGTGAGCCTCACCATCTGTTCCTTTATAGACAATCCATTGCCCCGCATCAGTCAGCCGGATCTCTCCATGGTTTTCAATCTGCGCGCTTGATTCATCAATATGGAAGACAACGCCATTCGAAGCCGCAATATTGCCGTGATTACTCACCGTTGCCCCCTCGCCATAGAGATTTGCGAAGGTTTGCTTTTTATTTGTTAAATTAAAATCGCCATGGTTGATGAAATGGGCGTTTTCACCAATATTTGCTCCAATAAAGGACTCATATCTGTGCCCGGCAAATGTAGGCGTTTGGCTGTAGCTTGTAAGCGTTGCCCCATTTTTAATGTCATAGAGTGTAATCCGCTCCGTAGTTTTATTATCAACGGAAAAATTGGCGTGTGAGGTCGCCGTAACATCCCCATCGAGCTCAATACCGATGGAGTAATGTGCACTTGGGTCTTTAACTGGTGCAGATGACGAATGATATTTTGAGAAAAGGATTTGATTGGAATCTAAGACATCGATATGCCCCCCATCAACCCCTTTAATCGCGGTGCCCCGCTCGAGTCTAAAGAGCGAATCTTTAACAGTTAACTTTGACTCTTTTCCCGCGTCTATCCCTGAAAAAATCGCCCCATAACCGTGGGTATATTTATGCAATAGTGTGGGATCCGCAGCCGTTCTCACTTCTTTAACACTTAAAAGAAAATCCTGCTTGTAGGCCGTTTTAATATCAAAAATGACTGCCGCGCCCTGTTCATTGTCCGCCCCTGGCATGTCGTTCGCAACCGTATCTGAACCTAAAAAAGTTATCCCAGATGCATCAATCTCATAGATATCTTTGGCAAATTGAACCGCATCTTCGCCAAAATCAAAATCAAACAATGTAGTATTGGTTCGATTATGTGCGATCAACGCTTGGTTAAAGGTCAAATTAACGCCTGCATCCTTTATGGTAAAACTCGAAACATTCGATCCTTTGGTGCTGACTACCAGCTTAATCGGTTTTGAACCATTGCCCATTTGTAGGCTATCCCCACTTTTTAGTACGAAGCCTTCTTCCACATCAATCCGCTGCTCCGTTGTATAGTTATAATTTGTTGCATAGGCACTACTGCCCAGCATCATACCGAACGTTAACGCCCCAACCTGCAACACTTTATCTTTAAACTTCGAGCTCTTTTTATGGCTACTGCCTAATTCTGAGGTAACGACCCAGCGATTCACTGCTTCATTCCAGACCACTCTATAAATTTTATTCATTTGGATATCCTCGTCTTGTTGAAATCAACACTGCCGAAATATTCGACAAAATATTATCCCCATATCCATAGCAGAATATATGCCATAAAAAATAAACCTAGCATTATCAATGCTTTAATGATTTCAAATAAGACAAAAATCAATCACTTACTTTTAAAATGGTTTTAAGTTGTGGATTTTCAGATAAATTACGGGATTTTGTCACATATCGAATAAAATCAAATAAAGTATAATATTGTATACATTTACAAATCGAGACACTCATCTGATAATCATTAATCTCTGCAAAGATTCCCGCGGTCTTTTTTGTGTTCATCCCAGAAATCCAAAAAAAGTTTCAACCCAACACCTGATTGGCATTAACTTATGTAAACAAATGTATGGCGCTTTTTTGTCACTTTCTCGATATTTTCTGCTTTTTAGCAAGACTCCGATCGAACGTTTATTCTCAAAAACTGATATACTTTTCTCATCGTTTTTCAGCAATTTAATGGAATAAAAACAGAGTATGGCGCAGGAATTTAAAGTCTATTTAGTGGGAGGCGCGGTGCGTGATGCATTGCTTGGACACCCGTTTCATGAGCACGATTGGGTCGTTGTGGGCGCGACGCCTGAGATGATGCTCGAAAAAGGCTTTAAACAAGTGGGGAAAGATTTCCCGGTCTTTTTGCACCCGAAAACCGGGGAAGAATATGCCCTTGCTCGCAGTGAACGGAAAACGGCAAAAGGCTATCACGGCTTTGAGATTGATGCCTCGCCAAACACTACATTAGAAGAGGATCTCCTCCGCCGCGATCTCACCATTAATGCCATGGCTCAAGATGAAACGGGGAATTTGTTCGACCCCTATCACGGCGCGGACGATCTTAACAATCGTATATTACGCCATGTGAGCGATGCCTTCATTGAAGATCCGGTGCGAGTACTTCGCCTTGCACGATTTTACGCGCGCTATCAGCCCTATGGCTTTACCGTTGCCGATGAGACAAAAGCGTTAGTTAAAATAATGATTGATTCCGGTGAGCTCGATGCACTGGTGCCGGAGCGCATTTGGCAGGAGCTTGTGAAAGCGCTATCTGAGGATCAGCCCCAAGCCTTTTTCTACTGTTTAAAAGAGCTCGGTGCGCTAGAAACGCTATTTCCGGAGGTCCATGCTCTTTTTGGCGTACCGCAAACGGCGAAATATCACCCTGAAATTGATTCCGGCATCCATGTAATGATGGCGCTTGAGCAAGTTGCGAAGATTACGGGCGATCTTCCCACCCGTTACGCTGTGCTCTGCCACGATTTTGGCAAGGCCGTGACCCCGACTGATGAATTACCGAGCCATAAAATGCACGAAATTCGCGGCGTGCCGATTACGAGAGCCTTTTCGGAGCGGTTACGGGTGCCCAATGAGTATCGCGATATCGCACTTAAGGTGACTGAACACCATCTCATCATGCATCAACTGCTCAATGTTCGCCCAAAAACGATCTTAAAACTGATTTTAAATCTTGATGGATTTAGGCGGCCAATCAATGTAGAACGCTTTATAAATGCTTGTTTAGCTGACGCGCGCGGACGCCTTGGGTTGGAAACGCGAGAATATCCGCAAAAAAACTATTTACAAACCATTTTTAATGCACTACAATCACTCCCCATCAATGAGGCGATTCAGTCTTGTGAACCCAAAGAAATTCCATTGGTAATTGAACGACTTAGGTTACAACGAATCAGTGAAATGATTAAAAGTTACACACCCTCTTGACGAATGATGGCTTCGGCTATATCATACTAATCCTTCCTTCAACGGAAGATCAAAAAAACGGGGCATAGCGCAGTCTGGTAGCGCATCTGGTTTGGGACCAGAGGGTCGGGGGTTCGAATCCCTCTGCCCCGACCATTTTGATTTGATTAGTAACTCAACTTGGCCCTTTAGGGTTGTAAGGCGCTCGTAGCTCATCTGGATAGAGCATCGGCCTTCTAAGCCGAGGGTAGCAGGTTCGAGTCCTGCCGAGCGCGCCACTCAAATCTGCAAAAATTCGACTATGGTGGTCGTAGCTCAGTTGGTAGAGCCCCGGATTGTGATTCCGGTTGTCGCGGGTTCAAATCCCGTCGATCACCCCAATTCTCCCTCCTTATATATTTCTATATAAACTTCCCTCTCTAATCTATTCTCCACATCCACATATTGTTATTTTTGTACGACAAACCAAGATCGTCTTGCGTGTTGTTTTTTGCCGTCTATCGTTTATCTCCTCCCCTTGCACTATCTCCCATCTCAATTATTGTGATCACTTATTGCGGAAATCTCTAAGTCTTCCGAATCTTTTGGGGTTTTCACCGCGATTACTTCCCTATTTCTAATCTTTCCGTGATTTTTGCGCACGTTTATTGCTATTCACTCCGATAATTTTCGAGCAAACTTAAGATTTTCTATAGAATATTTATAGAGTTATCCATAAAAAAATTCACTATTTACATGCCTTTAATCCGCTTAACGTTTATTAATGTTTGTAAAATAGACGATCAAAATCAATCGATTAATTGATATGTTACATGTTGCATACCGTTAACTTAGATCAATAAAAAGAGGTGATTAACATCATCTTACGATTAAAATACATTTCTTGATTTTTTAGGAATGTGCTATTGTCATAATCGATGACGGCCAAAACGTACACCAAAATCTAAATAATAAAGTTCGTCATCGGTAATCAATATTTATAGTTATAGTGAATGGAGTAATTAATGAATAAGTTAATTAATAGGCTAGTCATGCCGCTTGTTTTTGCGTGCGGTGGAATGCTCGGCGTTGCAAATGCGGACCCGATCGTAATTAAATTCTCACACGTTGTTGCAGACTCAACCCCGAAAGGTCAAGGCGCACAGCTCTTTAAGAAATTGGCTGAAGAGCGTTTAGCCGGTAAAGTAAAAGTTGAAGTCTATCCAAACTCATCGCTTTATGGTGATGGACAAGAGATGGATGCCCTCTTACTTGGAGACGTGCATATTCTTGCGCCCTCGCTTGCAAAATTTGAGCACTATCAGAAAAAAATTCAGCTCTTTGACCTTCCATTCCTATTTGACGACATGGCAGCCCTTGATCGCTTCCAACACAGTGACGCCGGCCAAGGCTTACTGAAAAGTATGGAAGATAAAGGCATCACCGGTCTTGCGTACTGGCACAACGGTTTAAAACAGCTTTCAGCAAATAAAGCCCTACGTGTTCCACGTGACGCGCGCGGTCTAAAATTCCGTGTACAAGCCTCAGCAGTTCTTGAAGAGCAATTTAAAGCGCTCCGTGCAAACCCACGTAAAATGGCGTTTGCAGAGATGTATCAAGGCCTTCAAACCGGCGTTGTAAACGGTGCTGAAAACCCTTATTCAAACATCTATTCACAAAAAATTCATGAAGTTCAAAAGTACATCACTGAATCAAATCACGGTACTTTAGACTACATGGTAATCACAAATACAAAATTCTGGGACGGTTTACCAGAAGATGTTCGTACCGAGCTTAAAGCGATTATCGATGAAGTATCGATCGAAGTAAACGCGCAAGCGAATGCGGTAAACGAAGGTGATAAACAGCGCATTTTAGATGCGGGCACAACTGAAATTATTACGCTCACCAAAGAAGAGCGTGAACAGTGGCGTGATGCAGTTCGCCCGGTTTGGAAAAAGTTTGAAAATGAAGTCGGCGCGGATTTAATTGAAGCGGCGGTAAACTCAAACAACCAATAATGTAGGTTAGCGCACAACAACAGTTCATCTTGTTAGATGAATCAATGATAGCCCCTTTAATCCCTGTATTAAGGGGGTTATCGCGTTTTTGTGTGCGTCAAGCAATCTGTAAGGGGAACTCACCATGTTTATGAACATCTACCGGTTCATGGATAATTTATGGCAAAAAACTGAAATTTTTATGACGGTTTTTATCCTAACATCGATGACACTGGTTACTTTTATCTACACCATGCTCAACAATCTCTATATGCCATTTTATAAATTGGCGGACTGGGTTGCGGGCGATGAACCATCTAAACTGGAAGATTTTTTATTAGATGCCGGCGATTTCATGATGGAATCGGCGAGCTCGTTTAGTTGGTCAAATGAATTTACAGCGGCCTGCTTTGCCTGGCTTATCTTCTTCTGTATGTCGTACGGCGTGCGTATCGGCGGCCATATCGGCGTGGATGCACTCGTTAAACTTTTTAGCACACCGGTAAAACGCTTCTTTGCTTATTTAGGCTTAGGCGCTTGTCTTTTATACGGCGGGATTATGCTCTTTGCGAGTATCGACTGGGTCTTAAACTTCTACCGTTTAGGCACGCTTGCCGAAGGGCTTGACCGCTTTGGCGTAATGCGTTGGCAGATCTCCATCATTGTTCCGATCGGATTTACGCTCCTTATTTTCCGCTATATCGAAGTGGGCTATCGCATTTTTACCCACAAACAAGACACCCTCGGGTTAGCCGACGAAGCGGCCGATGCCATTGATGAGTTGAAAAAAAGCCAAGCAGAGGAGCTTAAATAATCATGACTGTACTATTTCTATTTGTCATCCTCTTTGCACTGATGCTGATCGGCGTGCCGGTCGCGATTTCACTCGGGCTTTCAAGTGCATTGACCATTATGTTTTTTAGCCCCGACTCACCCCGTGGCTTAGTGATTAAAATGTTCGAAACTTCCGAACATACAACGCTTCTCGCGATTCCTTTCTTCTTAATTGCCGGCGCATTTATGACCACAGGTGGCGTTGCTCGTCGTCTTATCGACTTTGCAAACACCTGCGTTGGCCATATTCGTGGCGGTCTTGCCATTGGTTCAGTACTCGCTTGTATGCTCTTTGCGGCACTTTCAGGCTCAAGTCCAGCTACCGTTGCAGCCGTCGGATCAATTGCGATTGCGGGAATGGTTCGTTCAGGCTATCCACAAGAATTTGGGGCAGGCATTATCTGTAACGCGGGAACCCTCGGAATCTTAATTCCTCCTTCCATCGTCATGGTTGTTTACGCAGCGGCGACGGAGCAATCGGTCGGTAAAATGTTTATCGCGGGAATCGTACCCGGTGCCCTACTTGGGGTTGCGTTAATGGTGGCGATCTATATCGTCGCGCGCATTAAAAACTTACCGGCTCAACCTCGCGCAAGCTTCAGAGATTGGATCGTCTCCTTTAGACGCGCCCTCTGGGGACTTCTGTTAATGGTGATTATCCTCGGCGGGATCTATTCTGGGATGTATACTCCGACAGAAGCGGCGGCGGTTGCGGCCGTTTATTCCGCGTTTATCGCGCTCTTTGTCTATAAAGATATGCGCATTCGCGACTTCCCGAAAGTGATGCTCGACTCTGGAAAAATGACGGTTATGCTGATGTTTATCATCGCCAACGCTATGCTCTTTGCCCACGTTTTAACCACTGAGCAAATTCCACAAATGATCGCAGCATGGGTGACCGATATGGGGCTATCTCCATGGATGTTCCTGGTGATTGTGAACATTGTGCTCTTAATTGCGGGGAGCTTTATGGAGCCATCGGCGGTGATTTTAATTCTCGCGCCAATCTTCTTCCCGATCGCGATGGAGCTTGGCATCGACCCAATCCACTTAGGAATTATCATGGTGGTTAACATGGAAATTGGTCTGATTACCCCGCCTGTAGGGCTCAACCTCTTTGTGACCTCAGCGGTTACCGGCATGCCGATCACCCGCACGATTCGCGCAGCACTACCATGGTTAATGATCTTGATTTTCTTCTTACTCTTAATCACCTATATCCCTGCCATTTCGCTCACTTTACCCGAGCTATTAAATGCAAAATAGGTATTAATCTTAAGAGGATTAGCATCATCATAAAAGAGTCACTTCGGTGGCTCTTTTTTTATTGCCACCCTACATTAAGGTGATCGGATATATTTAGGAATTTGATTGGGATTTCCTAAACTTCACGCTAAAATACCCCCATTCATTCATGCTTTTTGCTTCTTACTGATCGGATAAAAAATGACTGTTCTAACCGCTTTTCGTAGCAAATATTTTGTGCTCGCGCTTCTCTTAACGCTCTTGATTACAAGTTGCGCGCACTATAACGATTCAGTCACCGAGATAGAGATTCCCGCCCATATCAATGCCAAATCGATTCCCACCTTTTTAGTTCCTGAACCGATCAATCCGGAAGTGATTGTCTTTGAAAATGGTGATCGCTACGCGGGCGATGTGGAAAATGGTGTTCCGAACGGCATTGGAAAATATCGCTATAGCGACGATTCTCCCTTTAGCGGTACGGTCATTGTAGCCGGATTTATCGATGGCGTTGCCGAAGGCGAAGGCCGCATTGTGACCCCTCATTCGGTGTATACAGGTTCCATTAAACACGGCGTTCCCGATGGGATGGGCACCTCAGTCTCAGCACTTAGCCGATATGATGGGCAATTTGTCAATGGTGTCATGCATGGTTACGGGCGCATGGATTATGCCGAAGGACGCTATTTTGAAGGGCTTTACGAAAATGGCTACGCTAAATCCGGCACCTTCTATCTCCCTGAACTGGGCACTTTTAAAGGCGAGATCAAAGCCGGAAAACTCTTTGGCACCATCACCTATTTAGACGGCACCACCGAAGCGGTACAAAATATCCGCATCGATTAATCCGCGCGCATTTCCTATAATGATCTTTTACCGTACAGAAAGGAGATCACCATGGAATGCTATCAATTTACCGATAATCAATTTATAACATCCGATGTCGATACGGCGACCTTGCGGTGCATTCCCTTTGATCAACTCGAAACGGTGGCGTCTGAAAACGGCTGGCCGAGCACGATGATTACCGAAGTTTTGAACGCTAAAAATGATGCCTATGTCGAGCGGTATCGCGACCATATGCTCTTTAGCCTTACCATTAAAAATCATACCCAGCTTGAGAAAAATGAGGAGCTCGTCTTTATTAAACATGCGCAATCGGCGCTCCTTTTTTATGATGAAACGCTCCGCACGCCGCAAGATTATATTGAAATTATTAATTACGTCTACAGCCAAATCGGCGACGTTGATGATGCCAATCTCTTAATTCCCTATGCGCTCACTCGCTACGATCTTCTTACCGATCGCACCTTTCTCCGCGATCTTGAAAACACCATTTTAGAGCTTGAACTTTCACTTACTAGAGAGCCTAAAAACCCAGAAGAATCGATTCTCTCGCTTCGAAAAACGCTCTCCATCTACAAGCATCACTATATGTCCTTAATTGATCTCTTTGAAGATATTACCGACGATTACCGCGAGCTTTTAACCCTTGAGGCCGCCCGCGATTATCAGCGCATCCTCAACAAACTCAATCGGCTCTATAAATATACGACGATGCTTGGTGAATATGTGTCGCAAATTAATGATCGCTACCGCGCTCAGATCGATCTTAATCTCAATAAAACGATGAAAACCTTCACCATTTTATCCGCCGTTTTCCTGCCTCTGACCCTCATTGTCGGCTGGTATGGCATGAACTTCCAAGGCATGCCCGAGCTTGAATCAAAATATGGCTATCTCTATGTGATTATCCTCTCCATCTCGATTCTAATCGGCTCACTGCTCTATATTCGCCATCGCGGATTTTGGGATTAGTTCGCCCCATAAAAAAGCTTTTTAACTGCCGATCACCTGCTAGTCATCTAGCCAATCATCAGAGTTAAAAAGCATTCAACGATGGAGTCTAATTTACACAGCGCACTACCGAGAGGAGGTAGCGCAATCAGTGCAAACTACTACAATCAACGTTCATCATAACTAATCACTAACGTTGAGGTGGCCGGTCGTGATTGGCACGTTAACGCATACCCTTTATCTACCTCATCGGCCTCTAAGGTAAAGTTCTTATCCATGGTGATTTTCCCTTGTAAGACTTTGCCTCGGCAGGTACTGCAAACCCCCGCCTTACAGGAAAAAGGAACATCCAACCCTTCGGCAATAAGTGCATCTAAAATCACATCTTCATCGCTAATGTGAAGCGCATGCGTAACGCCGTCTAAAATAACGGAGATTGCCACATTTTTCTCTTTGGGCGCCTCGCGGATAATATCGGATACGACGCTATTTTTGGTATGATGCTCAGGATCAAACGCCATGAAACGCTCGCTATAGACACGCTTTTTTGGCACGCCAAGCTCAATTAAAGTTGCCTCCACCTCATCGATCATTCCTTCAGGCCCGCAGATAAAGACCTCATCCATACTCTTAATGGGGAGTAAAGTATCGACGATCTCTTTGACTTTAGAGGCAGTAATTCGCCCCTCTAACAGTGGCACTTCTTGCGCTTGACGTGAGAAAATGTGGATCAGAGTTAAGCGATCAGCAAAACGATCTTTCAAATCTTGCAATGCCTCATTAAACATCACTGTATTGACGTGACGATTGCCATATACGAGCGTAAATTTTGCGATAGGGTTTTCCTCAAGTGTCGTCGCAATGATCGCTAAAATGGGGGTAATTCCCGATCCCGATGCAAAGCCAACTCGGTGCAATGCGCGCTCTTTTTTAACCACAAAGCGGCCACTTGGAGGCATTACCTCAAGGGAAATTCCGGGTTTAAGGTGCTCATAGGCCCAATTCGAAAAGAGTCCCTCTTCAATGGAACGAATCCCAATACTCACCTCATTTTGCGTCTGCAAGCGACTGCGTGGACTGCAAATGGAGTAGGTACGGCGTACCTCTTCATCTTGAATATCGGTTTTAAGCGTTAAAAACTGCCCCGCTTTAAAATCAAATTGATCTTTGATCTCATCGGGTACAAAAAATGTTACCGCGATGGCATTATCCGCTTCAATATTGACGGCTTTCACAGCTAATTGATGAAAATGAAATGATGAAGTCATCTTCATACCTCCTTTGTTAAATTATTATTGTTTTTAATGAGGCTTAAAATAATCGAATGGCTCGTGGCATGTTTGGCAACGATAGAGCGCTTTACACGACGTCGAACCAAATTCAGACGTTACAACCGTATTGTTTGAACCGCAATGGGGACACTCAACAGACTCTGTCTCATAATGCCGTTCAAAATGGACGATCTGAATGGTTTTCCCACACTGTTTTTCTGGAGGCGCAATGCCATAGGCTTTAAGTTTTGCACGGCCACTCTCTGTCATCCAATCGGTGCTCCAAGCGGGCGATAATACCGTTTCAACGCGCACATTTTGGATCGCATTTTTTGCAAGCTCTGCAACAATATCATCCTCGATCTGCTCCATTGCGGGGCAACCACTGTAGGTGGGCGTAATCACCACAACCCACTCGCCATTATCATAGGAGACCTCTCGTAAAATACCGAGTTCACGCAGAGAGATCACCGGGATTTCAGGGTCTTTGACCGCCTCTAAAATCGCCCAGATTTCGGTAATCTCTGACGCATGTCGGTTCATCTCGTTTGCAATCATACTCATCACCAATTTCCATCAGGATAACTCCGAGCCACATATTGCATCTCGGCTAATAAAGGACCTAAATACTCAGAGTGGTAGCACACTTTCCCTTGGGTAATAAAGCCCGTAGCCTCGGGGAGCGTTAAGGTTGACGCGGTAACGGTTGTGCTCACCGCCTCCTCCCAGCTCGCTTTTAAGGTTGAAGGCAGCACCCCAAATCCTTCCAAATTTGCGGCCGTTTCAAAGTCTGCATCTTGCCAAAACTCCTGCGTATAATGAAAAAGTGCATCTAACGCCGATTGCATTTTCTGATGAGACTCCTCTGTGCCATCGCCTAAACGCTGCAACCATCCGCTTGAATGCCTCAGGTGATATTGCGCCTCTTTAATGCTCTTTTCGGCAATCGCTTTTAAGGTTTCATCGTTGGAATCGCTCAGCTCATTCCAAAGCAAGACCATCAAAGTGCTATACAGATAGTTGCGCACAATGGTGTAGGCGTAATCTTTATCGGTCGTCATATAGGAAGAGTATGCAATATGATGCGGTAATTCCAATAACGTATAGTTACGAAACTCCCGCTCGTGCCGAAAATAGGCTAGCGTATCTTCCGTTACCTCGTCTGCTCGCAGCGTTGCCGCATATTGATAGAGCATACGCGCCTGACCAATCAGATCTAGGCTGATATTGGCCATCGCAATATCCTCTTCAATCACCGGACCTTGCCCGCACCACTCCGCATTACGTTGCCCCAAAATAAGGGCGTTATCCGCCAAATGGAGGAGATATTCATATTTCATGCGATCCCCTTCATTCACTAAACTGTTTCCGTGATTATTCGTCTTTTTCATTACATGTACCCCACTTTTTCTGGAATGGTGTAAAACGTTGGATGACGATAGATTTTGTCATTTGATGGGTCAAATAATTCACCTTTTTCATCGGGCTGGCTTGCGGTAATCAGTTTAGAAGGCACCACCCAAATGCTTACCCCCTCTTGGCGTCTTGTATAGACATCGCGCGCCATCTCAAGCGCTTGAACCGCATCGGAGGCATGAAGACTGCCACAATGTTTATGCTCCAATCCTTGTTTACTGCGAACAAATACTTCCCATAAAGGCCACTCTTTTAATGCAGGTTTCATACAAATTCTCCTTTGGATATATCTCTATTTTTATTGTTTTTAGTTTGTATTTTGGTTTTATTTAGATAGGAAGAGAACCCCCTTCTTATCCCGCCATCTCTGTGGCTGATGCGTCTCTTTGAGCGTTTTTTTCCGCATAGGCAAGTGCCCCTTCGCGAACCCACGCACCATTTTCATAGGCTTTCACGCGCGTCCGTAAGCGGTCGTGATTGCAAGGCCCCTCGCCTTTTACTGTTGCCCAAAACTCATCCCAATCGATCTCGCCAAAATCATAATGGCCCCGCGCTTCGTTCCATTTAAGATCCGGATCGGGAATAGTAATGCCCAATACTTCCGCTTGAGGCACGGTTGCATCGACAAACTTTTGGCGCAGATCATCATTGGTAAAACGCTTAATGCCCCACTTCATCCCGAGCGCACTATGGGTACTTTCACTATCGGGAGGCCCAAACATAGCAAGGCACTTCCACCACCAACGATTCACCGCATCTTGCACCATTTCGTGCTGTTCAGGCGAACCCTCCATAAGCGCTAATAATGCCTCATATCCTTGGCGCTGATGAAACGATTCCTCCTTACAAATCCGGATCATCGCCCGCGCATACGGCCCATAAGAACAGCGACACAGGGGAATCTGATTCATAATCGCCGCCCCATCAACAAGCCAGCCAATCACTCCGACATCTGCCCATGAAAGCGTTGGATAATTGAAGATGGAACTATATTTTGCCCGCCCACTGTGAAGCTGTTCAATAAGCTCATCACGGCTAATGCCTAAGGTCTCCGCCGCGGAATAGAGATAGAGCCCGTGCCCACCCTCATCTTGCACTTTGGCGATTAAAATCACTTTGCGTTTAAGGCTTGGCGCGCGCAAAATCCAGTTCCCTTCCGGCAACATTCCCACCACTTCACTGTGTGCATGCTGACTAATTTGACGAATTAATGTTTTACGATAGGCCTCTGGCATCCACTCTTGTGGCTCGATTCGACCATCGGCATCAATGCGTGCTTGAAAATGCTCAAGCTGTTTAGGATCTTCATGAACGGCCGCTTTTTCAAGGGCTTGAACCTGCTTATCCTCTGGAATACTTAATGCTTGTGTATACATCGATTCCTCCTTATCGGTTTCGATTAATGATGATTAATAATTGTTTTTGTTGTTATGGTTTTTAATCTTAAGAATGGATCCAATTGGGCGATCGCTTTTCAAAAAAAGCGTCCATTCCTTCTCGCGCTTCATCGGTATTTCGTTGCGCTGTGATCCGCTTTGCTGTTGCCTCAATCACCGCCTCATCAAGTGGCATATTGCCAATACTCTGAATCAGTTCTAAAGCCGCTCTTTGGGCACGTGGACCTCCGATTTTAAGGGAGTCGGCCATGCCTGTGATCGCCTCATCAAGGGTTTCTAACGGCACCACCTGATGAATAAGATGGATGCGCAACGCCTCATCGGCACTGATGATTTCAGCCGTTTGGAAATAGCGCATCGCCTCTCGCCCCCCAATAGCTCGGAGCACATAAGGGCTAATCACCGCCGGGATAATGCCAAACTTCACCTCCGATGTAGCAAATCGCGCATTCTCCGCTGCAATTGCAATATGACAGGCGGCAGCCAGCCCCGTCCCGCCTCCTAACGCCGCGCCTTGGATTCGAGCAATCGTCGGTTTGGGAAAATGGGCTAATTGATAGAGCATCGAGGCAAACCGTTTCGCATCCGCAAGATTCTCCTCATCGCTCATCATCGCCGCACGCTTCATCCAATTGAGATCTGCCCCTGCAGAAAAATGCTTTCCGCGCCCCGCTAACACCAAAATTTTAGTCTCGGCATCGGATTCAAGCTCGGTTAAAACCGCCGATAATTCAGCAATTAAGCGCTCATCAAAGGCGTTATAGACCTCTGGGCGATCCATCCATAGCGTGGTTACGCCGGATTTTTTTTCAACCTCTAATGTTTGATACACATCCACCCCCTGCTTATCGATTGGTAAATTGCGCTTTACGTTTTTCTACAAAGGCGCGCATCCCCTCTTTTTGATCCTCAAGGGCAAAGGAGCTGTGAAATAGGCGCCGTTCAAACCAAAGCCCATCAGAAAGCCCGCTCTCAAAGGCACGATTGACCGACTCTTTGACCATCATGAGCGCGGGAAGCGAGTGTTCCGCCATCTTTTTAACGATGGTTAAACTCTCATCATAGTGGGTTGCAACGGGGAAAATACGTGCTACAAGCCCTGCCTTTTCAGCCTCTTGGGCATCCATAAAACGCCCCGTCAAACAGAGATCCATCGCTTTAGCTTTACCAATCGCTCGCGGTAATCGTTGCGTCCCTCCAGCGCCCGGCATCGTTCCAAGTGTAATCTCAGGCTGGCCAAATTTAGCGGTATCACTTGCAAAAACAAGGTCGCACAGCATCGCAAGCTCACACCCGCCACCTAAGGCATAGCCCGAAACGACAGCAATTAGAGGTTTACGCGCACGCTTAATACGATTCCAATTGTGGCTGACAAAATCGATCTGATAGACATCTGCAAAGGAAAATCCGAGCATCTCATCAATATCACCACCGGCGGCAAAAGCCTTTTCAGAGCCTGCAAGTACGATGCAATGAATGGCATCATTGGCTTCAAATGCCTCTACCGCATTGGCGATTTCACTCACTACCGCATCATTTAAAGCATTTAAAACCTCGGGGCGATTGAGCGTAATAATGCCCACTTTTCCATCCTGCTCAATTAAAATTGAGGATTCGTGATTGTGATTCATACTGCCCTCCTACACCCGCTCAATAATGATGGCGATTCCTTGCCCAACCCCGATACACATCGTGCAGAGTGCATAGCGTTTTTGGGTGCGAATCAACTCATACATCGCCGTTGTGACAAGTCGTGCGCCACTCATTCCAAGAGGGTGCCCCATCGCAATGGCACCACCGTTGGGATTAATGCGCGGATCATCATCGGATAATCCAAGCCCGCGAATCACCGCTAGCGATTGCGCCGCAAATGCCTCATTAAGCTCAATTAAATCGATATCATCTAAGGTCAATCCTGCTTTTTCCAATACCGCCTCGACCGCAGGGATCGGGCCAATTCCCATCACCTCTGGACGAACGCCGCGAGCCGCCATCGCTACAATTTTGGCTTTAGGGATTAGGCCATAGCGCTCTACCGCATCGTTTGAGGCGATTAAAAGCGCGCACGCACCGTCATTAATGCCTGACGCATTCCCCGCAGTCACCGTTAAATCCGCGCCATTAACGCCTTTTAGACGCGCCAATTTTTCTAAATTAGTATCGGGGCGAGGATGCTCATCTTTATCAAATAGATAAGGCTCTTGCCTTGGGCGCTCAATGGTTACCGGAATAATCTCATCTTGAAATTTTCCTGCTTGTTCGGCAGCTACCCACTTCTCTTGAGAGCGAAGCGCAAACAGATCCTGATCTTCTCGCGAGACGGTAAACTCAGCGGCAACATTATCCGCCGTTTCCGGCATGGTATGCACACCAAAGGCTGCCTCCATCTTAGGATTGGGAAAGCGCCAACCAATGGTGGTATCGTACAATTCAGCTGCTCGGCCCCAAGCCTTTTCCTGCTTCGCTTGCACAAAAGGCGCGCGGGTCATGCTCTCAACGCCGCCCGCAATTAAGAGCTCTGCATCGCCAGCCTTAATCGCACGAGCCGCCATCCCCACCGCATCCATTCCGGAGCCGCATAATCGATTAATGGTCGTCCCAGGAACCTCAAGCGGAAGCCCGGACAGTAATCCGGCCATACGCGCCACATTGCGGTTATCTTCACCGGCTTGATTGGCGCACCCTAAAATAATATCTTCCACCGCTTTCCAATCGACATTCGGGTGACGTTCTTGTAGTGCGATTAACGGAAGCGCCGCCAAATCATCGGCGCGGATGGAGGCTAATGCCCCACCATAACGCCCAATCGGAGTCCGGATCGCATCGCAAATATAAGCCTCTTTAATCATGCTCATAGTACTGCTCCATTTGCCGCATAAATATGACGATGATCCACCACACGTTTAGCTTTACCCTCAGAGCGTGGAATCGAGCCAAATGCAACAATATCAATGTTTGCCGAAACGCCGACATTATTTTTAATGAGGCGCTGTAAGTGGCGCGCAATTCGGCGGGTATATTGAGGATTATTAAAGAGGGCTTCATTAATCTGTTTGAGTTCGCACTTCACCTCAATCGTATCTAAAATGCCATCACGATTGACCTCGATAAGGTAGTTGCCAGAGAGCTCTTGCGTTTGCAAAATATACTCTTCGATCTGCGTTGGGAACACATTCACCCCGCGGATAATCAACATGTCATCAATGCGCCCTGCCATTGGACCAATCCGTCTAAATGCCCGTGATGTTGGCGGTAAAACGCTGGCTAAATCGCGCGTTTGGAAACGAATCACCGGGAAGGCCTCTTTAGTGAGAGAGGTAAAGACAAGCTCACCGACCTCACCATCTGGCAATACCTCGCCGGTTTCAGGATCGATCACTTCAACTAAGAAATGATCTTCCCAAATCACAGGGCCATCTTTCGATTCAACGCACTCTGAAGCAACGCCCGGCCCCATCACTTCAGTGAGTCCATAGATATTGAGCGCATCAATGCCTAGTTGCTCCTCCAGAGCGTTACGCATATCACCGGTCCACGGTTCTGCGCCAAAAATTCCAATTTTTAAGGGAATGTCTGATGGTGAAAAACCCTGACGAATCAACTCTTCCGCCACCACGAGTGCATATGATGGCGTCGACATTAAAATATCGCTCTTAAAATCCACAATCGATTGCACTTGACGCTCAGTATTCCCGCCAGAAATCGGTACAACCACCGTTCCTAAGCGTTCACCGCCATAATGGGCTCCAAGTCCCCCAGTAAATAACCCATAACCATAGGCATTTTGTAAGGTATCGCCCGGACGGCCACCCGCCGCATAGATCGAACGCGCAATCAGGTCTGCCCAATGGTCAATATCATTTTTGGTATAGCCCACCACAATGGGTTTTCCCGTCGTTCCTGAGGAGGCGTGTAGGCGCACAATTTTCTCTTTTGGCACCGCAAATAGGCCGTAGGGATAAGTTTCACGGAGCGACTGTTTATTCATCGTTGGAAATTTTTTGAGATCCTCCAACGTCTTTAGATCATCTGGATGCACACCGGCTTCATCAAATCGCGCACGGTGATAAGGAACATTGTTATACGCATTGTGGAGCGTCTCTTTTAAACGCGTTAATTGGAGCGCGGTAATCTCATCGCGACTTGCGTGTTCAATTGCGTGTAATCCTAATGGTTTATCCATGATATCGTCCTCTTTGTCATTATTAGTATTATTCTTATAAGTCTTATTAGTATTGTTATTATCGTGATTACGACTACTTTTAAACCGTGGTTTAATCGTGCTTAAGGCGAGCTACGCCTCAATATAAAGGCCCGGAATAGTGCGGCTTTTTCCTCGAAAAACGGCGATAATTTGCTCGTTTTGATTGGTTACGACAACGTCATAAATGCCATTTCGCCCCGCCTGTACCGTCGTTTCTGCCCGTGCAGTTAATTGGTCTCCTAAGAAGGCGGGCGCCATAAAATCAATGGAACATCCCGAGCTCACCATTTTCTGATTACGATTATTGCAAGCATAGGCAAAGATCGTATCGGCAAAGCTGAAGATAACGCCACCGTGACACGTTTGATGGCCATTTAACATAAAGCTCTCAATCACCATCGTGCCGATTGCCTCACCCGGTGCGGTGTTTAAGAGTTCAACCTTCAAATAGGTTGGAAAATTCTCATGGTCACGCATGATCGAAACGCACGCTTCCGCCGTGGCTTGAGGGCTCTCTAATATCTCATTAGGTTTCATCATAAAAGGGTCTCCCTGAATATAAATAGTGCTGTAACAGTGGGGATAATCGATAACGAGGATCACCGTAACGCTGATGCAGATTGTTTAATAGATCGCATAGGTAGCCTGTACCGATCTGATCCGCCCAATCAAACAGGCCTTGGGGATAATTCACCCCTAGCGTCATCGCGGTATCGACCTCTGCAATCGTGCTCACGCCTTGATGAACTGTGTCGGATGCTTCATTGACGAGCATTGCAACGGTTCGCATCACCAGCATCCCCGGCAGATCATCAAGCTCAACAACATTAAACTCAAGTGCCGTTAACACCGCTAACACCGCTTCAAAATTAGCCTCAAGACAGTTCTTGCTGCGGCTCACTCCGATCGATTTCGCTTCTCTATAATCCCTTGCCAAATCAAGCATGACCACAGATTGGGTTTGGCGCGTATACGCCACTTCCGTTGCGGTAATGCCTTTTGTAATAAAGCATTCAGCCTCACCGATTGTCATAAAAGGTGCCGACTCATCGGAAATGGTCTCAATTAAATGAGGCTCAACTCCTGCTCTGTTAAAACGCTCGATCCACGCCGTATAAAAAGGGGAGAGCTGATTGAGTCTGATCGCCGGTAAAACGCTCTGACTCACACGCTTTTGGGCAGACTCCCGCTGATCGGCAATCACTTTTCGAAGCGCACCACCACTCTCTTTTTCGTAACGGTAAAATCCTCGCCCCGTTTTTCGCCCATAAAACCCTGCATCAACATAGGATTTTTGGATCAGCGATGGGGTAAAACGTGCATCGTAATAAAATGCTTGCCACACCGATTCCGTCACACTGTAATTGACGTCATTGCCAATCAGATCCATTAGCTCAAAAGGCCCCATCTTAAAGTTGCCACTCTCTCTAAAGAGCTGATCAATTTCCGCCACATGAGCCTTTGACTCTTGCATCACGCGGAGCGCCTCAGCATAAAAGGGACGCGCCACTCGATTGACAATAAATCCCGGTGTTGATGCTGTATGAACGGGCGTTTTACCACACGCTTCAGCGGTTTTATAGAGTGTCTCGGCAATCGCTGGATCAGTTGCAAGCCCGGATACCACCTCCACCAGTTTCATCAACGGGGCAGGATTAAAAAAGTGCCAGCCCGCAAGGCGCTCCGGATGTGCCAACGCCGATCCAATCGCGGTAATTGAGATCGATGAAGTATTGGAAGCCAAGATCGTCTCGTTATTCACAATTTCCTCAAGTCTCTTAAATAAGGTCTGCTTAACCTCTAAATTCTCGACAATCGCTTCAATCACCAGCTCTGTTTTATGAAATGCCTCTAAGGTGCTGACGACTTGAAGTGATGCAAGCGCTCGGTTTTTCTCTTGAGAAGAGAGAATCCCTTTTTCAACAAGGCGCGCAAGCCGTGCCTCAATGGAAGCTTCCGCACGAATCGCACTCGATGAGGATTGATCAAACAATAAGACCTGATAGCCCGATTGCAGGAGTACTTGGGCAATGCCTTCCCCCATCGTTCCGGCACCAATCACGCCCACAGACGCGCCTAATGGTAATGTTTCAATGGTATTTGTCATGATCACGCCCCCTTAAAACTTGGTTTGCGCTTCTCAATAAATGCAGTAACGCCTTCGCGGTAATCATCGCTTTGACTCAAAATCCCCATCGCCCGGGCTTCATCATCCAGTTGTTTTTCAAGCGAGGTATAAGTGGATCGCTCCATTAAATGACGAATTTCAACAAGGGCTCTCGTTGGCATCGTAGCGATCTTATGCGCTAATTCCGCCACCACTTCCTCAAATCGAACCTCATCCACAGCGCGCCAGATCAGCCCCCACGCTTCGGCCTCTTCTGCACTCAACTTTTCCGCCAACAGCGCAAGCCCCATTGCTCGAGCACTGCCCACAAGCCGTGGCAAAAACCACGTTCCGCCGGTATCAGGAATCAATCCGATTTGGGAGAAAGCCTGAATAAAGGCGGCGGACTTTGAGGCAATCACAAGATCACATGCAAGGGCTAATGAGGCGCCCGCACCAGCCGCAACGCCATTGACCGCCGCAATCGTAGGAATATTTAACGCCCGAAGATTTAAAATTAACGGCTTATAGAGCGATGTCACCAGCGCTTCAAAATCAGGCACCTCACCGGCATCATTGAACTGCACCGCCGGATCAGAGAGATCTTGCCCTGCGCAAAATCCTCTCCCTGCACCTTTAATCACCAACGCCCGCACCGATGAATCGCTAGCGATCGCCTTAAATACCTGCTGAATCTCCTCATGCATCGTGCGATTAAAACTGTTGAGTTTATCGGGGCGATTGAGAGTTAATGTCGCAACGCCACCGGAGACGCTATAAAGAATGGTGTCATAACTCATACCGCCTCCTGGGTGTGATAACGGCGCTGTATCACCCGAAAACGATTGGCCACAAAGGCTGAATCTGCATAGGAGGCATTCGCCGCAGGATTCCCACCGGTGCCGTGATAATCAGAGTAGGCCGATGATTGATTCACAAACACCCCTTCCGTTAAGTTGATCGAAAGTGCCACTTGGCTCTCAAGCGTTGCCTCAATCACTGCCTCAATAATCGGCTCTTTAGTGCTATAAAGCCCCACCGTTAACGCCCCTTTCTCACGGGTTAAGCTTTTAGAAAGCTCAATCCCCGTCTCAATAGTGTGCGTACTAATGACAAAACTAATCGGCCCAAACTGCTCTTCGGCATAATATTGATTCTCATCGGTCACTTTGAGCATCACCGGCGAATGAACGCGCGCACCTTCAAATTCTGGATGCGTTAACGCCTCAGATCTAAGAATCACCTCGCCCCACTTACCTGAATTGGCAGTCTCTATTCGTGCCACCGTCGCTTCAGATCCGATCGCGCCGAGCACCGCAAATGCCACCTCAGGTTTTGATAAAAATTTGCTTACCGCCGCAGATAGATCGCTCGCCACCTCATCAAAAGTTTTATGCCCCTCATCGGTATCAATCCCCGTTTCAGGAATAATAATCGCCTGCGTTGTGGTACACATCTGCCCTGAGTAGAGCGAAAGCGTGAAAGCGAGATTGCGTAACATCGCTTTATATTGATCGGTGGACTCAATAATGACGTGGTTCACCCCCGCAAGCTCCGCATAGACATGCGCTTGAGTGGCATTCTCAATGAGCCAATTTCCAAAGGCATTATTCCCCGTGTAATCGATCGATTTAATCTTGGGGTGAGTCGCAAGCGCGCGTATTTTCTCGTGATCTTCCTCGATGGAGAGCGCGACTAAATGCGGATCAAGACCATACTCTTTTAGCACCTCTTGAATCACTCGAATCGTCATCGCTACCGGTAAAATTGCATTGGGATGGGGCTTTAAAATCACGCCATTTCCCGTTGTCAGCGAGGCAAAAAGACCTGAGTAACTATTCCATGTCGGAAACGTTGAGCAGCCCAAAACAAGGGTAATACCGCGCCCAACAATCTCATAATGTTTTTTCATCACAAGGGAGGGATGCTTCCCTTGGGGTTTCACCCAAAGCGTCTCTGTAGGAATAAAATCTTGCTCGCGATAGGCATACGCCACCGCCTCAAGGCCACGCTCTTGCGCATGTGAACCACCCGCTTGGAAGGCCATCATCGAGCCCTGACCGGATGTCATCATTACCGCATGGCCAATCTCAAAACTTTTCTGATTTAGGCGCTCCAATATCTCAATGCAGATGGCTGTACGCGCCTCATATCCGATCGCTTGCCACGCTTTCATCGCTTGAGTACTTGCCTCAATTAGTGCCTCGTGATCCGAAATGGGATAGGAAACCCCTAAGGCTTGACCATAGGGAGATTCTTCCGATCCGCCCCAACCAGTGATTCCAACCTGATCGATCTCAAAACGCTGATTCAAAAGGGCATCAAAGGCTTTCTTCCCATCCTCTGCGGCAGTTTCTCCGTAGGTGGAACGGCTTGGCATTTCACTATAATGTGCCCAGAAATGACGTTTCTCAATCGCATCAAGCGCTTTCTCAAGAATCGGTTTATGCGTATCAAACAGAGCTTTTGGCATTCTAGTTCTCCTCAAATAATCGTGTTGTCATCATGTTGACCCGTTTTTTAAGGTAAAATCGTCCTCTCCTTGAGTAAGTCATTTTTTACAAGGATTTAAAAAGCAGGTTCTATGATGTTTAGATGATTTCAGTTATGGATGAAATCGGTTATGTATCGTGTATCGTTTGTTATTATTGTTTTAATCTATTTTTCTAAAAGGCCACGGCGGACTGCCCGCTTGAACTTAGTCTGACGACGTTCTGGGCAATCACCCCTTTGACCTAAGTCAGTTTCATCCTAGTAATTTTGTTTTTTCGCGTCAATCATTATTATTTGCAATTCAATAGGATAAATGCCACAGCAATGGTATTTTTCAAGGCTATTATGGTACTTTTCATTCAAATTTTGATCGGATTTAAGCCCCGTATCTGAAAATTGATAGTACTTTCCGAAGGTTTAATCACGTTTTTCTACTATTAGTTTTTTCGTTAATATCAACCCAAATTCGCATCCTCTTTGGCGATAATCGTCTCGCCTAATCACTCAAAATGGGTACTTAAATCGATAAAAATCCTTCTATAAAAACACTGAAACTTACCATTAAATTTTGATTTATCATACAAATGCGCATAAACCCGAGCTTCGGTAAAACGGCATAAATCCGAGTAAACAAATTCGCTAATTCCGTTGAGATTTGCCTATAATGTCATATCCGTTATAACAAAAACACATATCTAAACGCGGGCTATTTAAGAGGTTTGTATGAAAGAGATTCCAATCGATCTAAAGCAATTACGTTACTTTGTGCACATTGCCGAATTTGGGAGTTTTACCAAAGCGGCCAATTTTCTGGATGTGGCACAACCGGTCTTGAGCCGTCAGATTCGTAAGCTTGAGGTGGATCTTGGGCAAAACCTCTTGATTCGCGATGGGCGTGGCGTGTCACTTACCGACTCGGGCGCCGTGCTACTTGAGCATTCTCGCGGAATTTTGCACCAGCTTGAGCGCGCCTTTGAAGATGTGACTCGCGGGCAACTCTCGGGGCATATCTCTATGGGGCTTCCCCCAACGCTTGCGCGAATTTTTTCCGTCCCGATGACCAAAGATTTCCATGAGCTCTTGCCGGATGCGAATCTTGTGATCACGGAAAAACTTTCCGCTTCGATTGAGGAGGAGATTATTACCGGAAAGCTCGATATGGGCGTTCTTCATAATCCCACCCGCTCGCCGGAGCTCGATATCTTTATGCTCGCCAAAGAAAATCTCTTTTTAATGGCGCCGAAAGAGCTCAAATTTAAAACGACTAAAAAAGGGGTGTCGCTCGAAGAGGTCTCGAAACTGCCGCTCATCTTGCCAAGTTACCCCAATAGCTATCGCCTTTTAGTTGAGATGCAGATGGCGAAAATTTCCGCCAAACCCCGCGTGATTTTAGAGATGAATAGCGTCAACACCATTTTAGAACTTGTCGCTGAAGGGATTGGTTGCGCCATTTTTTCCAGTAAAACGCTCGAAATTATCTCCGAGAAAGATCGGGAACGCCTACAATCGCACTGCATTCACTCGCCGCACGTGGTGAGCCGTATCTATATGGCAACCTCGAATAAACGCATTATCACGAAAACGCAAAAAACGATGCTCAATATTATTCGCAATCTCTGCGATTCACACTTTAATATTATTGAGTAACGGGATTTGGCGTTAAAAATGCGAATACTCTACCTAAATCTTAAATATTAAAGCCTTGCGATAAAAAGAGGCTACAATAGAGAAATACGTTCATTTCGGAGATTTTCATGACGCATTCACACCCCGCTCGTGTCGAATTACAACAATTTTTAAATGACGCGCCCATCTCCCGATTTCAATGGGGGATCTTTATTCTCTGTTTTTTAGTGGCGCTCATCGATGGTTACGATACCGCCGCGATTGGCTATATTGGCCCAAGTCTTCTAGCTGAATGGAATATTGAAAAAGCGGCGCTCGCGCCTGCAATGAGTGCTGGGCTCTTCGGGATTGCGTTAGGTGCGATCTTTTTTGGCCCCGTGGCTGACCGATTTGGCCGGAAAAATGTCCTCCTCATCTCAGTGCTTATTTTTGCGATTGGCACCATCATCTCCGCCTATTCCACTACGCTCCAATTTTTAGAGATTATGCGCTTTATTACCGGGATTGGACTCGGTGCCGCGATGCCAAATGCGGTCACCCTTTTTAGTGAATACTGCCCAAGTAAACGCCGATTTTTCCTCGTGAACACGATGTTTTGCGGCTTCCCGGTTGGCGTTGCTCTCGGCGGGTTTCTCGCCTCCTATCTCACTCCAAAATTTGGCTGGCAATCGATTCTCTTTGTTGGAGGCATTGCTCCGCTTTTTCTTCTGGTTTTAATGCTCAAAAAGCTACCGGAATCGGCGCGCTATCTGCTTCATCAAACGAAAAATGACCAAAACAATCAAAATCGAGAGGAGATTCAAGTAAAGATTCAGGCAAAGATTCAACGTATTATGACGCAGATTGCTCCGCTCCCCGCGCCTTGTGAATTTTATCTCGATGAACCGAAAAAGAGCTCGGCAAAGCAGGGGATCGCCACGATTCTTTCCAAGCATTACATCATTGGCTCGATCCTATTATGGATCACCTATTTTATGGGGCTGGTGATCTTTTATGGAGTCATCAATTGGATGCCGATTCTCTTTAGTGATCTGAATCTCTCCGCCGGCACCGCTAAAATTGTCACTGCGCTCTTTGCGGTGGGAGGACTTGGCGCGATTGCAAATGGATGGCTCATGGATCGCTACAATCCCGCACTTTTAATTATGGCGTGCACATTTTTAACGGCACTTAGCGTTGGACTCATTGGTTATTCCATCCGCCTTGAGCTTGCATTTTTAGTGGGCATTACCCTCTTTTCGGGACTGGTGATGAATACGGCGCAATCCTCACTGCCCTCCTTTGCCGCGAACTTTTATCCCACCGAAGGGCGCACAACGGGCGTCTCATGGATGCTCGGAATTGGCCGCTTTGGTGGCATCGCGGGCTCTTATTTAGTCGCCGCGCTCACCAGGCGCAATCTCTGCTTACTCGATATTTTCTTGATTTTGGCACTTCCCGCTCTTATCGGGACGATCGCCATGCTCGTTATCTATTTTCGCTACTACCACAAACCACTATCATAAACTGCTCTCCTAACGCCGATCTTTCGAGCGTTTTTTAATTAGCCCTTCCCCATCATGTTTATGAAGGCGCATAAAGACAAAGGAAGAGGCAAAAGTGAAAAAGGCGACGGTGCCAAAGGTGAATTTAAATTGCGCCATTTTGGTTGCCTCTGGCACAAAATGCGGATATAGATTGAGAAGGAGCGCACTTAATGCCACGCCTAAACTTAAAGCAAGCTGCTGATTGACCACCATTAAGGTACTGCCCGCGCTCACATGATCGGGGCGAAGACGCGCGATTGTTAGGGTATTCATCGTGCTAAATTGGCATGAATTGGAAAATCCCGCCAAAAACAGCAACGCCATAAACCCCGGCTTACTGAGCGATTCGCCAAGGTAGGCGATCGCGCTAATAATGAGCGTTAAAATCATGGTATTGACCACCAGCATCGGGCGATATCCAATCCGGCGCAGAAGATGGGGGATAAATGGTTTTGCTGAAAGGCCGGCAGCGGCGATCGGGATCAGCATAAATCCCGCTTCACTTGGTGAATATCCTCGCGCAACCTGCAGATAGAGCGGCACCAAAAATGGAATGGCGCTCATGCCTAAACGCGCCACTAAATTCCCCGTCAGTCCAACACGATAGGTACGAATCAGCCACAGCTTTGTGGGAAAGAGTGCCTTTTCATAAAAAGCGGCGTAACGCCAATAGAGCGCAAACAGCGTCCCACCTAAAATAAGCCCAATTAAAGCACCGACGAGATGGCCTCCATGCCCTAACCGATCAAACCCGTAGACCGACAGAAAAAGCCCCGAGCTAAAGAGCAAAAATCCTTTCAGATCGAGTTTCGAACAACGTTCTTTAAGATTGGGCATAAAGGAGAGCCCTGCGATAAACGCGAGCGCCCCGATGGGCAGATTAATTAGAAAAATCCAGTGCCAGCTCGCCACTTCCACAATATATCCCCCCAGCATCGGACCGATTAAAGGGCCGATGAGTGCAGGCATTACAGCAAAATTGAGTACCGGCATAATCTCATCACGGGGATAACTTTTAATCAGCGCTAAACGTGCCACTGGCGTTAAAAATGCCCCGCCCAATCCTTGTACCATGCGCCCGCCAATGAGCGCGGTTAAATTAGGCGCAAGCGCACACAATAGCGAACCCAGAGTAAAGAAAAAGATCGCCGCAGAAAAGAGTGTTTTGGTGCCAAATCGATCGGCCAAATACCCACTAATGGGGGTGAAAATCGCTAAAATTAACGTATAACTAATCACCACCGAGTGCATCGTTAAGGGGGAGGCGTTGAGATCATAGGCGATCGATGGGAGTGCGGTATTGAGAATGGTGGTGTCGAGCATCTGCATAAAGATGGCCACCGCCAGCAGATAGGGGAGAAATCGTTTCGTGCGAACGGAGAGCGTTTCAGCGCGATCTAGCATGCAAATTCCTAAGGTCAATAATGATCATTTTTGATTAACCCTTAAAGTATAGTGCCTCTTGCCGTGCTTGGTTAAATATATCTGTTATAAAGCGGTAACATGGCGATTTTCGGTTGATCTTTTCATCAAAGTAGCGCAGAATAGACCGCTTGAGTTGGTTGGATAATCGCTAGTTGCAAAATTAGAGGAAAGTCCGGGCTCCGCGGATCAAGGTGCTAGATAACGTCTAGGCAGTGTGAGCTGACGGAAAGTGCTGAAGAAATTAGACCGCCGATTTATCGGTAAGGGTGAGAAGGTGCGGTAAGAGCGCACCGTACACGAGGCGACTTTGTGTAGCTGAAGTAAACCCCACCTGGAGCAAGACCAAATAGGAGTACATGTGGCGTGATCCGTGCCGTACTCGGGTAGGTTGCTGGAGGTAGAGAGTGATCTCTATCCTAGATGAATGATTGTCCTCGACAGAACCCGGCTTACAGACCAACTCAACCTTTTATTTTTTGATCGATCGCTATGGAATCTATCGAAACACTCTTAAAAAAAGGGCAAATTCGACTTGCCCATCTCCCTAATCCTAAATTTGAAGCGGAAGTGATTTTAGCGCACCTATTAAAGGTCAATCGCGCGCATTTTATCGCGTTTCCCGAAAATAAGGTCGCAGAAGAAACGGCGATCATCTACGACGACTGGCTTGATAAGCGCGCCTCAGGGCTCCCCTTCGCCTATCTCACCGGTGAAAAAGAGTTTTATGGTCTCACCCTAAAAGTGACGAAAGATACGCTCGTTCCCCGCGATGATACTGAAATTATTGTAGATGCAGCGCTCGATTTAATTCCTGAAAGCGACCATTTAAATTCGCCTTGGAACATTCTCGATCTTGGTACCGGCACTGGCGCGATTGCACTCACGCTAAAAAAATATCGCCCCCATTGCCCTGTAACAGCCGTCGATTATAATCCCGATACGCTTCTCGTTGCGAAACATAACGCAGTGCAGAATCATCTCGATGTCACTTTTATTCAAAGCGATTGGTTTAGCAACGTTAAAGGGCGATTTGAACTCATTGTCTCCAATCCTCCGTATATCGATCCGCTCGATCATCACTTGCAAGACGATGGCGTTAAACATGAGCCGATTCGTGCGCTTGCCGCAGAAGACAGAGGTCTTGCGGATCTTAAAACCATCATCAAAACCGCGCCCGATTTCCTTACCCAAAATGGTTGGCTCCTTCTAGAACATGGATACGATCAAGGCCCATTTTTACGCGAATACATGGAAGTGGTTGGCTATCAATCAGTGCAAACACTTAAAGATTATGGGGATAATAACCGCGTCACTTTAGGACAATGGACAACAGCAGTCTAAATAAGAACTGATTCGCCCTGCCCATTATCGACCATTCTCCATCACCCATAAAAAAGCCTGAGACATTAAATCATCTCAGGCTTTTCTCATTCTCTACAGATATGCGATTACGCCATCACGCTCGGGCGATGACCGCTCTCTAACGCCGCAATGCGCTGCTCTAATGGCGGATGCGTACTGAAAAGATTGCCAAATTTACCGCTTACACCAAACGCCGCAAATTCACCCTCAAGCTCCGCACTTGGATTTGCACCACGACCGAGCGCTTTAAGCGCTGAGATCATCTGAGCGTTTGAGGTCAGTTTCGCACCGCCTTCATCTGCACGATATTCACGATAACGGCTAAATCCTGAGGTGATAATCGACGCCAAAATCCCAAAGAGAATTTGCATAACCATCGTCACCATAAAGTACGTTCCTTGCGAAATCTCACCATCATTATTACGTGCAACTACTTGAGCAATCACCCGAGCAAAGAACATCACAAAGGCGTTCACCACCCCTTGAAGTAACATCATCGTTACCATGTCACCATTTGCTACGTGCGCCATTTCATGCCCGATGACCGCCTCTAATTCATCACGATTCATTGAATGAATCAGCCCGGTATTGATCGCCACCAGTGATGAGTTTTTAGTCGCACCCGTTGCAAACGCATTGGGATTGGGATCATCAAAAATTCCGATTTCAGGCGTTTTAATACCAAGCATCTGCGCCTGACGCGTCACAACGCTCACATACCACGCCTCAAATTCATTACTGGGTGATTCGATCACGCGCACACCCATCGCTCGTTTTGCCATCCATTTTGAGATAAGTAGCGAAAAGCCAGAGCCCGCCATACCCCACACCAAACAGAAAATAAAGAGCCCGCCATAGGTCGACGTTCCCCCTTTTGGCACAATGCCGAGCGCCTGTAACAGCACGAAGATCACTGTCACAATCGCAATGACCGCAATGTTCGTTAAAATAAATAGACCCACTCGTTTTAACATCGATTTAACCTCTTAGTTGTTGATATCGACTGTAGATTGTCAAAAAAGTTATAAATATATATCTACATATGCTGTTGCTAATTTTAGCATATTTTGGGGATTTTCAAGATTCTTATAATACTCATCACTTATCCGATATAATGATGTTTTCTCATCTGACTATCTCAGTATTTGGATTATGAATACAACAAAAAAATTGAAAATTGGAATCTTATTGCGCAACCGCCACGATGGCCCTGGTGGACTTGAAAAAGTGCTATCAATCGTAGCCGATGAGTTTAAAAAGCAAGGGGTATCACTCTACTTTTATGGTCTATATAAACCGTCATATCAAAATTTTACAAATAACTTTGAGAATATTTATTATTTAGCAACACCTTTAGCTCTACAAAAAATTATAAAGTTTTTTCCAAAAAAAGCGCAAAGAGCCATTCACAAACTCTTTGTTCGCTGTAAAGGCTACACCCTATTCAAGAAGATGGGAGAAGATCAAATTGATGCTCTTATTACATTAGACCTATCAAAACAATTTTTAAAAAACTATTCTTTTCTCAAAACGTTTAAGAATAAATATAAGATTCCTTTGGTTTCTTGGGTTCATAGCTCATTAAGCAACACTTCCCCTAAACTTCAAGCGAAAATTCAAAATAAAATAGAAATCTTCGATATGCACCTTGCTATCAGCCAAGGTATTGCAAACGAAATTGCAACCCTATATAACCAACACAATACTCATGTAATCTATAATCCTATTGAAGATGCTCCTCTCCTTCCAAGAAAAAATAATGCCTTCGTATACATCGGACGAATTGATGCTAATAAACGAGTTCATTCATTACTTAAGGTACTTCAAAATCTACAAGGCGATTGGCACTTAGATATTTACGGAAGTACCGGCTCAGAAAATAGTGATGACGCTTTTAGAGAATATATAAACTCTTTAAATTTAACACAAAACGTAACTTTCCATGGATGGGTTAATAACCCCTGGGAGCATATAGAAGAGGCTGGTGTGCTACTACTAAATTCTAAACAAGAAGGTTTTGGACTCGTTATTGCTGAAGCAATGATGCGTGGAATACCTGTTCTTTCGAGCAACTGTCCTGTTGGTCCTGCTGAATTGATACAACATGGGACTAATGGTTGGCTCTACCCCATTGACGCTGAATATCAAATTAAAGGCATATTACAAAGCATTTTAAACAACTCTACAGAACTACCTGATCCATTATTAATTCAAAATAGTGTTCAACAATACGGGACACAAAGCTATTTAAATAATTTTATCGAAAAAATCAATCATTATGTAATAGAAAACAAATAGGGAGCACCTATTATGCTCCCTATTTACTAAGAACTTCTCGTGCTTTAATTAAAAAACTATCGAAGGCGCTTCACATTCTATTCTTACGCTATTACGCTCGAGCATTAATGCAATTGCCAATGACGACCAAATAACGGGTAACCAATCCGCATCGAACAAAGAAGCATGGCTATTAATCGGCATAATGGCAAGAAAAGCGACCAAAAACCATGCGTTACCTTTTCTTGCCACAAGCACCATATACAACAAGTATCCACATAATAAAATATAGGGTATTAGACCAATGATCCCTGTTTCAATAAGTACTTCTAATAAGTGCAAATGAACATGGTGTACTTGTTCAAAGATTTTATAATCATCCGGATATGTCTGATAAACCTTATCAAAAGCTCTAACACCTAGTCCATTTACCCAATAATTGGGGATTTGCTCAATCGTAACGTGCCAAATATTGGTTCTCATCGAAGTAAATCGATCTAAAAAATCCTGATTTTGGCTAACCGTCGTTGTCTGTTTAAACCGCTTTTGAATCGTATCGGATTGAACCGCGATTCCACCTGCAATCACAAGCAAAACGAGCGAAATACCAATAAAACGCAATTTGCGTTTAATCCAACCCTTCTTCATGGCAACCAGCACAAATAAGAACATACTAACAAAAAGCGATACAAATCCTGCTCTTGCCCCGCCCACTAATACCGTCAAGATAAGCATCACTAAAATAATCGGTGTCAAAATCAAATATAGTGTTTTCTTCTCTTGAATTCGTTCTGCTAAATAAAAGAAAACAAGGGGAGAAAGCGTCGCAACAAAATAACTTAGATGATAGCGCTCACCAAAGATTCCTCTTACTCGACTATTTGAAGGAAGCGGGTTATGACCATAGATATTAAAATGAAACAGCCAGTGACTCATTGCATCAACACAGATAAAGACCATAAACCAAAACATAACGGTTTCAAATCGTTTCTCACTTTTTTCATTATTAACCATAAATAAAGCAATAATACTAAAGGCACTATAACGAACCATACGCCACAATGCATGAGACGTTTTTGCTGGATCAAGAGAGTCGATGAGAGAGATTAAACCGGGAATAAAAAAGACTAAAAACACGTAGATATATCGGCTTTTAACAAGCTCATTCCAGATCAGTTTGGGGCGATAAATAAAATAGCCCAAACCAATTAAAAATACTAACGTCGGAATAATACTAATTCCTCTAGGAAAAAGAGGAATAGCCATAAACATGGCAATGAGTAAAAGATAACTATTGCGAATAAACCAGGTATTTTTCAAACCAAGGCTCCAGATTTGATACTTAATGAAATGAATAAGTAGGATATTATACAGAGTTAAAATAAAGAGGCACAAAAAAACCTAGAAACATGAACGCTTCTAGGTTTTGATTTTGATCGATCTGATCGTGAGAAATTACGCAGTTGCTTTGCGTGATAATTTCTCTTTGATACGTGCTGCACGACCTGCGCGCTCACGGAGATAGTAAAGTTTCGCGCGACGAACGTCACCACGTCTTTTAACTTCAACACCCGCAATCATTGGGCTGTAAGTTTGGAAAGTACGCTCCATGCCTACACCGTGAGAAATTCTTCTTACGATGAATGCTGAACCTAATCCACGGTTACGTTTTGCAATTACAACGCCTTCGAAAACCTGAAGACGCTCACGCTCTCCCTCTTTTACCCGTACTTGTACTGCAACAGTATCACCAGGGTTAAATTCAGGAAGCTCTTTACCTTGCATCGCTTCTTGCTCTAACATCTGAATAATATTCATAATTATAAACCTTTAATAAAAACCAACTAGCCTAAATTCGTACTAAGCAAAGCATTATATACTATTGCTCAAATAAACGCACATTTATTTAGATAAATAGGGAAACATCGCCTTGACCTTGGCGAATAATTTCGGGCATGCCATCGCTTAAATCAATGACGGTGGTCGGTTCCATCGAACAAGGGCCGCCATCAATCACCGCATCGACTCGATTGCCAAGCACATCATCGACTAAACTCGGAGTATTGAGCTCATAGAGTTCCATATTCGGGACTTTAAGCGTTGCTGACATTAGCGGAGAACCTAGCTCATCGAGGAGCGCTTGCGTGATGGGGTGATCGGGCATTCGCAACCCCACCGTATCTCGTTTTGGCGTCAACAATCGTTTTGGTACCTCGCGCGAACCCTTTAAAATAAAAGTATATGCCCCCGGCAATACCGCTCTCAACAATCGATATTGGCGATTATCGACAAGTGCATATTGCGATAATTCCGACAGGTCGCGACACACGAGCGAAAAATAGTGTACCTGCTTACTCTCAGCCCGAATTTGAATAATCCGTTCCATACCCTTTTGATTCCCGACCATACAGCATAGCGCATAATTGGAATCGGTGGGATAGACAAGCACGCCATCTTTTCGAAGAATATCCGCTGCCATCTTGATATTTCGCGGCTGAGGATCAACGGGATGAATATTAATTAGCATGTGTCTCCTCCTGAAATTTTTGATAATTTTGACGAAACCATAATAAAGCGATCAGAGTCGATGCATTATCGAGACGGTTTTGATCAAGTAATTGAAACGCCTCTTCCCTAGCGAGGGTAAACGCACGAATATCTTCATGCTCATTTTCAACGCCAAACACACCGCCGGCATTTTCAAGCGAACAGATCCCTAAATAGAGAAACAGTTGCTCAGTACTTCCGCCGGTGGAGCTAAAATAATGATGCATCGGAATTAATTGATCAATCGTGACACCGGCCTCTTCAAGCGCTTCACGGCGCGCCAAAGCCTCTCGATCCTCGCCTTCTTGATCCATAATACCCGCAACAATCTCGTAAGTCCACGGCGATTCACTCTTCTCATAGAGCGGAATGCGAATCTGCTCAATCAACAGAATTTCATCCCGTTTCGGATCGTATAACAAGACACCTACCGCATCTTGACGCTGCACAACTTCACGAACAACGTCATAATTCATACCACCATCAAAACGTTTATGATCAAACGTCACTTTATCGAGTTTGAAAAACCCATTATATGCACGCTCACACGCTTTAATGGTGATATCTTTATTAGTAAACGTCCCTTTTTTAACCACCCGCTTCATTGCACCCTCTCTATTATTTCATAATAAAAAAGCCATTATGGCATGCCATAATGACCTTTATTACAACTATTTTATTACACGTTAATTGACAGATTATCGTATAGAGAAATAAGTAATCGAATTGTAATCGTTAATGAATTAACGACCCCAAGAGCGAACGGTACCGCTATCAATATGAACAAATGCTGAACGGCTGTAATAACCTACGCCACCGGCTTTAAGCGATAACGCCGCGTTACGAAGATTTCGTGTGGAAACGCCTGGCATACGAATATCGATCGCTTGACCTTTCATGTGGAAGCTCTGTTTTGCCACCCCGCCCATCGTACGGCGAAGCATGGCATTGGTTTGAGGTGAGCGATATCCGCTTAATCCATGAACCGGTTTACCATATTCTAATTGAAGGCTTAATGCATACAATTGATCGAGTACATGCGGATCATATAGTTTTGCTGTATTAGTACGACGATCGCGAAGTGCCCAAGACAGCTCATCGAGCGATTCTTTAATGTACCCTTCTCCAGGGATCCAGTAAGTCACCCGTGAAGTTTCCCCTAATGCGGGGGTAAAAATAGTCAACTCGCGCTCTTTGCTAAACGCTTGTTTTGCCATCGCAGGCTGAAGACCAAATAATCCTAATGCCGCACAACCGGCTAAGATTCCAGTTGATTTTTTAAGTAGATCGCGACGGTTTTCACAAACAAGCTCGTTATGAAGCTGAATATAACGTTCGACGGTTTGATCCTTCTCTTCTGAAATCATGCGTAAGTACCTCTAATTTTTACTCTGTCAATTAAACATATTTATTTATTAAATAATGAGCTTTGTATTTTAACTTCTGAGCATTCATTTAGCAACTATTTTCATTTAGAAATCTGGTGGTGAAATGATCCGAAGCAAATAAGCATGCTATAATATTTAACCATATATTTATATAGGATATATTAACTTATATCAATAACTTAAAGAGACAAGATGGATCTACAGCTCGAAAAAATCAAAACGCCTCCCCATTCAATTGAGGCAGAACAGGCCGTCTTAGGCGGTTTACTTATCTCCGCTGAGGCTTGGGATAAGATTGATGGAATGTTAACTCCCGGTGATTTTTATCGTAAAGATCATCGCCAAATTTATGAAGTTATTGAGGATCTCTACAAGAATGTAAAGTCCGTTGATATTTTAACTGTTGCCGATCAATTAGGGCAACAAAATCTGCTTGAAGAGGTCGGTGGTCGCCCCTATCTAGCTACGCTTGCGCAGGATATGCCGAGTGTTAGTAACATTGTTGCGTATGCGAAAATTGTGTACGAGCGCTCGGTGGTTCGCCGTCTTATTGCCGTCGGTACGAATATTGCCGATTCTGGTTTTAACCCGGATGGTCGCACGCCCGATGAGCTGATTCAATTTGCCGAACAAGCGGTATTTGCTATTGCCGAGCAAGGGGCAAAGAGCGATCAAGGTTTGACTAATATCCGCGATGTGATGGAGCATGCCCTTGAGCGAATCGATGAGATGGCGAAAGCGGAAGATGGCATCACCGGAGCACCGACGGGATGGAGTCAATTCGATGAGATGACCTCCGGACTTCAAAATGGCGATATGATTATCGTTGCAGGCCGTCCGTCGATGGGTAAAACCACACTTGCGATGAATATGGTTGAACGCGTGGCGATGTATACCCGTCAACCGGTGGCAATTTTCAGCTTAGAGATGCCGGCAGAACAGCTTGTGATGCGGATGTTCTCTTCGCTTGGTTCGATTGAGCAGGGGAAAATTCGTAGCGGAAAACTCGATGATCTCGATACAAAAAAACTGAGTGATGCCACAAAAACGCTCGCCAATACGAAGATCTTTATTGATGATACGAGTGGCCTTAGCCCCTCTGAAGTGCGTTCGCGCGCGCGCCGATTACAACGTGATCACGGCCAACTGGGACTTGTGATGGTGGACTACCTTCAATTGATGAGTATCCCCGGAATGAGTGATCAGCGGGTAGCGGAGGTTTCGGAAATTTCACGCTCGTTAAAATTGATGGCTCGTGAACTGAATGTTCCGGTTATTGTCCTTTCACAGTTAAACCGTAGCCTTGAGCAACGCCCTAATAAACGCCCAGTAATGAGTGACCTGCGTGACTCAGGGGCGATTGAGCAGGATGCGGACTTGATCTGTTTTATCTATCGCGACGAGGTTTATAATGAAGACTCACCGGAAAAAGGGGTTGCGGAACTTATTATCGGGAAGCAACGGAACGGCCCAATCGGTACAGTAAAACTTGCGTTCCAAGGGAAATACTCACGCTTTACCAACCTGGAAACCCGTGATTATAGCAATTCATTCCAAGATTTCGACGAAGAATAAGAGGATTTATATGGCGAGATACCAACTACGATTTCAGTCTTTTTTAGATCATATTGATCAAAATAGCACGAAAAAACGGCTCGCCAAACTCCTTAATCTTAGCGATGAAGCGCTCGATCTCTATCTTAATGATCAACCTAATCCGCCACTCTACAAAAATCTTAGCGAAACGGAAGCCTCAATTTTACAAACAAAACTGGCCGACATCGGCATTCAAACCGAGGTAACAATAATGTCTAATCCAAACGAAAAAGATACTCTCCACCAAGCACCGCTACCAAAAAATTCAAATAAAGCGGCGCTCGTTTTTACCATTCCCATGATTATTGGGCTTGCCGCGCTGAGCGGTTTTCTCTATATGCAGATTGGTAAATTAACCGAGAGCAATGCAACGCTTGAAGAACGTAACTATCAGCATGTTGTCACAGAAAGTAATCTCAAAAAAGAAAATACAAATATTAAAAAGAGCTTGGAAAATCTGGGCTTAGATAAGATTGAGTATGAGCAGATTGTACCAGGATGCCTCTCTGAGGGTTCGGAATCGACTGTAACGGCGCTTGTGACAGAGCATTTCCCAAACCACATCAAAAAAGATAATCCTGAATTAAACCTCACCTATAAAGCATTACTACAGGGAGAAGAACTCTATTTTGATGCGGGACGAAATAAACGTCTTTGCCGATTGATTGTAAGCTATGATGCTATGAATGAGGCCTCTGAAACGGAAGAGATTGCGATGGATCTCCTATTTGAATCCACTCTGCCTGAAACCAACAAACTCAATCTTTCAGTTTTAAAATATGGATTTATCGGTAAAGTCGTTCGTGATGCCATTCCTAATAATTCAACTGAACCAGTCGCCGAGTAGTTCTATATAACATAGAATTCAAGCTCATTAATCTCCATTCATCAAAGCCCTGCACGCCATAAACTGCAGGGCTTTTTTACGCTCAAACTATTCCTTAAAACTTAACCATTTGATATTAAAGTGCTTTTATGGTTTATTAGAGTCCCTTATCCATCTAAAAACTTATTCAATATCAATATATTATGAAGCATTCAACATCCCCCATCGTTCGATTATTTACTCCTCTCTTTGCGCTATTCCTACCCTTATTATTGTACGCAAATCCTCCCCTTCAACATGGTTCCAATTTCCTCGAAGCACATGAGGATACGATCAATATCGAGCATTACTATATCAGTGAAAAGCTCGATGGTGTCCGCGGTTATTGGACCGGAAAACAATTATTAACTCGACAAGGGAACCCCATTCCTGCGCCCGATTGGTTTACTGAAAACTTCGGCTCTATTCCACTTGATGGAGAGCTATGGATCGATCGCGATCAGTTTGAAAGAGTCTCTGGAATTGTTCGAACGAAAGCGCCAAGTGATCACGATTGGAGAGAGGTACAATTTATGATCTTCGATCTCCCCAATTACCCCGAGCCTTTTAGTGAACGAGTAGTAAAGATGAGAGAGATCGTCACTGAAAAAAATGTTCCATGGCTCAAAAAGATTCCTCAAATTCAAGTCAATACCATTGATGAGATGCATCAATATCACCAAGAGATTATTCAAAAAAGAGGCGAAGGCTTAATGCTCCATCATCAAGATGCCTATTATCATTCAGGTCGTGTGAACCATCTCTTAAAAGTTAAAGAACATCATGATGCGGAAGGCATAGTGATCGAGCATTTCGAAGGAAAAGGAAAGTTTAAAGGAATGCTCGGATCCATGCTAATTGAAATTAAAAATGGAACGCAATTTAAGATTGGATCAGGATTTACTTATGAAGAAAGAGAGAACCCACCAGAGATTGGTGAATGTATCACCTTCCAATATAATGGATATACCAATAATGATATTCCGCGCTTTGCACGATTCTTACGGATTCGACACGATCGGGACAGTCAAACCTGTTTAGAATGATCTCCTCGCTCCTTTTTCCGCACCTCCGTCCTTCCCTTACACTTCCATCGTTTCCAGTCTCTCGTTGTTATTTTCACTTTTTCTCCGGGCAAAAGAAAAAGCCTCTAGCTGTATTATAAGCAGACGAACTATTCTAGCAACTTTTTTTGATCTGTCAACTCTATTTTAAAAGTTTTTGTGTTCGAAAATCGATCAACTTAAAACTCGTAAAACAGACCGTTTAATCAACGCCTCAAATCAACTTGAGGGGATAAAAACGAAACTGACAAACCCAATTGTTAAAGTGCCAATCTTGCAAACTCCGCTAATTTACTCATGAAACTAACCTCGCCGCTTGGAAGATTTTTTGTTCTCTGCCGAAACAGGTGATCAATTATAGCGAAGATTTAGATTACGTCAACACCAAATTTGAAATAAATTCACATTTGCTTACAAGTTGCGCATTCATGATCGTTATCACATTGTTTTATATGAACTGACTCACATTAATGAGCCCGATCAACATTCGCTTGATCACGAAACGAACGACCAGTGTAACAATTTCATAACTGACTGTCAAAAGAGGTATTAAACGATTCTGATAGAGAAATTTTACTTTCTGCATCAACGAAAAACCGTTATCCTTGAATTTCCAAAAACAGACCCTATATATATAGCTAGCTCTATACATAGCTATATATGCACCGAAAATAGGTGTAGTTGAAAGCCGTCGCTTTGATTGTATATACTGCTAACGGTACATTATATGGCTTTGTAAAATGGACACTTTGGAGAGGCGCGGAGAGACCTTTCCTACAACGCGCAGTGCTCGCTTTAAATGGCGATCTTCTAGCTATATTGATAGTTTATATGTACGAAATGCTCTGCACACTATCTATATGGGCACTGCCTCTTGAAACAATAACAGATGAGAACGTGTAATTATGTCAAACAATTCGAAAATCCTTTACACCAAGACCGATGAAGCGCCGGCGCTTGCAACCTATTCCTTCTTGCCGATCGTAAAAGCGTTTACCAAAACGGCCAATATCGATGTGGATCTCAAAGATATTTCACTCGTAGGCCGTATTTTAGCGCTCTTCCCTGAGCGTTTAAACGATAATCAGCAGACAGAAGATGCGTTAAAACACCTCGGAGAACTGACCCAATTAGCCGATACTAATATTATTAAGCTTCCAAACATCTCAGCATCGATCCCGCAATTAGAGCGCGCGATTAAAGAGTTGCAAGAAAAAGGCTTTAACATTCCTGATTATCCGGGCGAGCCTAAAAACGATGATGAAAAAGCGATTAAAGCACGTTATGCCAAAGTATTGGGGTCTGCCGTAAACCCCGTTCTTCGTGAAGGAAACTCAGACAGACGCGCACCGAAAGCGGTTAAAGAGTTTGCGAAAGCAAATCCTCATCGCATGGGCGCATGGAGTCAAGATTCAAAAACACGCGTAGGCACCATGAGCGAAGGCGATTTCTATGCCTCCGAACAAGCGGTGACTCTCGATAAAGAGACCTCCTACACGATCGAGTTTGTCGGGACTGACGGCAGTAAAAAAGAGCTGAAAGGCAAAGCGCCACTTTTAAAAGGTGAAATCATCGACTCATCTGTCATGAATCTCAACGCGCTTAAAGCCTTTGTTGCTAAAGAAATTGCCAATGCAAAAGCGGACGGCGTTCTCTTATCAGCGCATCTTAAAGCGACCATGATGAAAGTTTCTGACCCGATCATGTTTGGCGCAATCGTTGAGGTCTACTTTAAAGATCTTTTCGAAAAATATGCTGATCTCTTTAAAGAGCTTGGGGTAAATACTCGCAACGGGCTTGGCGATGTCATTAATAAAGTGAAAGGTCACGCTAAAGAGGCTGAAGTATTAGCGGATATCGATAAGATTATTGCGCAAGGCCCCGATCTTGCCATGGTGGACTCCGATAAAGGTATCACCAACTTAAACGTTCCCTCGGATGTGATCGTTGACGCATCGATGCCGGCCATGATTCGTAACTCAGGCCAAATGTGGAATAAAGAGGGCAAAACTCAAGATACCATCGCACTCATTCCAGACCGCTGCTACTCGGGCGTTTTCCAAGCGACCATTGATGACTGTAAAGCAAACGGCGCGCTGGATCCTAAAACCATGGGAACGGTGCCAAACGTCGGTCTTATGGCGCAAAAAGCACAAGAGTACGGTTCACACGATAAAACATTCCAAGCGGAAGCCGATGGTACGATCAATGTCGTTGCGGAAGACGGCACAATTTTAATGAGCCAAACGGTCGAGAAAGGCGATATTTTCCGTATGTGCCAAGCGAAAGACGCGCCAATCCAAGATTGGATTAAATTAGCCGTCACTCGCGCACGCCTCTCCGAAACACCTGCAATTTTCTGGCTTGATGAGAATCGCGCTCACGACCGTGAAATGCTCAAAAAAGTGAATCTCTATCTTAAAGATCACGACTTAAACGGGCTTGATATCCAAATCATGTCACCGATTGAAGCAACGAAATACACGCTCAAACGCATCCGCGCCGGCCAAGATACGATCTCGGTCACCGGTAACGTACTTCGCGATTATTTAACGGACCTCTTCCCTATTTTAGAGCTCGGTACCTCTGCGAAAATGCTCTCCATCGTTCCATTAATGAAAGGGGGCGGACTCTTTGAAACAGGCGCCGGTGGATCAGCTCCAAAACACGTTGAGCAGTTTGTCAATGAAGGCTACCTCCGCTGGGATTCGCTTGGTGAATTCTTAGCGCTTGCAGAATCGCTCCATCATTTAGGCCGTACGCAAAATAATCCGAAAGCGACGGTATTAGCGAAAGCACTCGATGAGGCGAACAGTAAATTCCTGCAAAATGATAAATCACCAGCTCGTAAACTCGGTGAAATCGATAACCGAGGATCACACTTCTATCTTGCCACCTATTGGGCAGAAGCGCTTGCCAACCAAGATGACGATGCAGAGTTAAAAGCAACCTTCGCACCGGTTTATAAAGCACTCAGCGACAATGAAGCCACCATTAATGCAGAGCTCATCAGCGCGCAAGGCAAACCTCAAGATATCGGCGGTTACTACATGCCAATCACTGAAAAAGTGAGCCAAGCGATGCGCCCAAGCGCGACACTTAATGCAATCATCGATGGTATTGCATAACACGCCGACTGCTTCTAGCTAAGCATATTTGTATATAGTAAACATATAGTAAATATCATTAAATAAGATCAGCCCTATCAGATTTACTCCGATGGGGCTTTTTATTACCCGCCTAAACATATAGCCTCCAATATTTGATTTACTCAATTGAAAAATTAAAGTAAATTGCATATAGGCCTATCGCCACAATAATCCATAACTGATAACAATAATAACAACTTTGGAGGCATCTATGATTTTACGAAAATCATTTGCAACACTTACGCTTATTCTCGGATTTACGACTCTTAATCCCGCCTTAGCTCAACTCTCTTATGGCGTTGAACATGCTCGGCATCATCCTGTATTTGCTAAAAATGGAATGGTCGCAACCCAAGAAGCGCACGCCACGCAAGTGGGTGTAGATATTTTAAAAAATGGTGGCAATGCCATTGATGCTGCCGTTGCCATCGGATTTACCCTAGCGGTCACCCATCCGCAAGCCGGTAATATCGGCGGTGGCGGATTTATGTTAATTCACACAAAAGAGGGAAAAACCACCTCAATTGATTTCAGGGAAATGGCGCCTGAAGCGGCATTCCGCGATCTTTTTTTAAATGAGGACGGTGAGGCCGATGCCAATAAATCACTTAAAAGCCATAAGGCCGTTGGGATTCCTGGCACTGTAAAAGGTCTCCTCTATGCCCTTGAAACTTATGGCACGCTACCTCGCGATGAAGTTATCAACCCTGCAATTACACTCGCCGAAGAGGGTTTTCCTATTGGAAATAGCGTTGAGTGATACATTAGAAAACTATGCCGATGAGGTGATGGGAAGTCGTGCTGCAAGTCGCGCTATATTCTACAATAAAGAGAGACCTCTACACTATCAAGAGCAGCTTATCCAAAAAGATCTTGCGCAATCGCTTAAATTAATTCGCGATCAGGGAGAGTCGGCCTTTTATCAAGGCAAGATCGCTGAAAAAATTGTCCAAGAAATGGAACGACACGATGGGCTGATTACACTACAAGACCTCAATGCTTACCGCGCCATCGAACGCGCGCCCGTTGAAGGAAATTATAAAGGCTATACCATCCATTCAATGGCTCCTCCCTCTTCGGGTGGCATTCATATCATTCAAATTTTAAATATTTTAGAAAACTTTGATCTAAACGCACTCGGACACAATAGTGCAGATAGCATTCATATTATGAGTGAAGCGATGAAACGAGCCTATGCAGACCGCTCTGAATATCTTGGCGACCCTGATTTTAACGATGTGCCAACCCATGCGCTTCTCGACAAACAGTATGCTAAAACCATCGCAGACGCGATCTCTTTAAAGACAGCGACTCCGTCTGAGATGATCAAACCGGGCGATTTAACACTCTATGAATCGGATCAAACCACCCATTTTTCAGTGATTGATGCTGAAGGCAATGCCGTTGCCGTCACATACACTCTCAACACCAATTTTGGTACGGGGATTGTCGCGGAAGGGACGGGAATTTTACTCAATAATGAGATGGATGACTTTTCAAGCAAACCCGGCGTCCCCAATGTATATGGCTTAATTGGCGGTGAAGCAAATGCCATTGAACCCTTCAAACGCCCACTTTCATCCATGTCCCCTACGCTTGTTACTAAAGATGGGAATGTCGTATTAGTGACGGGAAGCCCTGGCGGCAGCCGAATTATCACCACCGTGCTGCAAGTGATTCTTAACACGCTTGAATATCAGATGAATATTGCTGAAGCAAGTAGCGCTCCTCGTATTCATCACCAATGGTTGCCTGATTATATTCGTGTTGAAAATGGAATTAGCCGTGACACAATCGATCGTTTAAAAGAAAAAGGTCACGCCGTTAAGGTTGAGCCTGTCATGGGGAGCACTCAAAGCATCATGAAAGATGACAAGGGATTTTACGGCGCTTCCGACCCGAGAACCGCTGATGATTTAAGCCTTGGCTATTAGCCCATAGTAATTAAACAATCGATAACATAAGAGCTCCTCATCGTATATTCAATCAGACTTACGATGGGGCTTTTTATTGCCAGTTTTATTACTCTTGTGTGCATACTTCCCCCTAAAAGAGGATCATAATCGTTTTAAATGAGGCTATTTTTGCCGACTTTTTGACCTAGCATCAATATAACAGCCTGTTTATATCTATAAATCAGTCATTATTGACTATATTAATAGGAGCCTTTTTCCTTATCCGTCCTCATAAATTAGAGAGATAAAGAAGCTTAATTAGTCTTTTAAATTGATTTCCATAAAATGATAATCATTACTTATCACAACAACAAGGAGATTCACCATGGCAAACGATCATGATCAAAAAGCGAAATTAACCACCGTAGCCGGCGCGCCGGTTGCCAATAACCAAGATGTGATGACTGCGGGAAAACGCGGTCCGATGTTACTTCAAGATGTCTGGTTTTTAGAGAAACTGGCTCATTTTGATCGTGAAGTAATTCCTGAAAGACGTATGCATGCCAAAGGCTCTGGCGCATTTGGTACGTTTACCGTGACTCACGATATCACTCAATATACCAAAGCAAAAATCTTCTCTGAAATTGGCAAAAAAACCGATATGTTCGTGCGCTTTTCAACCGTTGCCGGTGAACGAGGTGCGGCCGACGCTGAACGTGATATCCGCGGATTTGCCATGCGTTTTTATACCGAAGAAGGCAACTGGGATTTAGTAGGCAACAATACGCCGGTCTTCTTCTTTAGAGATCCGCTTAAATTCCCCGATCTTAACCACGTAGTAAAACGTGACCCTCGCACGAACCTCCGCTGCCCTAATATGAACTGGGATTTCTGGAGTCTTCTGCCAGAAGCGCTTCATCAAGTGACAATTACCATGAGTGATCGCGGGATTCCTAAATCCTATCGCCATATGCACGGATTTGGAAGCCATACTTTTAGTATGATCAACGCCGATAATGAGCGCGTTTGGGTGAAATTCCATTTCCATACACAACAAGGGATTGAAAACTTAAGCGATGAGGAAGCGGCAAAATTAATTGGGGGCGACCGTGAAACCCACCAACGCGATCTCTATACCAATATCGAAAAAGGCAACTTCCCGAAATGGACGCTCTATATCCAAGTGATGACGGAAGAAGAAGCGAACAATATGCCGTTTAATCCGTTTGACCTGACTAAAGTGTGGTACAAAAAAGACTTCCCACTCATTGAAGTCGGTGAGTTTGAATTAAATCGCAATCCTGAGAACTACTTTGCCGATGTTGAGCAAGCGGCATTTAATCCTGCCAATATCGTATCGGGCATTGGTTTTTCGCCTGACCGCATGCTACAAGGTCGCCTCTTCTCTTACGGCGATGCACAGCGCTATCGTCTTGGCGTTAATCACTATCAGATTCCGGTGAATCAGCCCCGTTGCCCCTTCCATAATTATCACCGCGATGGTGCAATGCGTGTCGATGGCAATAATGGCAGCCGCATTACCTACGAGCCCAACAGTTATAGCGAATGGCAAGAGCAACCACAATATGCAGAGCCACCATTAGCACTTGATGGCTACGGCACACGTTGGGATTTCCGTGAAGATGATGATAATTATTACGAGCAACCCGGCAAACTCTTCCGCCTTATGAGCCCAGAGCAGCAACAAGTACTCTTTGACAATACCGCGCGCAACATGGGATATGCCGAAGAGAAAATTAAATTACGCCACATTAATAACTGCTATAAAGCAGACCCAGCGTATGGTGAAGGTGTGGCAACGGCACTAGGGATTTCGCTCGATAAGATTGATCGTTCATAATGAATCCTTCAAAAAATGAGCAAAAGATCAGTTATTTAGTGAAATTTTAGTTAAATAAACGATAAATTTTGAAAATTAACCCGAGAGATTGATCCGTTAACTGCGGCAATCTCTCTTTTTATATCTCGCTGAAAAGGCGCTGTTTTATCTGCTTTTGTCTAAAATTTTTACAAAAAAAGTGCCGCGTTGCCTATTTTTTAGGTAGACTACCTTTTTATTACCTCAAATTTTATGTGTATGATAGACGCTTAAAATTATCATCCGAAAAAAAGGAGTCTTTATGTATTATCAATTAGCGAAACATCGTGTGATGGAAACAGAACGTTTAATTCTGCGCCCAATTACACTTGATGATGCAGATGATCTCTTTGAGTATGCAAGCGATATCGACAATACCCGCCACGTGTTTCCAACGCATCAATCGATCGACGAAACCAACTGGGTCATCTCCAATCTCTTTATGAAAAATCCGCTTGGCCATTTTGCCATCGAATTAAAAGAGAGTGGAAAAATGATCGGCACCTGCGACATTCGCCCGAATGAAACCGCACAAAGTGTCGAGCTTGCCTACGCAATCAATAAGCGCTATTGGGGCCAAGGTCTTGCTCCGGAAGCGGCAAAAAAACTTCTCGATTTCTCAATCGAACACCTTAAAGCCCGACGTATTTGGGCCGCGCATGACTACGAAAACCATGCGTCCGGCCGTGTAATGGAAAAGATCGGGATGACGCACGAAGGCGTGATTCGCATGCGTAAAAACCTCTGCGGTGAACTGCGCGATGCCGTGATCCATAGCTATATCGTTTCTGAGCATTAAGCCTCATTAATGATACCTCGCTAGGATTTTCCAAAATTTTCTAAATAAATAAAATAACAAATCACTCTAAAGCCCATGAAAATGGGCTTGGATAGCCCGTGCTTGCAATAAAGTAACGGGCCTGTTTTAGGAGCATAACTATGTACTATCAATTAGCAAAACACCGTGTGATGGAGACAGAACGCCTTATTCTTCGTCCGATTACGCTCGAGGATGCGGACGATATGTTCGAGTATGGGCAAGATGCAGAGACAACGCGCTTTATTTTCCCAACGCACACCTCGATCGAAGATACGAAAAAAACCATCGTTAATCTCTTTATGAAGAGCCCGCTCGGAAATTTTGCCATTGAATTAAAAGAAAGTGGTAAGATGATCGGCACATGTAATATTCGCCCTAATGTAGAGGAAGATGCGGTAGAGATCGCGTACGCCCTGAATAAGAATTATTGGCGTCGTGGTTATGCGCCTGAGGCTGCGAAGAAACTGATCGATTTCTCAATTCATCATCTCAATGCTAAACGAATTTTTGCCGTCTATGATACCAATAATCCGGCATCGGGCCGTGTTATGGAAAAACTTGGCATGACGCAAGAGATGATCCGACGCAACGACCGTAACTTTAGGGGTGATTTCCGAGATCTTGTGATCTGCAGTTTAATCCCTTAACCTAAGAGGAATCGAAATGATGACCTTCGAGGATCGTTCCAACTTTAACTTTCAAGCGGTCGCTGTGGCCGTCGGTGTACTGCTCTTTGGCATTAAAATCACCGCTTGGTATCTCACCGATTCGGTGGCCATTTTAACCGACGCATTAGAGAGTATCGTCAATATATTAGCCGGGAGTTTTACCCTTTATAGTCTCTATCTATCTGCCCTCCCGCAGGATAAAAATCACCCGTACGGGCACGGAAAAATAGAGTTTGTCTCCGCCGGCATTGAAGGCACATTAATTGTCGTTGCCGGCTGTTTTATTCTCTACGAAGCGTTCAAACGCCTCTTCTTCCAAGATGCCAATATCGACCAACTTTTAGGTCAGATGAATGCGGGGCTTGTCCTTGTGGGAATCACCGGTGTGATCAACTATCTGGTAGGATTTATTGCAGTTCAAAAAGGTCGTCATAGTAATTCGCTTGCCCTTGTCGCCGGCGGGAAACATCTTCAGTCCGATGCCTATTCAACAGCGGGACTCATGATCGGGCTGCTGCTAATTTTAATCACTAAAATTGCGTGGCTCGATGCGGCAATCGCGCTGATCTTTGGCTCAATTATTATCTATACCGGCGTTAAGATCATTCGCTCTTCCATTGCGGGCATTATGGACGAGGCGGATGAAGATCTCATTGAGCGTTTTGTCGATGAGGTGAATCGTCACCGTAAATCAAGCTGGGTCGATCTCCACAAAGTCCGTTTTATTAAATATGGCAATCACATGCATCTTGATTGCCATTTAACGTTGCCGTGGTATTTAACGCTCCGCGATGCTCATAAAGAACTCGATGCCTTTGAGAAAATTCTCTTTTCAAAATTTGGCAATAATTTCGAAATGTTTGTTCATACCGATGATTGTTTGCCTGAATCGTGTGAGATCTGCCCGCTTAAAGCCTGTGTGCATCGCGAACGCCGCTTTGTTGATCGCGTCGAATGGACGAAAGATATTATTATCTTGGACAAAAAACATTCCATCGAAGATATTAAAAATCCCGTTCCCTATAACGAAAGCGAAAACCCCGCAATTACCCAGCTCACCACTGATCTTAAAGAACATGGAGCGCTAGAGAATGAGCATCACGATAACGCAAAATAGACGATGAAATGCCTGATGTTTATGATGGCCTGGCTCTCACTTTTTGTGATTAAACGGGCCTCAATCTTTTAACCTTCAACATAAAAAAGCCCTCAGACCAATTGGTTCGAGGGCTTTTTATTGACACTCACCTTAAGCGAGTACTGAGGGCAATACTATTTAGTAAACGGCTCAGGTTTTGGAGTGTTATTGTTCGATGGTGGTAAGATCGGCATCACAAGTTGTGGCTGATCACCGGTTAAGGTTTTGAACCATGCAACGACTTTTGTCACTTCATCTTCAGTAAAGTTACGACCTAATTGTAAGCGGCCCATCAGCTTGGTTGCATCTTCAAGTGTCTCTGCTGCCCCATCATGGAAGTAGGGGTAGGTAAGTTCAACGTTACGAAGCGTTGGCACTTTAAACATCATGCGGTCAGCGTCTTTACCGGTTACATCGGCACGGCCTTGCGCTAAGTTTTCAGTGTTATACTCTTCAAGAAGTCCCATTTTCTGGAATGAGCTTCCACCGATATTTTCACCATAGTGACATGCAATACAGCCACTTGTTTTGAAGATTTCATACCCTTCTAACTCTTCTGCTGTAATGGCGTTATCATCGCCTTTAAGCCATTTGTCAAAGCGCGAGTTGGGCGTTACTAACGTCTCTTCAAACACCGCAATGGCATCGGTAATGCGATCAATATTCACATCGCGATCGCCGTAGACCGCTTCAAACTCGTCTACATATTGTGGGATTGATGAGATTACGTCCACCGCTAATTCGTGCGTTGATGCCATCTCTTTTGGGTTTGCAATCGGGCCACCGGCTTGTTCTTTTAAGTCCGCCGCACGTCCGTCCCAAAATTGTACGAAGTTAAGCGTTGCGTTCAGAACGGTCGGTGAGTTAATTGGGCCTTCTTGCCAATCGTGACCAATTGACGTTGGCAGGTTATCCGATCCCCCCATGCTTAAGTTATGGCATGAGTTACATGAAATAAATCCTGATTTTGATAAGCGTGGATCAAACCAAAGTTTTTTCCCTAATTCAACTTTTGCTTCATCAGTCACGACCGGCGCTGGGATCGGTTTAATGATCTCATTACGTGGCGTTTGTGCCTGAGCATAAGATGCTGAGAGAAGTAACGAAACAGAGCAAGCTACGATGCCTAAACCTTTTGTAATCGTAGACGAAAGTTTACGCTTTTTAACCATGCGATACTCCTTTATGAACGTTAATTAAGTTTTCTACCTGACTTCATCATACTATAACCACCTTGCGGAAAGATGACATAAAGCAGTATTTGCAAGGGTTGTCGTCCATCTATCTCCACCAATCAATGAGCATTCGATCAAGCGGATATCAGCAATGATGATGAATTTGAGCGGAATAATAATGAGTTACGAATACTTTACGTTTGTTTTAAGTGCTAGTTTATGCTTGTAACGGCGAACCATACACTAACGCTGCAAAATATGCCGCGCCAATCGGCAAAATCTCATCGTTAAAATCGTAGAAACTATTATGGAGTGGCGCACTGTCTGAGCCATTTCCAATAAATGCGTAACAGCCTTTAATATGGCGTAAAAAGTAGGAGAAATCATCACCGGCCATCATTGGTTCAATATCGGTTAGTACATTTTCATCGCCTAAAAGATTTCGTGCAATCGTTGTCGCTTCATGCGTCGCTTCAAGATCATTGACTGCCACCGGATTTTCAAGATCCGAAAGCTCAAAACGTGCACTTCCACCAAAGGCTTTAGCTATATGGGTAACTAATGTCTCAAGGCGCGCAAGCAGATCCTCACGCACCTCATCAGACTGGGTACGAATCGTCCCATTCATCTCGGCGGAATCGGCAATTACATTAAAGGTATCGCCGCCATGAATTTGCGTTACCGAGATCACAACCGGATCGAGCGGACTAAAGGTACGGCTCACCATGCCCTGAATCCCTTGATAGATATGCATCGCCATTAAAAGCGGGTCGTTCGAGGTTTGTGGCATCCCCGCATGCCCGCCCTTGCCCTCTACATGGATGGTGAAATTATCGGTACTGGCCATCACATTATAGGGTTTAAACGCCATTTTCCCCGCCGGAATGCCCGGCCAATTATGAAGCGCATAGACGCGATCGGCAGGATAAAAATCAAAGAGTTTTTCATCATCAATCATCTGGCGCGCACCGCCTAATCCTTCTTCAGCTGGCTGAAAATAGAGAATCACTTTCCCCTTAAACCCGCGGAAAGTAGCCAAATATTTTGCCGCAAGCAGAAGCATCGTCACATGCCCATCGTGCCCGCAAGCGTGCATGCAATTTTTATGGGGTGAGATGTGCGAAAAAGTGTTCTCCTCTTCAATCGGTAATGCATCCATATCCGCGCGAAGTCCGATGGTGGGGCCTTTATTTTGATCCGCTGATTTAGGATCACCATAGATCACCGCAACAACGCCCGTCCCGCCAAACCGTGTATCGATCTCATCGACGCCATATTCCGTCAATTTTTGAATAATCAGATCGCGGGTCTTATGTTCATGAAAGCCAAGCTCGGGCGCTTGATGGATCGCTTGTCTTGTCCGTTTAGCAAGCGGTTGCCAGGCTTTAAGTTGCGCCATAATAGCGGTCAATTCATGAGCGGATTCAGGATCAATAATGGGGGCGTCATCAGCGTGTGACATGGAAATTCTCCTTGGATTTTTGGCAGATTTTTTAGTGTATAACGAGGTTGATTAATTCACGCAATTACCGGGGTAAAACAGCGCTCTTTACCAATCCTAACACGCTTCCTTAATAAAGCAATCGAGCCGGCATGTGCCCCTATAAATTATCTTTAGGCGTAAAAAAACGCCACCTTGCATTCAAGATGGCGCTCTTTTTTATTTGAAGTCAGTCGTTACTTAAGTGTGTCCCGAATTATGAGATCGGATCAAGCTTTGGCGGTGCACGGAACTCTTTCTCTTCCGCAACATCACTATCGCTTAAATCATCATCACTGCCCTCGTTATCTTTTGAATAACCGGTCACAGGCTTGCCTTCCATAATCTCTTTAACTTGATCCGCATCGATCGTTTCAAGCTCTAAGAGGACTTCTGCCATTTTGTGAAGTTTATCGATATCATCATTCAGAACTTGCTCAGCACGCTCATAATTTCGATCAATCACTGCGCGGATCTCTTCATCGACTAAACGAGCCGTTTGATCCGATACACCATTCGCGCCACCGCCCATAGAGCGACCTAAGAATGGCTCATCATTATCGTCTGAATAGGTTCTAAATCCGAGTTTATCGGAAAGACCCCATTTGGTAACCATGCTTTTCGCTAAGCTCGTTGCGTGCTGAATATCACTCGCCGCACCAGTTGTAACCGCATCGTAACCAAAGATAATTTCTTCAGCGATTCGGCCACCAAATACCATCGCAAGTTTATTTTCAAGCCAACGACGAGGAACACTCACATGATCACGCTCAGGAAGCGTCATCGTCACACCAAGTGCGCGGCCGCGCGGAATGATCGTCACTTTATAAACCGGATCCGATTTAAGGCGATAGCCCACAATGGCGTGCCCCGCTTCATGATACGCCGTTAAACGTTTATCATCTTCGGTCATCACCATTGAGTTGCGCTCAGCGCCCATCATGATCTTATCTTTCGCATCTTCCATATCTTTCATGTAGACCTCTTTTTGATCACGACGCGCTGCAAAAAGAGCCGCTTCGTTCACAAGATTTGCAAGGTCTGCCCCCGAAAATCCAGGTGTCCCGCGGGCAATGTGTTCGACATTGATATCACTCGACGCTTTAATTTTCTTCATATGGACATTTAAGATTTGCACACGGCCTTTAACATCCGGAAGCGGTACGACCACTTGTCTGTCAAAACGGCCCGGACGAAGGAGCGCTGGGTCTAATACGTCAGGACGGTTCGTCGCTGCGATTACAATCACGCCTTCATTTTCGTTAAATCCATCCATCTCAACGAGTAGCTGGTTAAGGGTTTGCTCACGCTCATCATGACCGCCGCCTAATCCCGCACCACGATGGCGACCGACCGCATCAATCTCATCAATAAAGATAATGCACGGCGCATGTTTTTTCGCTTGCTCAAACATATCACGAACACGCGAGGCCCCAACCCCGACAAACATCTCCATAAAGTCAGAGCCTGAAATGGTGAAAAACGGAACGCGCGCTTCCCCTGCAATCGCTTTTGCGAGCAATGTTTTACCGGTACCGGGTGATCCCACCATTAAGATACCGCGAGGCATTGTGCCCCCGAGTTTTTGGAATCGCGATGGATCACGCAAGAACTCAACAATTTCGCCCACTTCTTGTTTCGCTTCATCAGCCCCTGCAACGTCAGCAAAGGTGGTTTTGATCTGATCTTGCGTTAACATTCGTGCTTTTGATTTACCAAAGCTCATCGGGTTTTTACCCCCGCCTGAAGATTGGCGCATCATAAAGACAAAGAAACCGAGCAAGAGTAAGATCGGCAATAGGTTTAAAAAGACGCTTAATAAGACGCCTTGCGTTTTCATCGAACGCCCATCAAAAGAGACTTTATTTTGGCGCAATGTATCAATCATTGGACCGTTGTCTGTTTCCGGGCTGATGGTTGAAAAACGACGATTATCATTGGTCACACCATCAATGGCTGACCCGGTAATTGTCACTTCTTTAATCTGTCCACGATCGACTTGATCGAGGAAATCAGAGTATCTAATTTCTCTTCCACCGCTACTGCCAAAGCCTTGGAATAGGAATAAAATAAACATTCCAATACCGAGCCAGATTGCGATATCTCTTCCAGTGTACTTCAAAAGACTAACCTCAATTATCGTTAAAAAGACCCCGCGTTTTGCGTAAGTCCGATGATACGAATGGAATCTCCTTAATAGGATGCTCCGCTGATGAGGGCGTGCTGCCTCATTAATCCACTCACTATAATACCGTATTTTTGTCTAAAAGATGCCGATATCCTCTCTATAGTGTAGATAAATTTTCGATTTTCAAGCAAAAAGCGCAAATTTAATGGCGATTTTTACCGATTAAATCACTATCCTCGAAATCCCGTTGCTACTAAGTATAGTACAGGCGTTTTTTCACGACGTGGATCGGCATTTTGCTCCACAATATTTTGCGTTCTCACTTTCGAAAAATGGTCGCGAAGCGCTTGCAAATATTCATCAAACCCTTTGCCTTTACTCATCCGCGTGATAAATGCTCCGCCTTTATTGAGGTGATTGATTGCAAGATCATACGCAAGTTCCGCTAAATAGATACGGCGCGATTGATCCACATCCTTAATTCCACTGATGCGCGGCTCCATATCAGAAAGCACCACATCAATTTTTTCACCATTTAACGTTTCAATCAGTTCATTAAAAACCGCTTCATCGTGAAAATCGCCCACAACGTATTCTAAATTAGGAACGGGATTAAAAATCTCACGTTTATCAAGGCCGATTACACGCCCTTTACGCCCCACTTTTTCAAGGGCATATTCGCTGAAACTGCCGGGACATGCACCAAGATCAACGACGAGTTGTCCAGGTTTGAAAATCCGATCTTTTTGATCAATTTCTAAAAGTGAGTAGATCTCTTTTGAGCGATAACCATCGCGGTGCGCCTGATCTTGCATCGCATCGCGCTCTCGCATGTGGGGTTGTCTATTCTTGTTCATCGTGTTCCCTCTGTGTTTCTCTTTGTTCTGTCTGCGCCTTGTGCGCCTCGATTTGGGTCAAAATTGACCGCGCTCTACCCATTAAATAGCCGCCGCTTGCGACGCCAAACAAAAGTAAAACGCCCCACTCAACGAGCGGTGACACCTCTAAAAATGAGAAGATGATAACGAGCACAATTCCCGTGATTAACATCACTGCCGCAACGCCTCTAAGCCCTGTAAAAAGGTTACTTATTTGCGAATTTTGTGCTACCCTTATCTCTTTATTATCTGGATTATTATTACTATTCATGACACAAATTAAATTAACAAACGACCATATTAAACTTTTAAAAGCGAAAGCGCACCATTTAAACCCCGTCATGATCATGGGCGATAAAGGTCTCACGGAAAATTTCGTTGAAGAGACTCGCCGCGCGCTCACTCACCATGAGCTTATTAAAGTTAAGGTCGCAGGCGATAAAGCTGAGCGTGATGCGCTCGTAAAAGAGCTGATTCAAGTAGTCGATGCCCAACTCGTTCAACAAATTGGACGCATGGCCGTTCTCTTTAAGCGCAATCATGAAGCGCCAAAAATTATGTTTGATTCGATCAAATAATCGAGCCAAGCACCGTACGATTTCACTTTGATCGGTATTAAATGGGTACGACCGAATCCTAACAAAAAGCCCGGTTCAGCGCAACGAAAAAGAGTCTCATTTAGCAATTAAATTGCCGCGTAATAAGAGCGACCCGCCGTTCAAAGCACACAAAAGCCATAAATAAAAAGAGAGGGAATGTTGTAAAATGCATTCCCTCTTTGTTGTCCAGATGGCTTATCTGTTACGCAACTTTTTACGCAATTTCAGTAAATTTACTCTCAACCGGCGCCGTCCAACCTTTATACGAAAGCGGATAGGAGCTCACCAAAATCGCAAGCATCGAGATCCCCACAATATAGATTCCTGCCCCCATCGGGGTAATCCCGAGGAGATAGAGAGTAAACATCGGCGTGATCGCACTAAAGATCGCATAGGCCAAATTATAAGAAAACGATAAGCCTGAATAACGCACTGCAGGCGGGAAAACACGCGTTCCAATAATGGGAGGCGTCGTCGCAGCCCCTGCAAAAAAGCCCATCACTGCATAATTAACATAGATCATCTCAAGGCTAATCCCGCGGGTTAAACTATAGTAAAAATAGAGGCTCGAGAGCGCGAGTCCACCCCACGAGAGCACCATATTAAGACGCGTTTTTAATTGATCTTCCATAAAGCCCCAGAAGATACAACCAAAGCTTAAACTCAGCGCCGCAATCGATCCCGCAATCCGCGCATTGAGCGGTTCCATGCCATACATTTTTCCAAGAATCGCGACCGGCGTAATCAAAATCCCGATCATAATCGTCGTGGAAAGCGACCAAGTTAAGAGTCCCACAATAACGCAGGCAATTTTATGGCGTTTTAATACCGTCATCACCGGAATCTCTTTCGATAAACTTTTAGTTTCGGACATCTCTTGGAAGATCGGCGTTTCCGATAAGTAACGGCGTAAATAGACCGCGATAATTCCAAAAACACCGCCGGCAATAAAGGGAATCCGCCATGCGTAGGATAAAATCTCAGCTTTTGAGTAGTTTAAATCGATCATGATTGAGACCAAAAAGCCCAATAAAATTCCGCCGCTAATGCCACTCGTTAATACCCCAATCCCAAGACCGGAACGATTTTTCGGCGTATGCTCGGCAATAAAGACCCACGCGCCCGGCATCTCACCACCAATCGCAGCCCCTTGGAACATCCGCATAATCACCAGTAAAATCGGCGCAAACATGCTGATCTGCGCATAAGTCGGAAGGAGCCCAATAATAAAGGTCGGGAGCGCCATCATCGCAACGCTCAAAGTAAACATCTTTTTACGGCCAAGCACATCACCAAAGTGCGCCATAATCACGCCACCAATCGGGCGAGCAATATACCCCGCGGCAAATCCGCCCCATGCAAAAAGATCGGCAATGAGCGGCGAAATATCACTCGGCAGAAAAAGCGGTTTAACAATGGTCTCAATATAAAGCGCATAAATGACGAAATCGTAAAACTCCAGCGTCCCGCCAAGTGATGATAATGTTAGTGTTTTATAGTCGTGACGATTTAAGCGCCGCGCCACCGGGTAGCCGTCGGCATTGATCGCAATACTCATGAACCCATCCTCGTATCTTTTAGTCGTATTATTGTGTATCGGTTGTGTATCTCTATTTTTATTGATTGCCCTAAAAAAGCATTTGGAGCAATAATATTCTTTATTTAGATACATCTTTAGAATTATTTTAATTTTATCGATTTAAAAACGAATAATTTAATTCGTTTCATTCATTAATACACAACTTAACCCTGTTTAGCAATGGCGATCACCTCAATTTTTTAATTAGGACATAACAAAAAGAGAAGCTGGCAGATGACCATGCTTCCCTAGTTTATGCATCTTCATCCCTATCGATGGCCGACTATCGATGGGATAAGCGTCTGAAACGTTTTAAGCGAATTTACATTGCGCCTAATGCCCCTTTCACCTCAGGCTTAACGGCTGGAGTCGCTCCTTTCGCTTCCCACCCTTTATACGAGAGCGGATAGAACGCCACTAAGATCGCTAAGATCGAAACACCGGCAATATAGATGCCTGCGCCAAGTGGCGTCACGCCGAGCAATTTAAGCGTCAACATCGGCGTAATCGCACTGAATACCGCGTAGGCTAAATTGTATGAAAATGATAGACCTGAATAGCGGATCGCTGGCGGGAATGCGCGCGTTCCAACCACCGGCGTTAACGCAATCGCGCCCACAAAGAAGCCCATAATCCCGTAATTGATATAGACCATATTCATCGAAATGCCTTGCGTTAAGCTGTAGTAAAAATAGAGGCTTGAAACGGCGAGTCCACCCCATGCAAAAAGCATGTTAAGACGCGTTTTAATTTTATCTTCCAACCAACCCCAAAATACACATCCAATGGTTAACGTTAATGCGGCAATTGACCCGGCGATACGAGCGTTAAGCGGCTCAATTCCATGCATTTTTCCAAGTACGGCAACAGGGGTAATTAAAATCCCCACCATGATCGCCGTTGAGAGCGACCAAGTTAAAAATGCCACAATTAAACAGGCAATTTTATGACTTTTTAACACCGTCATCATCGGGATCTCTTTTGAGAGCGCTTTTTGCGCAGCCATCTCTTTAAAAATCGGTGTTTCAGATAGATAACGGCGTAAGAATACCGCGATAATTCCAAAGATACCGCCCGCGATAAATGGAATTCTCCATGCGTACGATAAGATCTCGGCTTTCGAATAATTTAAGTCGATAATGATTGAGACTAAAAAGCCCAGTAAAATTCCGCCTGTGATACCACTTGTTAAGGTACCAATACCAAGACCGTAGCGGTTTTTCGGAGTATGTTCTGCAATAAAGACCCACGCGCCCGGCATTTCACCGCCAATCGCAGCGCCTTGGAACATCCGCATAATCACGAGTAAAATCGGCGCAAACATACCGATCTGCGCATAGGTAGGAAGGAGCCCAATAATAAAGGTCGGGAGCGCCATCATCGCAACGCTCAAAGTAAACATCTTTTTACGGCCAAGGACATCACCAAAGTGCGCCATAATTACCCCACCAATCGGGCGAGCAATATACCCTGCGGCAAATCCGCCCCATGCAAAGAGGTCGGCAATGAGTGGTGAAATGTCCGCCGGGAGAAATAGCGGTTTGACGATCGTTTCAATATAGAGTGCATAAATGACGAAATCGTAGAATTCAAGCGTTCCACCGAGCGATGAAAGCGTTAACGTTTTATAATCTTCACGATTTAATGGGCGCGCCATGGGCTGACCATCAGCCCCAGTTGCAGAACTCATGGGTATACTTCCTTTTATAAAATATAGTAAGTCAAAAATAGTAAGATATTATTGTATTATCGGCGAATATCGAGTGCATTCGCGCTGTTGTTGCAATATTTTTGACCATCTTTTGGACGGCGTGTTTTTTAGTAATTTGGCCCATCTTTTGGATGCTTGGCCAAGAAAACACTCACTTTGCAGAAGTGCATCGTTCATTAATACACCATTTCAAAAAAGGGCGCAATGGGTATTCTATAAAAAGCGTAAAAATTGAGAAGCCCATAAGAATGAGGGTTAAAAGGTAACTTATTTGTAGTTAATTTGGATAAAAAACCGCTCTTTCCCTTTTTAGCTCTCTTTCCATTTCAAATCAGCCCGCTCTCAACATTTTACCGCGCAATAAAAAAGCAATGCCGTTTAGGATGAATCATCGAACGGGCATTGCTTTTTTCTAAAAGACGATTGTTAAGACAATCGCTCTCTTTTAATCTCTTTTACCATAAACCTGTGAGACTAGCGATCGAGTTGCATGAGAAGTTGTTTGTAAGGGAGATATCCGCCCAGCATTGTGCCATCTTCAAGGAAGATCGCGGGCGTTCCTTGCACACCAAGCTTCATGCCTATATCAAATTGATTGCTAACGGGACTATTCGCACACGTTGCATTTTTAACGCTACGGCCATTTTTTGCATCGGTTAGCGCTTTTGGCTTATCGTCCGAGCACCACACCGACACTAAATGATTGTAGCCCGCCGATGGAATTCCGGTACGAGGATAGGCCATATAACGCACGGTGACGCCGTTATCGTTATAATCTTTCACCTCTTTATGAAGCATCTGGCAATAGGGACAGTCAACGTCGGTAAAGACGGTAATTTTATGCTTTTCGTTTTTCGCTTTATAGACCACCATGTCATCTTCTGAGATGTCATCAATGATCGCTTTTTTCATCTTTTTCGCGTAATTGTCGGTAAGGCTCTCTTTATTAACAAGATCGATTAAATGGCCTTCAAACATATATTTCCCATCTTTAGAGACATAAATGGGCTGTGCAATCTCTTCGATTTCCACTTGATAGATGCCTTTGATCTCACTCTCTGAGATATTTTTTACCGTTACGCCTTGAAAGGTTTCGTTAAAATATTTCAGATCGACTTTCTCTTTTGCCATCGCGCCAGTTGTCATAAGTGCGCCGAGTGTCATCGTTATTAATACTTTTTTAATCATAAATTCACTATCCTCGTGGGTGATTCTCTTGATGAAGTTTTTTGAGGCGTTCCGTTGCCACGTGAGTATAGATCTGCGTTGTCGACAGATTGCTATGCCCAAGCAGGAGCTGAACAACCCTGAGATCTGCCCCGTGATTCACAAGATGCGTCGCAAAGGCGTGGCGCAACGTGTGAGGCGAAACCTCTTCATTAATCCCTAATTGTCGCACATATTTTTTGATAATGTGCCAAAAAGTTTGTCGCGTCATAAAGGTCCCGCGATTACTCACAAAGACCGCTTCCGAACGCCCATCTTTCAATAATGCCGGACGCGAACGCTCCACATATTGCTTTAACCAATCGATCGCCACCTCGCCGAGGGGAATGAGGCGCTCTTTATCCCCCTTCCCAACAACACGCACATACCCCGCACGAAGATTAATCTCCGAAAAGGTAAGCCGCACCAATTCCGTCACCCGAAATCCGCACGAATAAAGCATCTCCAGCATCGCTTTATCACGAAGGCCAATCACAGTCGAGGTATCAGGGGCATCGAGCAACGCTTCCACCTTCTCTTCAGAGAGCGAAACGGGGAGCGAGGCGCTAAATTTAGGCAAAATAAGCTTTTCGGCGGGATTATCGTCGCGATATTTTTCAACAATGAGATAGGTATAAAAGTGCTTAAAACAGGAATGATAGCGCGCAAGCGAACGAGGGCTAATCCCCGCACGCCCTTCCCGATCAATAAATCCCTGCAGGTCTTTCGTGGTCGCCGTTTCAATATGTTTAAAACGCTTTTTAAGCGACGCTTCCAATTTATAGAGATCCGATAAATAGGACGCAAGCGTATGCTCACTTAAATTTTCATGAAACCAGAGCGTATCTTTAAAATGCTCAAGGGTTAGATTGGTTTTTTTATCCGTTTCAAGCGGTGAATCGATCGGCATTAGTCTCCTTTTTTTAACGCTTTTGATCGTTAGGATACCACAGTTTAGCCCCTGTTTACGCTAATCCTCACGCTCATTTAAGCTCTTTTCGAGCGCATCAGAGAGTTTCCCCGCCACCTCTTCTTTTAGCTCTAACGGATGCACCCCGCCCCCTTTAAGCCCCATCGGTTCTTGCGGGCAATTCGCCTCATCAAGCGCCGATTTTGAAGGGATTTTGCCCTCAGCCATCTCGGCAACTTTGCGATATTCAATCACCCGATTTTGGCATTTTTCCACCAAATTAAGATCAAGATTATTAACGCGAATCTGATAAGCGTCAGGGAAAAGTTCACTCACGCTGATGTCGGTATAAAAGGGAATGTTTTCCATCAGCTCAAGACCGAGCTCCTCTTTAAGATCGGGCGCGACATCATTAATACAGCTATTATCGATCAAATAATTGACGCGATATTCGCCCTCTTCAATAAGATAAAATCGGCGCTCACAAGGAATTTGGGTGCGGTCGTGATAACGCAACAGACGCGCATTGAGCTCAGCACCACTTAATTCCAAAATCGACTCATTGGTAAGATCATCAGTCTGCAGCCAATAGCTCCATTTCCCATCTGGCGGGGTAAATAATCCCGTCGGCGCAAAGCGGTTACAGTGATCAAGATAATCAAACTCATAGATAATGCGCTCGCTCCCGTTCAGCTCCGTTTCATCATTCGCGCGAATATCGGTCACATAACGATAGTGATTATCGCCAAGCTTACTAAAAGCAAGCTCGATCTCTCCTTCTGGAAAGGGTAGATAATAGTGCTCCATCGCTCTATTTGCACACGCTTTGGTTAGCTCATAACGCAGCGTAATGTCTTCCTCAGTAATCTCTTTTTTAAGGAGCGGACAGCCTGAATTTTTATAAATTAGCGTCGCTTCCAGATAATTTTCTAGCGCATCGCCGGGCAAACAGGTTTTAAACTGATCAACGATGACGCCCTCATCACTTTTCATCTGCACATCCCACATTCCATCAGCAAAATGGCGAAAGTTATCGAGTTTTTCCGCTTCCGTCAACGTTTCCGTATCCGCTAGCGCTACAAAAGGCGATAATCCAAACATCCCCGCGAGGATTATTATTGGAAGAGAAACGCGTCGATTTCGTCGTTGGCCAATGCTTAGCATAGAGCAATTCCTATCATCTTGATTTGTTATTCTTAAGTTTTGTAAAGATCCCTTATAGTATTCCATATTTGCACGGGATTATCGAGATAAATTCCCGAATTTCCCCCGCAATATAAGAAGTTTAATGACAATCTGAGCATTAAATAAAATCACGTCGTGAGTTAAACAATCAAAATTGATGGTAAGCGAGATTTTACCGATAAAACATGCTATTTTTAGACTCCTTTTCAATGATTTGATGATTTGGTTTAATCCATGGCAATGACCCAATACCTTCCCATAAAATGGCTCCACCGTACACTGGCACTCATCGCAGTAATCTGGTTTTTCCTCGCATTTAGTGGCTATGATTATCTCGCTTTATTAGAGAATCACTATGACCGTTGGCGCTTTTATCAAATTACCGTACTCTCCCTCTTTGCCGTTGGTTTTTTATTACTCCCCCTCAAAACCCTCAATACTTTAGGAAATCTCCCCTACTATCTCACCGCCGTATTATTAGGCTTTATGGTGCTGGCGCTTTTTGGTGTTAAAAATGTCACGGCCTATCTCACCTACGGAGTTGGATCACTGCTCTTAATTAGCGGACTCTACGCGGGAATCCTCTTTCGTTACGATGCCAAATGGATGGGGAATCTCTTTGCGCTCCTCGCCCTTGCGCCGCTCCCAGTGATGATTCGTTTTATCACCAATATCATTATGAAGATGCTCATTCCAGATGGTGATATGTTTTGGCACGACACTTTTGAAAATATCCGTTATTTAGACGATGTATTACTGCCTGCACTAGCCATTTTATGGCTTAGACCGGGGTTTTTATCCGCAAAAAAATGGACGCCTTGGATCATTCTCTTAAGCACTCTCTACATCTTTAATCTCTTTATGGATGGTGCGCGCAGTGCACTATTAAGCCTCGGGCTTGCACTATTGATGATCGCTCTTTTTGGCACCAATAAAAAAAGCGCCCTTAAAATCCCGCTTATCTCGCTGCTTCTTGGGTTTTTACTCTACATCACCATCAATGCAATTGTGCAAGATGCCCATGAACTCGTTCGAACGTCAAGCTCCGGCCGTACGCTTCTCTATTCACACGCTCTTAAAGACTTTTTAGCACATCCTCTCTTCGGGATTGGCGGTAGCAATTATAAAGGTTGGCAGGGTTATTATGCCTCTCACCCACACAGCTTTATTTTCCACTGGATGGCGGAGTTTGGCCTCATCGGTGTCCTCTTTTTAGTGGGCTTTTTCTTTACGGCACTCAAACTCTTTTTACGCCGTAAACTAATGCCCTGTTGGATTTGGGCGGCACCTGCGATGGTGTCGATGAATGCACTCTTTTCAGGGGCATTTGTCTATCCGCTCAGCCAATTTATCTCAGTACTGATTTTTGCCTATGCCTTCCATCTCTATCTGGCTACCTTTCCGCTTGATCTCCGCTCAATCAATCATGGGAAACGCGCGCATACACCAACGGTTAAGATATCACTTGATTATCCACTACTCGGAATGTTACTACTTAAAAGCCTCACCTTTATGGCGCTTTGTACCACGCTCTATATGACTGTGTTGACGCTTCCCCATCTTCAACGGCTTGAAGCTGAACAAAAAGTGCGCTTTGAAGAGTGGTGGTCCATGGAAGATAGTTTTAGATATGATGGCCCATCGCTCTGGCAACGCAATCCAATTATTTTATTCGATGGCACTCAAAAGATTATTAACCCGCCCAAAATAGAGACACCAGAAAAAGTAGAACCCTAATAACACCTTTGTATAAAATGCACTCATAAAAAAGCACCGAGTGATTTTAAGTCTTAATCCACTTAAAAAAATTCGGTGCAACGGGTTTGTCTACGTAATGGCTAAATTCAATTAGCGCGGTTAATTATTTCCAAAGGAAGGTTTGCATCCACTTTTCAATGTCGTCAATGGCCGATTCTGCTAAGTGACGAATGCGCTCCTTAAATTCGGCATATTCTTCAAGCGATGCTGAAGGCGATAATTTTTCGCTCTCATTTAAATAGTGGTTCGCCTGATATTTCACTCGCTCACATACTGAGGCTAACGTATCGTGATAGACCTCATCCATTAAGCCTTTCTCTTCAAAATCCATGATGTCTCCCGTATTTATATTAAAAACAATTGCTTATGCAGAATGTTCTTAGGATATCTGATTTGCATAATTCCAATATGATAATCATCAAATACCCAGATGAATATCAATAAGTTACATGCGATATTTTTACAATCCATGTTTTGTTGAATGAGCCCATTTTGCAAAGACTCTATGACAGAAGGGTTACATCCATTGGGGGGTGAGACTTTTTCTTGATCCAACATCCAACTGTTACGCTCGATTCCCAGCAATATTGAGCGGGTCCCACATGGCCGATAACGATGGCTCATAGGCAAAATCCATAAATCCAATGGCATCAACGGTCTGTTTTCCATAAATAAGGGCGGTGAGAGCGGTTAAACGCAGTGAGGCATTTCCTTTAGCAATAATCGTTCCCCCTAATAAAACTCGGGTCTTAGCATGATAAAGAAGCGTAATTGTAACGGGATGTTGATGCTCGATAAATTCAGCGGCAGACGGCGCAGTAATGGTTGCCATTTGATAGGGGATATTGGCCAAACGAGCCTCTCGCTCAGTAATGCCTGTAGCGCCTAATTCCCACTCCCCTAGCCGAACCATTGCACTGCCGAGCGAGCCTAAATAGGGCACGCGATCGGAACGATTTGAGACAATGTTTTGCCCAATGATACGCCCCATCTTATTGGCCGATGCGGCAACCGGTAGATAGCGCGATCCCAAAAGAAAGTGGGGAATGGTCGCCACATCACCGGCGGCATAATGATCCTGCAACGAGGTTTCACCATAAAGATCAATCTCAATGGCTCCATTGGCGGTCGTCTCTAGCCCATCCCCACCCAGTGAACCAAACAATTCACTATTAGGCGCAACGCCAAGAGCCAATACCGCCCCATCAATATCGATCCATCTCGTATCCTGCTCTTGATGAATCAATAATGATGTTAAGGTCGACGGCTTCAACTGACCTGCCTTAATAGCCTCAATTGTAGCTCCCATGATGCACTCAATCCCTTGAGCGTCCAAGCTCTCTAAAATCCGCTCTTTTTCAGAGGCTCCAAAATAACGATCAAGCGGATAGGCGCCTCGATGAATTAAATAGGTTTTGATTCCCATTGAGCTAAGGGTTTGAGCCACCTCCACGGCCACAATGCTCCCGCCAATCACTGCCATCGTCTTATACTCTGCTCGCGCTTTTTTAAGACGATCCACCTCAAAAAAGGATTTAAATGTATAGACATTGTGATAGTGCTTAAGTTTAAGCGGATGATCCTGTGGACGAGCACCAGTTGCGATCATTAATCGGTCATACATAAGTGTTTTCTTCTCGCCCTTTTGGGCCTGATTATGAGGAAGAAACGTAACACTTTTTAAGACGGTATCCACTTCAATCACGGGGCTTTGCAAATAGAGTTCAATCCCCGCGGCTCTCACCGAATCCGGCGTTCTTGCATAGAGCGCTTCATCTTCAATCGCCCCTTTTAAATAAAAAGAGAGTGCGCCCGGGGCAAAGGAGATCTGATTCTCTTTCGTGATCACGATCACCTCTGCCGTTTTACACTCCCGCTTTGCCTTTAGCGCGACGCTCATGCCCGCCGCATTTCCACCAATCACCACTATTTTCATCCGCTCTCCTCTCTTCTTTTAAAGATCGCTTTAAAATGAATGTTATAATCATTCAATCTTTTGTTTCTCACTTAAAATAAGCCCCATTACTATGCAACTCACCCAACAAACTGATTATGCAATCCGTACATTAATTTATACGGCATTTCACGCGGATCGTCTTGTCAATATTACTGAAATTGCCGAGTTTTATGCCATTTCGCGGAGCCATTTAACCAAGATTGTGGCGTTTTTAAGTGAGCTTGGCTATCTAAAAAGCATTCGCGGGAAAGGGGGCGGCCTTAAACTAGGGAAAGCCCCTGAATTGATCCCCTTAGGTGAGCTCATTCGAGCACTGGAATCCTTCACCTTAGTGGAGTGTTTTGGTGAAAAAAACCAATGCGTCATCCGCCCACAATGTGAATTTAAAGCCATTTTAGCGGAGGCCACCCGTGCTTTTTTAGCGGTGCTCGATCACTACACACTCGCTGATATTTTGCTTCCCTCACTGCCTTTAAATACCATTGATCTTAGCCAATTGACCCATTTATCCTAATGCACTCCTAAAATTGGCAAACAACCATTACAAGCGCCCACCCTTTTCAAGATGAATGGCTCGTGGAAAAATAATATTATTCTCAATATGAATATGCTCATGAAGATGGGTTTCAAATGCGTGCAATTCCCACATTACTTGCCGGTAACTGTTGCAAGCGTTTTCTGGAACGCTGTATTTACCCGTAATCTCTGAGATTTGGCGCATCCGCTCGCCCTCTTGGTCGTGTTCGTGCATCATCATATTAATGGGATTTTCAACCGTACCAAACGGCGCGTGTGGCATCGGAGTTTGTGCTTCATAGGCCTGTGCAATTTGGTAGATAAATGGAAAAAGAATTCGCTCCTCTTTTTGCAAATGCAGCGTTAACTCATTTAACGAGCTCTCATACAGCCTGTGGACATCGTGCAATTCCGGATGATCTTCGCCATGAACCTCACACACTTTCTCTAAAAGCACCAACGTTTTTGGTCCCACTTCTCGAATACGGCGATGATGATATTTTATGACGTAATCCACCAATAGCTCCAATGACCACGCTTTAAAATCAAGCAGGCCAACACCACCTTGCCCCGCCTCATTTTCAAGCACATTGCTTAACGCATTGAGTAAAACATCCAGCTCGATTTGATGCTCACTTGCTGCCTCCTCTAACGTACGTTCGCCCGCACAACAAAAATCAATGCCATAAAAATTAAAGACCTCAGCCGCTCTAAATTGCTCCGCGACAACCGCCCCCACTGATACCGTTTTATCTAGCAACATACCCGCTCCTTTTCTGTTTGCACTTTCTGTTTGCATGTTCGGTTTAATTCCAAGGTTACCATTAAACATTCATATAAAATGAATCTTTAAGCATCATCTAAAAATCCTGTCTATTTGTCAATCAATTTTGATAAGCTAAAGGAAAGAGAGGGGGATTCATTATGACGTTTTATTCTTTAACGCAGTTAAGACAGATTGAACATGATGCTGACCATGCAGGCATCGATCTAATGCAGCGAGCGGCGCGTTCTGCCACCGACTGGGTGAGTGTCCATATTTCTAAAAGTCGCCCAATTTTAGTGGCCGTTGGAACAGGAAATAATGGTGGCGATGCACTTTGGGTGGCGCTTAATCTCGATTCTCGTGGATTTAACGTGATTCTTTTTATCCCCGAACCGGTTATAAGCCCACAAGCACAGGAGGCGCTAAGGCTCTGCCGTCTGAATGCTCTTCCGGAAATCGAGACGCTTACAAATCTTGAGGAATTAACCGAATGCGATCCGAAAAATATCTGCCTCATTGATGGACTTTTCGGCATTGGACTCAATCGTGCGCTCTCGCCAAAATGGTGCGATATCATCGAGTCTCTCAATGAGTTGAAAGCGAAAAATGTGCTTGCCCTTGATACACCATCGGGACTTAATCCTTACACCCATGAAACCTTCGGCGCGGTGATTTATGCGACGGCAACGCTCACCTTTTTATCGGATAAACCGGCGCTCTATTTTAATCGAGGTAAGCAATATGCAGGGGAGATTTTGGTCGATGCGCTCGATCTGCCTCGCCATTTAAGACCAAATACATAAACGCCTTTGGCATGATATCCTAGGGATTCGTTTTTTAACAAAAGGTTTGCCAAAAACTCATTATGAGTCGAATATTAATCGTCGCATTTGCACTGGTTGGAGCCATTGTCGGCGCTGCCTTTGCAACCGGCCGAGAATCACTTATCTTTTACACAAGTTTTGGATTAAAAGGGACGTGGGGACTCATCATTGCCACCCTTTTATATGCCTATTTCAGTATGATTTTAGTCTATATTGGTCAGCGTTTTCGCAATAAAACCCCGCATAAAGCGCTCTACGCCCTCTCAGGAAAACCGCTTGGCATTGTGATTGATGTTGTGATTTTACTCACCATGTTTTCAACGGGCGTTGCCATGATCGCAGGTGGTGGCTCAATTCTCCATCAACAATTTGATCTCCCTTTTTGGCAAGGCTCGCTCTTAATGGCAGTGATTACCGCACTCACCATTATGCTAAACGCGCGCAAGGTGGTGATTGCTGTCGGCGCATTGACACCTTTTTTACTGCTTTTTTTAATCGCGATCTGCAGCTACAGCCTAATTAATAATCAAACGCCGCTCACCGAACTTGAACCACTAGTATTAAAAACAAAAGAGACCCTTCCCGGAACACTACCAAATTGGCTGATTGCCGCACTCAATCACGTCTCATTTAATATGGCAGTCGGTGCGGGTATGGCGCTTGTCATTGGCAGTTGTGAGAAAAACCCGAAGCACGCCCTTCTGGGAGGGGCACTCGGCGGGCTCTTAATCGGCGGAATTTTACTACTCGGGCACTTTAATCTCTTTACCAATATTGAAGCGATTACCGCATCAAAAGCGGGAAAACTGATCGTTGCCGATATGCCCCTGCTTGCAATTACGGCGAGTTTTCCCCCCATTGTAAGCTGGCTGATGATGCTGATTATTTTCGGGATGATCTACAACACCTCGGTGAGCATGTTTTATGTGGTCTCCGCGCGCTTTGTTCCGATGGAAACCAAACAATCCAAGCCCTTTATCGTCTTATTAATGGCGGTCGCACTACTCCTCAGCAGTTTTGGATTTACCGATGTGGTTGGCTATCTCTACCCCTTAATGGGCTACTTAGGCTTTATCCTAATCGGACTCCTCCTCTACGCGCCCTTTAAGTTTCGAAGAAAATCTATTTAAAGAGCCCATCAAATAGATTTTTAACATCTTCGAGCTGATCACCAAGCTCCTCTTTTAACACTCGATCAATCTCTGGCTTAATGGTCTCTTTCACGGTCTCTTCGATCTTTTTCTCCACCGCTTTACCGGCCATCTCTGCAATCATCTTACCGATAGCGTCATTATCAAGACCACAGAGATTTTTCTCGGCATTCACAAATGAGCCTTGGCAACGGAGTGGAATCGGCGTATTGGCGATATATTTATTGACGCGACACGCAGGATCGCGATTCTCACGCTGATCCCCTTTTAAGGTGAGTCCGATGCGGTAATCGAGCGTCTGATTATTTAAATTAACGCTTCCCGCCCCTTTGGCATCAATGCCGGGAATCTCCACAGCGAGATCCTGATTATTGAGCACGCCATTTTTAATCGTGAGCGACGCGCGAAGGGCATTAAAAGGCGTTGAAGCACGATTAAACGATGTGGTCAGACGCTCTTTATTGAGCATCGCAAGCCCCTGACAGATCTCCTTCTCATAATTTACTCCTTCGAGTACCCCATTTAAAACATTCGCCCGAAGATTTCCCGATAAATTGGCAAGGATCGGCGCTTTATCCAGTCCTTTAGTGCGTAAACTTCCCGATAGTTGCAAACGTCCTGTAAGCGGAATATTGAGCTCAAAGGCGTTAAATGCCTCGCCCAATGCGAGGTTTTGAATATCAGGCGTGATCTCAATGCTCGGCAATGCACTGCGACCATCTATTTTCCCGGTAATACCGACGGTTCCGCTAAACATCTCGCCACGGCCTCGATGGAGACTAATGAGCCGATCATTAATCGAAAGACCTAGATCCAAATGATTAATCGTATAGGCATTATAAATAAGCTGATTGAGCGCAAAATCCGCGTTTATCGTCATGCCTCTAAGCGCCTCAAACGGCGATGCATTTTGCGTGCCCTTACCTTGATTACTCGCTAATGCGCCTTTCGAGGCACTTACTTTCGGCGGTAAATAATCATTTAAATTGAGTCGATCGCCACTTAATCGCACGGTATAAGATTTTTTACTCAAATCATTGGCGAATACCGATCCACGCAGAGCTGTTCCGTCAAGATTCATCGCAAGATTGGTGAGCTCAATGCGGTTCATCCCTGCTTTAAGATCACCCGATAACGATAGATTCGTCAATGCTTTTGAGCTTTGCATTTTTGGAAGCGCTATCCCTAAATCCGTTAAAAATGTGCGGAGGTTAAGATTTTTCAGATCGAGCGTTGTGGCAAATGTTAATGTTTCCGGATTAAATCCCTGCAACGCAATATCATGAGGGAGTTTTAGCTGATTGAGCTTAAGATTAGGCGCTTTCCAATAGATTCGTTCTTTCATTAAATCGAGCGTTAATTCCCCGCCGGCATTCAACGTAATGCCCCGTTTCTCACCCACGATTGAATCAATTACGGCGGTTAAGGCGAGATGATTTAATTGATAGAGGCTATTTTCTAAATCATAAACAAGTGCCGTTTTCCCATCAAAACTCAGATCGATCACATGCTCTTTTGTGAGATGCCCGCTTAATGCCAAATCACTCTTATTACCAGAATCGAGCTTTGAGCTTGTTAGCGTCAATCCTTCCGCTTTAAGGTAACTGTCTGCCCCATCAGCGCGATAAAAAAGCGTCGCGTCTTTTAGGTGAATACCTTCCACTTGCCACGGGAGCTCATTTTTTTGTGGAAGCGTATTGATATAGAGATTTCCCGTCTCAAAGGCGTTTGGTTGCAACCAAAGATTAAGGCCTGAATCTCGCTCACTGTAGGTGATTTTTGAATTACCTAATGCCACACGATCAAGAGAAAACTTAATGCCCGATTCATCATTTTCGTCCGATAAAATTTCTGCAATAAGCCGCTCTAAACTGAGTTTAATCGCCTCAAACGCCACTGCTTTTCCGCTCGTATAATCAAAAAAGGTAATATCGCCCTCTTTGATTTTAAGCTCACCTAGACTAATATGCGGGCCATTTTGACGAATCTCATCGGCACTTAAACTGATGTTATCCGCATTTAATTGCAATCCTTGCGCCTGGTCGTGATAAATAATGGTGCTACCGGTGATATCGATCCCACTAATATTGAGCGAACGTGCCGCTTTAGCCTCCGTCCGCTTCGCCTTCGTACTCGATTCATCAGCCGTTACAGCCTTTTTTCCCCCTCTTTCCTCAGACTCATGCTTACCTAAAAAGTCCCAATTGCTTTTACCCGCTTGATCGCGAATCACATTGAGCGTCAGCCCATCGATTTTGATACGACTCATCTCAAGATCGCCCTGAATTAAAGGCATCACTTTAAGCGAAATCGCCACATTATTGACCTTCGCGAGTGTCTCTTCGGGCGCACTTACCGGCGCAATGGCAGTCTCTTCAAAGGTCACTCCAAGCCACGGATAAAACGTCCATGAAAGATCGCCTGAAATGGAGAGTGCTATCCCCGCCTTCTCTTTCGCTAACGTCTCAATCTGCCCTTTAAAATGATTGGGATCGATAAAGAGCACAATGCTCCCAATCCCGATAATAAGCAGTACAACGAGCGTTAATAGAGAATAGATACCATATTTAACAATCCGCATAATGTCCCCTTTGCCAAGCAATTTAACGAAGCGCCTCAATCAATGCCTTTATAATTAGTGTAGGTGATTGATGGAGAGGGCTCAAGGGGCGATGTACTTAAAATTCGACATCAATCATAATATGGTCGATATAGGTTCCGGCAGGTTTATTGGGCTGATTGGGTAAGATTTTAGCGCGATAATTAAAGCGCTGAGCTTTCGTCCCGCCCCATCCGGCACCGGGATTTTCATCGGCACTTGCTGAATCTCGGCGCTCACTGCCTTGATTGCCCCACACTTCATGAGCTTGATTGCCTTTATAGATCTCATAGTCAATAAAATTACTCCCGCTCTTCATGCGCCTTGAGCCAGAGAAATTATCTCCTTTACTGAGCCCTGCGCTATAAAACGTCCCTTTAGTGCAGATAATATTGATCGTTCCATCCACATCTGAAAATGCCGCCGTCACCGGGGCAGAACCAAAATTAATATCACTGGCGGAAATTTTACAATCTTCGGTAACGATGAGATTAATTGCGATGGTGGATGTACCTTTATTCTTGTCCGAACTCAAACACCATAGATCTGTTCCCATAAGACAAATATCCCACTCCCACAAAACTGTAACTGTATCACTATAGAGGCCTGCTGATAAATTTACATTTTGAGGGAAAATACTCACATAGGCAGGATATTGAAGGTCTTCCTTACCTCCAATAACCCATGAAAACTGCTTCAAGTCTAATCTAACCCCATGATGAACTTCATACTTTGAGCTCATACTTTTATCAAAATAGAGTTTATAATCTATTTTATCTGCAACATCTCCGCCTTTCTTACTTAAATAACTGACACCCCCTGATTCATAAGAAGCTGTAGCATACAACTCTTGTGTTGCAAAAGATGCGGTTAATTTAGGTATCTCGCAAAATACACCTGCATTTTCTGTATGAGATGTTTTAGCTTTATTGATTATATTAAATGATGTTTCACTACCTAAATTAATGGTTGGCATCGCATTAGTAATTTGACATCCCTTTTTTGCCCATGCGATATTTCCCATGCTAATACCCAATATCATAAAGAGTATCACTGCAAAAGCCCATTTCAATATATATTTACTCATACTCATTGTGATCCTCCTTTATGGCAACGGAACTCCCCTAAATCGAGGATACTGACCTCAGTGGATTTGTCACTCTCATCATCTGCTTTAAGCTCAACCTCAAGGGAGCAACGCTCTCCATCGGGTAGATATACCGTTAACTGATTGATCGCTTGTAGATGCTCAAAATAGACAGCGCCATCCCAACCGACATAGGACTCCTCGCCATGATCCGTTTCAATGTATGAACCAACAGGAATATAATCCGATGCCTCATCGACAAGCGTTAACGTAACGGGATTAATTTTTTCCACCGGGAATTTTAAAACATACCCACTATTGGCCTTGACCGATATCCGTTTTTCAAGCTCTGGCACATTAAGATTGACCGGAATTTCAAGCCCATCAATCTCATATTTGGCATCATAATACGAAGGGACTTGTGGCACGAGATAGTAGCCTTTTTGATTGGTACGGCCGATCACATTATTTTCATATAACACCGGCACATCGCCGACTCCATCCGCTGAAAGAAGCACAAAGGAATCGTAGACTCTATTGGCCATAAAGAGCTCTCCATCCATCGCAACGAGCGAACCTGAAAGATCCGACCAGTAGGTATAATCGCCACTCGAGCCATACATACCGCCCTGCATTTCAATGTTCGGATTACGCCATTTAAGCGCGGCATTATAGTAATCAGCATTTGAGCGATTATTTTTATAATTAAGATTCCAACCAAACCCGCCATCACTTGGGATACTTCGGCTATAGTACACCGAGGTTGAATCATTTTTACTGTCATTTCGATTCGCCGCCACCGATACCTGCCCATAATCATTGTCAAGGGGAATCGTCCACTGCAGTGCCGCCGACCAGCGATTATCGGAATTATTGTGATGATTGATATAGGCAGACACATTCCCATATTCACCTAATGATTTATTCCACCCAAGGCTAAAGGTATTACTACGCCGTTTGCCCTCTTCATACTGATATTGATTGGAGAAAAATCCGATGCTGTAACTGCCATATCGCTCAGTCGGAATGCTAAAAGTAAACTGTAAACTTTCAGGCACCACGCCATATTCACTATCGATGCTCGAAATATCTCGATAATCACTGCTGCGACGAATATAGCTCGCTAAAAAATTAAATTTCGGATGCAGATAGTTATACCCAAGGTAGAGTTGCGTGCCGGTTCTGTTTTTATAATTCGTTAATGTGAGCGCGGCATTCAGATCCCCAATGCGTCCAATATTGGTAACAAATCCCGCTCCAACGAGCGTTAAGGAGGTGGCCAATTCACTATGAAATTCCACCGTTAAATGGTCGTTTACCCCGTAGCGCATGCTTCCATCGATCGCATAACGGCTATAGGAGAAGTTTTTCTGACCATAGTGTTGGCGCAACGTTCCCACACTGAGCGTATAATCCATTAAATTTTCACGTAATAATCGAGACGTGACATAAAAAGGAACATTAATACTCACCGTACGCCCAAGCGCATCCGTTGTAACTACCACCGCTTCACCAGCACCGCTTAAATGAGTGACATCGGTAATATCAAACGGCCCTGGATTAATGTTACTGCTTTGATAGTTTGAGCCATTAATAATAAGATCAACCGTCGATGGGAGCCCAACCTCACCACTAAATTCAGGCAACGGATAGGTAATCAGATCTGGGCGCAATTTAAAGTTATGTGAAAACTGAATCCCACCAAGACGCGCCGCATTACTCCAGACTAAAGGCCGAGTAATCAGATCTCCCACCGTGAGCGTATAGAGCTTATCCTCATCGGAATATTGCCAATAAGTATCGTAACGGGTATAGCGATTTTTCTGGTAGCTTTCACTGCCGAAATAATGATTATAAACCCCCGAATGGCTAATCGTTCCGTAATCTCCAAAAAGTCTAAACTCCCCCCAACTATTGAGGCTCCCACTATTATGGCGGGGTTTAGAGGCGTAAAGATCGTAATTAACAATGGCGCCAAAACTCGTATACGATTCCACCGTCTCGCGCGATCCATAACCGATCGATTGTCTTGGAAGCCACTGAGTCGGCACGGTGATGTAGAGTTGTTGCCACTCTTCGTTATAGCGCACACTCACATCATCAGAAGCATTTAACGTCACAATAGTGCCCTTCGTTTGATCCTCTAAATACTCAAATAAGATCGGCGTCTCTTTTAGATCACCAGTATCGATATAATAGTAGGGCTTTTTATAATCAATCAGCGCCACGTGCCCGGTTGACACATCATTGACAATGAGCTCTAAAAAAAGCTCCATATCTTCGGCAGGATGATCCGCCGCAAAGAGCATTTGAATGGAGAGGATACTCCATAAAAATAGTCGTGTGAATGCCTTAAAAAGAGACCTCAATAAAACTCTCGATAGAGGTTCTACTCTACTTTCAACCATTCCTTGAAATCGCTCACTTAATTGATCTTTACCCATGTATCATTGTCTCTATTTGGAGAGAACGATGGCATCCTTTCCATTTAAAATCGCATGTAATCGATCGCCAATCACTATTTTTTGAGGAAGAGGCCATTTCACGGTACTTTTTGGCAAAATATAACCGGATAACTCACCACTTCCCGTAGACTTTGCCGGTTGATCAAACGAAATGTCTGTTAAATGGAGATAATAAGCGCCTTTATTGCTGATCTCGAGCCAACGGGTTCCGCTCTCTTCTCTAATCTTCCATGAGAGATTTTCTAAAATAGCCTCATTAGAGAGGGCTAAACGCGCTTTTTCTTGCAATCCTTGACCATAGATAAAAAGCGGAATGGAGTAACGAAACTGAAACTTCACCCCTTGCTGAACATCTGTGTCAAAATCAAGTGGTTTAGGCGTACTTTTTTTAGGGATCTCATCCACAATAATGCGATAGGTCTGTAGCGTCCCTTGAGGTGCCGGGATTTTATTTACCACACGAAAGAGCTGTTTAGCGCCGGGAGCCACTTTCGCCATGGGCGGGCTCACCATCACAGTCGCTTGAGGCGTGAGCTGATCCTTCCCCTCTTTTTGAGTCCATAAAAATGCGCGAGCTTGTAGCATCTGCTCTTCATTTCCTTGGTTTTCAATCCAAATCGCTACGGATTTTTCATTTTTTTCCATATGCAATCGCGTTGGCCAAATCAGTAACGCCGCCGATGAAAACATATAAAAAAAGGAGATTGCAATCAATGCAAATACCGCACAAATCACACCGACTCGATTATTAGATGACATCTCTCTATATATCCATTATTAATAAGTAATTGTGACCGTTAATGTATCTCGATACAGTCCTGAAGGCCCCGTTTCCGGTAAGGTTAACGCCCCATAAACCGGTAGAACCAATGTTCCATCCGCATTGGGTGAGATATTTACAGGAACGCCAATGCCAATCTCTTTTTGAAAGGCATTATCGAAATAGAGCGTATAGGAGATATAGCTCCCCATATTTTCAAGTCGCCGACTTTCCAAATAATGATTTCCCCCATCAATACTCATCTGCAGTGTCAATCCCGGCGTACACAGAAAAGTGATTGCACTATTGCTGGTAAAACTTGCATAGAGATCACCTCTTCCTAACGCAGGATGGACACCAAAATCTAACATACCCAATGGGGCATTATCCGATTGACTTGAGATCGAACAGCCTTCTGTAATCGTTGCACTCACCTTAATAACGCAATTGCCACTACTTTGCATGCATTCAACAGCGGGACTCTGGCTAAGCAAAAAAATACCAAACATCCCGATTAAAAAACGTTTGGTATTTCTCATCATTATTAAGATTCCCGTTCGCTTTAGAAATCGACATTAACCGTTAAAGTATCGGCATAATCGCCCGGCTTATAACCGCCTCCCGAAACCATCGTTGCAACACCATGTAACACAACAGTTTGCTCTTCAACAGTATTGGCTGGCTGTTCATAAAAAACATCGCCATTGGACACTTTATCTACTTTTAAAGGCTGTTTATAGACGTTATAGCCAACATAAACATCCCCATCAGTACTCTTCATTGCACGGGAATCAGCGAGTTGCGTATCATACAGACCGCTCGTTAATGTTAGTTTTACAGGATTGGCGGTAACGCAACGCACTTTGAGTGATAACGATTCCTCTAAATCCCCAATGTAACTTGCAGGTTCTGTTCCGAAGTTAAACTCACCCATTTTGATATTATCGCCCGGCTTTAAGTCTGCCCCACCGACGCTACACGATTCAGTCAAGGTGAGTTTGACATCAATGGTGCCTGTTGCTTGGTTTTGTGCCTGCGCTGATGAAAAAACACTTCCCACCATCAAAATGGTTCCGACTGTTAATAACTGCTTAAGATTCATTTTTCCCATAATGTACTATTACTCCTAATCTAAATCTTCTTAGTAAACTGCCTAATCAACTCAACATACGTTTTGACTGACTCAGTATTGTTTTTATTGCGCTTCAAATTAAGGCCGTCAACATACAATCCTTTAAGGTCTTAACTAAAGACAAATAAAAACAACCTAATCAGTTGAAAATATACATTACACAAAGTTTTTATACAAAAACATTACAATTAATTACATTTGTTATTATTTTAATACATTTTATTTAATTGTAATATATTCTATTCAATTGAAATAGAAGGGATTTATTGTTTGAGATTATCTTGTTAGCAAGATAATGAGGAAAGAAAAAAGCTTTAATACTCAGGGCATTAAAGCTTCTAGCTCAACTTAAGCTAATGTAAAACTTAAAGTATAAATTAGGGGGAAAAAACCACTACTCGCCCACAATCGCTCTCACCACCGCGCTGGCTTTATTGCGGGTCTCTTCGAGCTCGGTTTGTGGAACTGAATCGGCAACAATTCCGGCACCGGCTTGGACTTTGGCAATCCCCTCTTTCACCATCGCAGAGCGAATCACAATACAGCTATCGAGATCACCAAAACTTGTAAGATAGCCAATTCCCCCTCCGTAGCTTCCGCGCGCTTCATCTTCTATCTGGTAGATCGTCTCCATCGCATGGCCTTTCGGGCTACCGGTTAAAGTACCCATATTCATCGTCGCAATGTAGGCATCAAAGGCATCAAGACCAGGTTGTAACCGCGATTGAACCCGCGAGACAAGATGCATCACATAGGCATAACGGTCAATTTTCATCAGATCGCGCACAATGATCGAATCCGCTTCCGAGATCGGGGCTAAATCCTCTTTTGCAAGCTCGACGAGCATCATATGTTCGCTCACCTCTTTGGGGTCATTTTTAAGCTCTTCTTCAATGCGCTCATCGAGCGTTGGATCAATTTCCCCGTCAATCCGCCCACGGGGTTTTGTGCCGGCAATGGGATAGAGCTCAAGTTCACGGCTGATTCGATCAAACTTAAGCGCCCGCTCCGGTGACGCGCCAAAGAGGACAAAATCGGCATCATTGAGATAAAAAAGATATGGGCTCGGATGAGACGCTTTAAGACGCGCATAAGCATGAAGCGGAGAATCGCACGCAATTTTAAAGGTTCGTGAAGGCACAATTTGAGCAAATTCACCGCTCTTAATCCGTTCTTTTAGCGCAGTTACGCTCTCCAAAAAGTGAGTTTCATCGCTCTCAATCACCTCAGGTTTTGCAACTTTTTTAGGTGCTTCTGGAAGCGTATAACGCTCCGCAATCGCCTCTTTAAGCTCCACAAATCGGTCACGCAGCTGCATCTCAAGCTCGGCATCATCGCCATATTGATTGATTTGCAGCGTCGCCGTTTTCGTCACATGATCGATCGCGACCATCGATTCCGCAAGATAGACCACCATATCGTGGGTGCGATTTTTCTCAGGAATGGTGATGCCATGATAAAAACCCACGAGATCATAGCCAAGCAGTCCGCCTAAAAAGAGCGAATAATCATTGTCTAACGCAGGATCGGCAAGAGCCTGAATCGTGCGCAAAATATCGATGGGGGAATGGGGATGCTCCTCTTTAAATTTAAAGCGAAGCGCTTTGCGATTTTTTTCGCTCAGATAGGGTTTTAATGCACTTTCTGCCAAAATCTTAAGCATGCCCTCCCCGTTTAGGGTGAGCGCTGTTACTGTTACCTCATCACGAAGCCCCGCAATTCGAAGGCTCACATCAATAATCATAAAACTTTTGAGCGCATGTTGATGGTCAAGATCGGCTGACTCATAGAGAAGTGTATTTTTGTTCCCCTGAGTTAATCCGTGATAGAGCGCAAGCGGATCGGCTTTATAGGAAACGGCACTCTCAAAACGATAAAGGTTGATGGGGCGATCAGAGGTTTCCTCTGAAGCTCTTGCGTGAATACGATGGGATGTTAATAAATTCATGGTCAATTCCTTGTATAACGATAAAATTTGGGGCAATAGCGTGTCATCTTAAAAGACCCCTCGCCATCGTTTTTTCAGTTCTCTTTGATCTCGGTAAACCATCTGTAATTGAAGTGCCATAATCATCATCCTTATGCTGACTGTTTAAACTTAGTGGCCGCTTTCATAGTGCGAACAAATTCCCCAAGCTTTGATAAACGCACCGCTTCGTCAGTTAAATTCTCACGAATAATCCGCACAATGGCCGATCCGCTAATCACCCCTTTTACGCCACTTTGAATGTAAAATGCTGCTTGTTCAGGGGTGCTAATGCCAAACCCTTGAATCGCTGGAGGTGCGCCCACTTTTGTTAGCTCGTTTACCCGCACCGCGACATCCGTTGTGAGCGCTTGGTCGACACCGGTGACCCCTGCACGGGTAACTAAATAGGTGTATCCTGCGCCCAATTCGGCGATTTTCTCAAGTGTTTCAGGCGTCGCATTCGGGGGGCAGATAAAGATCGGATCAATATTATGGGCTTCTGCCGCCTTCATAAATTCGGCATATTCACGCAATGGCGCGTCCGCAACGAGAACGGAATCAACGCCCGCCGCTTCTGCCCTACGGTAAAAATGATCGATCCCGTTTTTCTGCACTAGATTGCTATACATCAGTAGTCCGATCGGAATATTGGGGTAGTTTTGGCGAATCCGGCGAATAAGCTCAAAGGATTTTTCCACATTAATGCCCCCCGCAAATGCACGAAGCACCGCCGTTTGAATCTCTGGCCCATCGGCAAGCGGATCGGAAAAGGGAATCCCAAGTTCAAGGGCATCGGCCCCATTTTCGATCAATGTCACCAAAATGTTGTACGACGCCTCAAAGCCAGGATCGCCAAGTACCACAAAGGGAACAAACGCGCCTTCCTGATTGGCCTCTAAACGGGTAAAAAGTTTGGCGTAACGCCCGGTTGAATGTTGCTGTGTCATCGTCATTCCCTCCTATTTCTCAAGCTCTTTTTCTAAAATGTCATACACCGTGAAAATATCTTTATCGCCCCGTCCGGAGAGATTCACCACCAGTAACTGCTCTTTTTCAGGGTTGTCTCGAATCATTTTGAGCGCATAGGCAAGCGCGTGCGATGATTCAAGCGCCGGTAAAATTCCTTCGCGGTGACACAGATCTTGAAAGGCACCTAACGCCTCTTTATCCGTTGCCGAGACATATTCGGCGCGACCAATGCTATCAAGATGGGCGTGTTGCGGGCCAACTGCGGGGAAATCAAGTCCTGCTGAAATGGAATAGGATTCCATAATTTGCCCATCCTCATCCTGCATCATCGGCGCCTTCATACCAAAATAGACCCCGAGTGTGCCGTGTTTTAAAGATGCGCCATGAACGCCGGTATCAATCCCTTTTCCTGCGGGCTCAACGCCAATTAATCTCACACCCGTTTCAGGGATAAAATCGGTAAACATACCGATCGCATTCGAGCCACCGCCAATGCAAGCAATGACCGCATCAGGAAGTCGTCCTTCACGTTTTACAATCTCGCGTTTCGTCTCTTCACCAATCATCTTTTGAAACTCGCGCACAATGGTGGGAAAAGGATGCGGGCCTGCCGCCGTTCCTAAAAGATAGTGCGTATCTTCATAATTTGCAGACCAGTCGCGAAGCGCCTCGTTACAGGCATCTTTAAGAGTTTTTGAACCAGTTTCAACAGCAATCACCTCCGCCCCCATCAGCTTCATACGAAAAACATTCGGGGACTGACGCGCCACATCTTTTGCGCCCATATAAATTTTACATTCAAGTCCTAACAGCGCACACGCAATCGCGGTAGCAACGCCATGTTGACCGGCACCGGTTTCCGCAATAATACGAGTTTTCCCCATGCGTTTTGCAAGAAGTGCCTGCCCCAATACTTGATTGGTTTTATGGGCCCCGCCGTGCAATAGATCTTCTCGTTTAAGATAGAGCGTCGCATTTGTGCCTTCCGTTAAATTGCGACATTTTGTAAGCGCGGTCGGGCGCCCGGCATAGTTCTTTAAAAGATCGGTAAATTCCGCTTGGAATTCCGGATCATTTTGCGCATCAATGAACGCCGACTCAAGCTGATCGAGCGCTGGAATTAAGATCTCTGGCACAAATTGGCCACCAAAATCACCAAAATATGGGTCTAAACGATTCATTGTTTTACTCCTACTAAGTTATCTGTCATTATTTGAAAAAGGGTATTCAGCATGCCGGCATCTTTTTTGCCAGGTGCACGCTCTGCGCCAGAGTTAATATCGACGCCGTAACTGTTAAAGGCTAACGCCTCGACTAAATTATCTTGATTGAGGCCACCGGCTAAAAAACTGCGCTTAAGATGCGATTTCAGCGGTGCATTTTGCAATATTGCCCAATTAAATGGCGTGCCGCTGCCGCCCTTTTTACCATCGAGCAGTAGATAATCGATCACGCCGTCACGGTGGAGAGTTAAAAGCTCGCAAAATGGTGTCTCCTCCCCTTTCATCATCTCCGCAAAATCCTCTTTAATGGAGAGTGCTTTAATCAGTTTGATTGAAGGCTTCCCTGCTACAGCTAGAGCGTTCTGAAGGTTTTCGATATAGGCCCCTGACTCATCGCCATGCAGCTGGATACCTACAAGATTTAATGCCGTTGCAATGGTTACGATTTCATCAATCGATTCATTTTGGAATACACCGATAAAGCCAAGATTTACGCCATCGATAATGGTTTTCGCCTCATCGAGTGTTACCGCGCGAGGAGAACTCGGGACAAAAATCAAGCCACCGAAACTTGCGCCCGCATCATAGGCCGCTTGAGCATCTTGATTTGAGGTAAGTCCACAGACTTTATGGGGGCCATTGACCATTTTGCGCACCGCTTGATCGAGATTGGTTTCCGCCATCAGCGCACTGCCAATTAAAAATCCATCGGCAAATTGGGTCAATTCCTTCATCGTCCCGTGCTCTAAAATGCCCGATTCACTAATGATGATCTGCTCTGCCGGCATCAATTTGGCAAGACGTTCCGTTTTCCCTAAATCAATAGAGAGATCGCGAAGATCACGGTTATTAATGCCGATCACTTTCGCATTAAGCGCTAACGCTCGCTCAACTTCCGCTTCATCATTCACTTCCGTTAAAACGCCCATCTTAAGACTATGCGCCACACTGGCTAACGCCTCATATTCCGCATCATCCAGCACCGAAAGCATCAGTAAAATCGCATTCGCGCCATGGAAACGTGCTTTATAAATTTGATAGGCATCCACCACAAAATCTTTACAGAGAATCGGCTGCTGACTCGCCGCTTTCGCAAGTTCTAAATAGTGGAACTCCCCTTGAAAATGGCGATGCTCGGTCAAAACTGAAATTGCGGTGGCGTAGTGGTTATAGGTCTCAACGATGGTGGTGACATCAAAGTCATCACGTATTAATCCTTTTGAGGGCGAGGCTTTTTTACATTCAAGAATAAAGGCCGGTTGATGAGCGGCTTTTTTTGCGTTAAGTGCCGCGTAAAAATCACGGTCACTGGGGAGAAGCGCGTTTTGGAAGGTGTCGAGCGGCTCTTTAATTTTAAGTGCGTCGATATCGATCTTACGAAGGCGCACAATCTCATCGAGAACGGTATGAGTCAATTTCATCTTATTGCACCTCTTTTCCGGTAATGGTATTTAAAAGTGCGAGCGCACGCCCTTCTCGAATCGAGGCTAACGCAGTGGCGGCATTCTCTTTTAAATCTTCATTGCCAAAGAGTTTTAACAGCATCGCCACATTGATGGCAACGGCATGTTCATGGGCTTCTGGTGCTCGTCCCTCAAGCATTTTAAGGAGCGAGGCACGGTTTTCATCGGGCGTACCGCCGACCAACATAGAGAGCGGATGGCTATTTAAACCAAAATCTTGTGGCACCACCTCATATTCATCGATCTTACCGCCATTAAGTTCCGCCACTTTCGTTGGCCCATGAAGCGCTACCTCATCAACCCCGCTACCATGCACCACCATTGCACGTTTATAGCCGAGAAGATTGAGCGTTTCCGCGATGGGACGGACGAGATCTTCGTGATAAACACCAATCAACGCATAAGGAGGACGTGCCGGGTTCACAAGGGGCCCGAGCACATTAAAGAGCGTCCGCGTGCCAAGCTCTGTACGAACGGGCGCCGCATGTTTAAAGCCTTCATGATATTGCGGTGCAAAGAGAAAGCAGATATTGTGCTCGTCCATCATTTTGCGTGATTCATTCGGCGTTGCTGCGAGATTCACTCCAAGTTTTGCTAAAAGGTCCGATGATCCTGTGAGGCTCGATACGGAGCGATTTCCATGTTTGGCAACTTTTACACCACAGCTTGCCGCAACAAGGGCACTCGCTGTTGAGATATTGACAGTGTTTGCCCCATCACCGCCGGTACCGACGATATCAGCAAACGCATAATCAGGACGGGGAAAGGGTTTGACCACTTCTAAAAAAGATTGGGCAGCGCCAGCGATCTCTTCAGGCGTTTCACCGCGAAGCTTCATACAGATGAGTGCTGCGGCAAGTTGAGAGTGCGTCAGCTCACCACGAGCGATGCTTGAAAACAACGTTTGGCTCTCGCCTAAAAAGAGACTTTCTGATTGGTAGAGTTTATTAAAAATTGCTTTCATGATTCGATTCCTTTTTTATCTCTCTGCGTACAAGTGGTGCGTTGGGTTGTCTGTTTAATGGTTGTCTAATTAAGCTGGGTTGTTTGGTTGCCCTTGGTGTTCAAGCAAAGGACTTACATTCGATTTGATGGGCATTTTGGGCCCGATTTGATTAAATTTTTGTCTCTTCCGAGGGGGTTGCTGCTCTGTTTACTTTATTTTGGGCATAAAAAAGCCCGCTGATTCAGCGGGCTATTGACGATATACGTGTCGTTTCTTCTTTTTTAGACGTGCACAGTTATATCTCCCGCTCCCGAGAGATTTGCCACCAAAAGTTAAAAGAAAAAACGTTGTTGTTCATTTTGAATGTCGTTCCAATAAAAAATTGAAGTTGTCTGATGCCTATTAGTTGTATATCTCTTTTTTATAAATGTCAAACTTTTTAATTTTCTGGTGAGATTTTAAGGATCTAGTTTACGCTTTTAAAGCGATCCTAACCTCATCAGAAACCTGCCATAGGCCTCTATAGATCCCAATCTATCGCAAACGTATGACCCTTTTATGACACGTTAAAACAAAGAGATGATGAGGGCGTGCCAATTGCTTGCATCATTCCCTCAATCATCCCGATGTCTCCTCCGTTAATCGGGATGTCTATACGCGTGAATAGGGTTCTAAACCGAGCGCCATACGACCGTTACGAGTTGCGATATTGATCGCTTCATCGATGTTGGTGTAACGGCAACCGGTGATGAGTAATTTAAGCTCTTCCCACATGTCTCCATCGGTAAAAGGAAGCATGTAGTCAGCGATATTATCGGTACCGACTGCAACGGGAATTCCTGCTTTAGCAAGCTCGTCCGCTGGGGTAATTGAGTTGCGCGTTGGACCTTGATCTTCACGGCGTGGGCTATCGATCCAAGCAAATGGGCAAGCAATCACCATCATTTGCGCTTCTAACATTTTTTTGTAGAGCATTTGACGATATTCTTCTGAATGCGCGGTAATGGAGATCGAGTGAATCGCTACCACTTTTCCGTTCATGCCGTGCTCGATGGTTTTATCGGTCAACATCTCGGTCTCTTTCTCGTCACATGAGTTAAATTGGTCAACGTGAACGTGCACCATTTTATCGAGCTTTTTACCGGTTTCCATCAATATATCGAGGTGTTTTAAGTCCATGCCTTCCCCATGATCGCGAAGGTCACGACGTGGTAAACCGCCGATAATATCCACTAAATCCGCCCCTTTATCGAACCAGTAACGCGCTTCTTTATCAATCACCCCTTTAAGCGTTTGATTCACAAGTTTTACCGTGATGTCATTTTTGTAGATTTCACGGGCTTTAAGGGCTGCGGTAATTGCGCGCTCTTCACAAATTGGGTCGATATCGATGAAACTTCCCACCGCGGCAACGCCCTGCTCGATCATACGCTCAAGCGCCATGCTAAAGTGACGATAGTAATCATCTTCGGTCATTTGTGATTTGATGCGATCTAAAGTGTCCCATTTTTCGATGAGCGTTTGGTTTTGATAGACCTCAAACCCTTCAAAGTCGATTGTGAACGCACGGTCACCATGCATATGCGCATTGACCCACCCGCCATTTTCTTGAATGCTGCGTAAGAGATGGGCTTTAAGGCTTTTGTTACGGGTATAGAAATCGTGATTTAAAATTTGTCGTGATTGTGCTAATGCGTTCATAATTTTTTCCTTTTTTTTGCAACTCATCGGGGTTGAAAAGTCGATTGATAATCGGTTTGTAAATTCTCTGGGCAAAAAAAAATCCCCCTATTAATAAAAGGAGGATTTTCTATAAAAACGGAAAAGAGAAAGAGCGATGGTCATCACCATGTCGCGTCGTTGTTGTGACAAAAAAAAAGCGGCTGGCTTCATTTTTTTCTCAATTCCTTATCGTTCATCTAAACAAAACGATCATTATTATAATGATTTTTTTTACGTTGACAAGCTTAATTTAACATCGTGTAAAATATAGTCAACAATATAGCCAACAAAAAATAGACCTAACGTCCTTGGAGCGATGGCTGTAATCCCCAGCTAAGCTTCTCTTTTAAGATGCTAAAAAAGCTGTATTCCAGCGGATGAATCAAGGTGATATCAAATTCATTGCTATGGATCGAGAGTCTATCTTCCTTTTTTAGAGTAAAGAGCTCTTGCCCATCGCAGGTGACATTGACCGGCTTTTCCATCGAGGGGTGATGTTGAATGGTAATCGCACTGCTCGATGGCAACACAATCGGACGATGGCTAAAGGTATGCGGACAGATCGGTGCAATTAAGATCGCGGGAAGCGTTGGATAGATAATCGGCCCGCCCGTTGAGAGCGAATAGGCCGTTGACCCTGTGGGCGTTGAGAAAATCAGCCCATCGGCACGGTAACTAGTTAGATATTCGCCATTGACGTTCACATCAAGTTCAATAAGGCGCGAGAGCTGGGTTTTATGAATCACCACATCATTCATCGCAAGCGACATCAACTCTTCATTGATGCGCATCGAGAGCAAAAAGCGATTTTCACGGGTATATTCCCCATTTAATATATTCTCAAGATTTTCACGCACCGCCTTTTGGTCAAGATCCACTAAAAACCCAAGATGACCGAGGTTCACCCCTAAAAGCGGAACATTGAGGGCATGGACTTTTCGCGCAATGCCTAAAAACGTACCATCACCCCCAAATACCATTAAAAGATCGCACGCGCCTAAACGCTGCATCACATTTTCAGGATAGGCCGTTGATCGATACGGCAAATTGTCGACTTCATAATAGCGACATCCATTATCGTCTAAAATTCGCTTCGTACGCTCAACCACCTCGCGCACTTCTGGGGAATTTTCATCGCTTAAGATGAGGCCAATATTTTGAAAATGTTTCATTTATTATGGTATTCTAAATTGTTTATGATGGTCTATAGCATAGCACTTTATCGAAATTTATAAAGCGCCGATTTCGCTTTAGCACAGCCGTTACAATAATTTAAAAATCGTGCATTTTTAAGGTTAACGACCTACCACCATTAAACAATTAAACGACTCAATAAAGTCTAGCCCTTCTTCGGTCTATTTTATTGTATGCCACTTACAATTAATGATTCACGCCGTTTAGATACTTAGGGAGGTATTAATGCGTAAAACCGTTTTTATGCTGTTCGGACTTCTACTGTTGCCACTCAGCGCACACGCCGATCAAGCTGCCAACTTTCAAGGAGAATTGCTCTCTCCAATCTGGGGAATCCCCTTCGCCGGAATTATCCTCTCCATCGCCCTCTTTCCCCTTTTTGCCCCTAAAGTTTGGGACGAAAATTTCGGAAAAATCACCCTTGCCTGGACACTGACTTTCTTCCTGCCATTAATCTATCAATATGGATTTAATACCGGGATGAGCATCTTTGTCGACGCGCTTTTTAGCGAATTTATCCCCTTTATTTTATTACTGCTGGTGCTCTTTGCAGCCTCTGGCGGAATCAATATTTCAGGGAATTTAGTCGCGAGCCCAAAGTTTAACGTAGGGATACTAGCCCTCGGCACCGTACTTGCCTCAGTGATGGGGACAACTGGCGCTGCAATGTTACTTATTCGCCCACTCTTACAAGCCAATCGCAATCGTAAATATCGTATGCACCTTGCGATCTTCTTTATCTTCTTAGTTGCCAACGTCGGTGGTGGGTTAACGCCGCTTGGGGATCCGCCACTCTTTCTTGGATTCTTAAACGGGATTGACTTTTTCTGGACGTTAAAATATATGTTCGGCCCGGTGCTGGTGATGTCTGGATTACTGCTTGCGCTCTTCTTTGTGATGGATACTTATCTATTCCGTAAAGAAGGTCTTAAGAAAAGTGATGAAAAGACCACCTTTATTATGATTGGAAAACTCAATTTCCTCATTATTTTAGGCGTTCTTTTAGGCATTATCGTATCAGGGACGTGGAATCCTGGCATTGAGTTTAAAATCTACGATACGACGCTCACCATTCAAGGCATCATGCGCGATCTTCTCTTTATTGTATTGACGCTTGTGTCGATGAAGATCACCTCGCGCGAGATTCGCCGTAGTAATAACTTTAACTGGTACCCCATTATTGAGGTGGCTAAACTCTTCTCAGGGATTTTTCTCACCATTGTTCCGGTCATTATGATTTTACAAGCCGGGGAAAATGGCGCGTTTGCAAAAATTATGGAAGTCACCCACGATGAGGCGGGCAATCCCATTAATGCGGTCTATTTCTGGGTGACCACCTTCTTATCGGCCTTCTTAGATAATGCGCCGACCTATCTTGTCTTCTTTAATATGGCGGCCGGTGACTTAAATGGCCCGGATGCTGCGCAATACTTGATGAATTCTGTGCCAACGACGCTTCTTGCGATCTCGATGGGTACGGTATTTACAGGGCCGCTCACCTATATCGGAAATGCGCCAAACTTTATGATCAAAGCGCTCGCTGAACAGGAGGGAATTAAAATGCCCTCCTTCTTTGGCTATATGTTCCGCGCGATGATCGTCTTAGTACCGGTCTATTTCCTCTTGATTTACCTCTTCTTGTAGCCGATAGTAGAGGATAAATTTTAAGAAGGTCTTATTCAAGAAACGAAGGCATTTAAAATTGAATCAAAAAGCTCATTTTTATGAGTAAAACCACCGAAAAGCGCTAGATTTTCTAGCGCTTTTTAGCGATAATCGATAAATTATCCATTTTCAACCATCAACCATAGAGGCAAATTAATATGTCGCTTTTAGTGCAAAAGTATGGCGGAAGTTCTGTCGCCAATATCGATCGCATCCAAAACGTCGCGCGTCGCGTGAAGAAGTTTAAAGATGCAGGACATGATTTAATCGTAGTTTTATCTGCAATGTCTGGCACAACCGACACCTTGATTAACCTTGCCCGCTCTCTCTCAAAAACTCCGCTTGAGCGTGAATTTGACGCACTCGTTGCGACCGGCGAACAAGTGAGCATTTCACTTTTATCGATCGCTCTTCATGAGATGGGCATTAAGGCAAAATCCTATAACGGAAATCAAGCGAAAATCTTAACCGACCATGTTCACACCAAAGCGCGCATTATTAATATTGACCCAAGCACCATTCAACAAGATTTAGACGATGGCTATGTGGTGGTGGTCGCTGGTTTCCAAGGGGTGACCGATGACGGCGCCGTAACCACACTCGGACGTGGTGGCTCAGATACTACAGCGGTGGCCTTAGCTGCTACCTTTGGCGCAGAAGAGTGCCAAATTTATACCGATGTGGACGGCGTTTATACCACCGACCCACGCATCGAACCGAAAGCAAAACGTCTCACCAAACTCAGTTTTGAAGAGATGCTTGAACTGGCGAGCCTTGGCTCAAAAGTATTACAAATTCGCTCCGTCGAATTGGCGGCTAAATATAATGTGCCCATTCGCGTACTATCATCATTACTAGAAGAAGGAGAAGGTACCTTGATCACTACAGAAGAAGAAATCGGCATGGAAGCGGCCATCATTTCCGGCATCGCCATCAACAAAAATGAAGCACAAATTACTGTGCTTGGCGTGCCTGATCGTCCCGGCATTGCATTCGATCTATTGGGCGAAATTAGCTCGGCCAACATCGAAGTGGACATGATTGTACAAAACATTAGTCAAGATGAGACCACGGATTTCACCTTCACGGTAGGCGCTGTGGATTACGATAAAGCAATGACCATCTCCGAAGCGACGGCAAAACGCATCGGCGCACGCAAAGTACTCGGCAATGAAGAGATCGTAAAAATCTCGCTGGTTGGCCTTGGTATGCGCTCACACGCGGGCGTTGCAAGTAAAATGTTCAGAGCGCTTGCCGATGAGAAAATTAACATCCACATGATCTCCACCTCTGAGATTAAGATTTCTGTTGTGATCGATACCAAGTATACTGAGCTTGCGACGCGCACCCTGCACGATGTGTTTGGGCTCGACCAATTAGAACACTAAACTCAACTTGATTTAAACGCATTATGACACGACTGATTCATCGCCCACTATTCCTTACAACCGCTCTGCTCCTCGCGCTTAGCTCAAGCCCTGCCCTTGCTGAAAAATCGGCAACAAACGGCTCAAGCAATCCGAAGCAAGACGCACCGGCACCGGATGAAAAAACGGTAGAAGTGAATGATCTTCTCACCGTTACCATCAAAGGAATTCGCGATGAATTGGCGTATCAAAATGCCTATAACGCCACCTCGCTCAATTTTATCGATCCCGATGAGATGGATAATGAACTTCGCCTTCGCTGGCTCTTTAATCAAGGCAAAGAGGAGATTTTAACCTCGCTCGAGCCCTTTGGTTACTATAAAGCGAAAGTCTCAAGCTCGCTTGCCTATCAAGGCGGAAAATGGGTGGCCATTTATAATGTCACCCCCGGCGAGGCCATTCCGCTCACCAAAGTGAACATCAATTTAAGCGGCGCTGGTAATGATAACTGGCTATTAAAACGCATTGCCGAACGCACCGAAATTAAAGAGGGTGATGCGCTTCAGCATGAGGCGTATGAGGAGACCAAAAGTAAGCTGCTTGAAAATGCTTTGGAACGGGGGTATTTTGATGCCGAATACACTCAGCATGAGATTATCGTCGACCTTGATCGCTATCGTTCAAGCGTCAATCTCAATCTCGATACCGGTGAGCGTTACCGCATTCGTGATGTAAAGTTTACGACCGATTATTTCGATGAAGAATTTCTCCAACGCTTTGCGCAATTTAAACAGATGAGCCCCCGCATTGATCCACGCGCCTACTCCGATACCAAAATGGAGCGCATTCAATCGTACCTCAATAGCACCACCTATTTTGATGCCGTTGTGGTGTCGCGCACCGTCGATCATGATACCCATGAAGTGGATCTTGAATATGACCTCAAACGTCGTAAACAGCGCACTTTTATGGGCGGCGTTGGATACAGTACCGACATTGGCGCCAAAATTATGGGCGCGATGAATTGGCACTATATTAATCAATATGGGCACATGCTCTCAACGGATCTGCTCCTTGCGCAGAAAAAGCGTGATGGTGAGATTCGCTACACCGTCCCAGGGAAAGAGCCGTGGCGGGATTTTTATCATTTTTATACCAAATACGCCTTTGAAGATACCTCCAATAAGGATTACACCACCTTTGTGATTGGAGCCGCGCTTGAGCGCAAACGCTTCCAATACACTTACGGTTACGCGCTCGATTATCAGCACGACCGCTTCCGCTCACTCAATGGTGACAAACAGCGGGTAAATCTCATTATTCCATCAATTTACGGTGAATGGCGCACATTAAGTACACTCCGATTTGATCGCGCAGGGTTTAAAGTGGATGGTATGCTCCGTGGCTCGATGTTTTTAGGGGATGTGGATTTTATTCAAGCGCGTCTCCGCGGGATCTATCACCTTCCCATCAATGATCGCAATCGCCTAATTTTACGCGGTGAGATCGGCCACACCTTTATTAAAAGTGAGGACTTAGAAAAACTTCCGCCTAGTTTGCGTTTTTACGCCGGTGGAGATAACTCCGTGCGAGGCTATAAATACGATGGGATTGGTGAATATGGCTACAATGGTGATGTGGTTGGCGGAAAAAAACTCATGGTATTAAGTACCGAGCTTGAGCATAAACTCTCCGATGATTTTGCCGTTGCCGGATTTGTCGATGCTGGGGATGCCTTTAATCACGGCAAGCCTAATCTAAAATTTGGCGCCGGCGCCGGAATTCGCTGGTATTCCCCCATTGGTTCAGTCCGTTTTGACATTGCCCATGGCTTTAATAAAGAATTTGGCGAAACCTATCGTCTCCACTTGACGATTAGCGCCGATTTTTAATCCCTCAAAGGACTCCGTATGACAGCAAAACCTGATTGGTATGATGCGGTATTTGCACGTTATCAAGAGATGCTCAACCGCTATGATCATCTCTATTTAGCCCTGAGTGCCGGCGTTGATTCCAATCTGTTACTCCACTTTTTGTATACCTATAAAGAAACGTTACCCCCGATTTCAACGTTTCATGTAAATCACAATTGGCATGGCGATTATTCTTATCTCTGGGCGGATTTTGCACGAGAACGCGCTCAAGCATACGGCTTCCCCCACCACCATTTTGAACTTAATTTCCCTGCCGTTGAAAACAAAACCCTGGAAGCGGAAGGCCGTGAAGCGCGCTATGAAATGATGGCCAATGCCATGGTGGATAATAGTCTATTACTCACCGCCCATCACCGCTCGGATCAAGCTGAAACTCTTTTCCATCGCCTGCTCCGCCGTTCAGGATTGAAAGGCATGGGCGCAATGCGCGATCACACAACGCTTCACTTTAATCACTGCGAGGTCGAAATTTTACGGCCTCTTTTATCAATCTCAAAAGTAACGCTCTACGAAACAGCGCGCACGCATAATATCCCTTGGCTCGAGGATTACACCAATCACGATATTGATGTGACCCGCAATATGATCCGCAATGGCATCTTCCCGAAAGTAGCGGAATTTTTCCCCGATTATGAAGCGGCCTTTTATCAAACCTCGCTCTTTTTACAAGAAGCTCAAGATCTCCACGATGAGATCGCAACGACCGATTTTACTCGGTTAAACACGGATCTTAATCTCCCTAAAGAGAGCCTTTGTTATTCAAAGCTTAGAGAGCTATCCCGCGCACGGATTCGGAATCTCATCCATTTTTGGCTCGGCAAATTTGGATTATCGCTCAATCCTGATCAATTTGAGAGATTTTATCAAAGCTATATTGAGACGGAAACCACTACGCAATCGCGCTTTATTATCGGCCCCTATACGCTTTTTTATTTTGATGATGCACTGACATTGATTGATACAAAACAGCTCACCTGTACCCCGAGTCTCAATTGGATGCCCGCTCCCAATATGCCAAGTCAAACGGTGTGGGATTCACTCAACCCTGAACTTGTCAAACGTCCGAATGGTGCGCGCTTTCATCCCATTTATCGCGATAAAAGCCAAACGCTTAAGAAGCTACTCCAAGAAAACAATGTCCCGCCTTGGATTCGGGAAAATTTATGGGTACTGCGTAACCAAGAAACCCATGAGATCTATTGGGTTCAAAGCCTTGGGATCGCTAAATCCCTTGCACCGCATATCACCGCAACCGGCGTGACTCCGACTCTCAAGATGGATTAAATCCAAGCATGAAAAAAGCAGTGCCCAATCCGTGGAAACACTGCTTAGCCTGTGAATCGAGTCATAGATCCCTTTCTCTATTGGTTATCTGTCCGTTAAATCATACAAGGAAGCGGCTCATCTTCAAACGAGAGTTCCAAAAATTCCTCTTTAAAGGCCGCAAGCGGATCACTCACTGCGATTAAGTTGATCAGACGAAAGAGGCCTGATACATCAAATAAATTATCCGCAAGATCGCCCGATAACCATTTCTCCACTAAATTTCCTTGATCGATGTAATAAGGTGCTGCTGCTTGATAGGCAACATTCGAGAGCATATTCACTTCAAACAGAAAATTTAAATCTTCTTCAAAGTTTTGCCCCATGCCGCCAAGGTAACGCAGATATCGCCCGATCACGGCATGAATGAGCGCCACCGACGCACGGGGTGAATAGCTATAGACTTGCATCGCATCGATATAATCGCGCGAAATATCACGAGGGAGCATTTCAGAGGGAGAGGACCATTCAAAGAGCACATCGCTCTCTTCTTTCATCGGGAGCAGATCTAAAATATTATCAATGTCATCACCACGGGCGACCATCCACGCCGATTCTATCTCACATTTTGGGCAAATCGACATACCAAAATCCACCTGATACTCTTGCGGGCGCCCTTTAAAGACCACCATTTCACTATACAGATGTTGAAAATAGCCCTCTACCACCTGCTCGTGACAATGCGGACAAAAATAGCTACTCTTTTTAGTTATGTTGACTGATTTCGCTCTCTGTGCATGTTGCATAATGCTCTCCAATATCGTTCTACGCTAATTTAAGTGTCTTGACATCATCCTCTTAATCAATATTCGATTAATAATTAATGACATTAATCAATATTTAACCAGAAAGGATAGTATTATATTTCAAATGGTTATGTCAAATCGTTTTAATTAATATCACCTTATCTATAACACCACACTTGTCGACTATATATGAATTCCTAAGATGTAAAATTGACGTGTATCAGCTCTCATTTTTGATTATAGAAATGTAATGAAAGCGCTACAGAATGGTCTTTATGCAAAAAATTTTATAGATAGATCAACCTCCCTTAACGTAAACATCACACGCAAAAAGAAACCCCATGAATATTATGTTAACCACAATACTCATGGGGTTTTAATTTTAGCTTAATAATGAGTTATATAATCAAACTAAATGCGATAAAAACTCACTTAAAACTCGATATTTTCCTCTTTTGCCTTCTCAAACAGATAGGTGAGCCAGTGCGCTGAGATGATATCTAAGAGACGATTTTGTCCGGTACGTGCGGCGAGGTTATCAAGATCCACCGATTTAAGCGGCTGATCTTGCCCTGCACAGGTGAAGACCGCTTTGGTGCGCTCGCCCGTTTCAGGATCGACTTGCCACTGCAGACACTGTCCGCAAACGCCCTTCATCATACACTGCATCGGACTACCGATGGTGCCGGTAATCTCGAGATCTTCTTTGAAGATATCCGCAAGTTTACCGCCCGCTGAGAGCTCGGTTTGCAATCCTTTAAGAAGGCCGGTTGAACCCATCGCCATTAAGCGATCGACGCTCATGGTATCAAGGTCGCCGCTTGCATTGAGATCTTGCATCAGTTTGATCATATCCCACGCTTCAACACTGCGGTCTTGAGGACGACGTGGCGTGATTTTCTCTCCGCGCTGTACACACCAGATAATCTGATCCGCACCCGCTTCAAGCTCATCCATATGATCCACATCTTCTTTTTGACCCATCGCCGCAAGGTAGATCACCTTATTACCCGCCTCACGGAGTGCGACCCCAATATCGAGCATTACCGCCGCGCCCCAACGCCCTGCCACAACGAGAATCGTTTTCCCGCTTGGAAGATCGGTCGGCGCCCCGGTAGGTCCGGCTAAAATCACCGGATCGCCCGCTTTAAGGTGCGGAATTAAGCGCTGGCCGGTTCCCCATTGGAAGACTAACAGGCGAATTGAATCCTCTGTCGCGCCCGTTCCTGAAACGGTTAAGAGCGGAATCTGCATGCGCGTTCCTTCCACAACTTCTGAGTGTTGCTCAAAGGTCTGCATACGGAAGAATTGACCAGGCTTGAAGTTTTTCGCGGCCATCGGCGCTTTTACCCAAACTTCAGCCATGGTGGGATTACTGCTATCGATTGATTTAATCGTCGCCACTAAGCCTTGACGCAAAAACGCGCTCAGCTCATCATTCGATACCGTGTTATCCGGAAGTGCTTCGAGCGCTTCCATCACTTTTTCCGATGAACGCTTCGCACTTGCGATCGCTTTTACCACGTTTCCGTTAAAGGTTGGGTGCGTATCGCCAATGTAAGAGACGCGTTTATCGCCATCGCGATAGGAGGTGAAGGGTGCAAACTCATCTTTTGGCGTACTCTCCCAATCCACTTCAATCTTCTTACCATCGATATCAAATCCTTGGAAATGGTTATCCGCTTCAATCTCGAGCGAGCCTTTATGCTCGTTCGCGTAGATGGTATTGGGCGAGGTTCCTGCAGCCACTAATACGCAACGCGCCGGCACCTTGACCACCTCATCATTTTTAGTAAAACGAATCGATTCCACGTGACCATATTTATCAAGATCCACCCCTTGCGGATTGAGCTCTTCACCAAAGTGAATGCCCTCTTCAAAGGCTTTAATGATCTCTTCATGATTGAGGCGATAAGCAGGCGATTCCTCCATGGTACGGCGATACGCAATCATCACGCCACCCCATTTTTGAATGAGCGGGGTAAAGTTTGGCATCTCTTTCATGCCTTCCGCGCGCGAACGCTCCTCACGGACTTCGCGGCCATGGGCTAAAAATTCCGTTAATGTATCATTATCTTCAGGGGATAAATTCTCGCGAATTTTCGCTTCACCTAAGATCTCTACACGGCGAAGCACTTTTTCCACCTGTTTAATATAGTAGGCTTGCACTTCTGTTGCGGTATCGATCGCGGTAAGTCCGCCCCCGATCACAACGGCCGGAAGACGCACTTGAAGCGTTGCAAGTGATGTCGCTTTTGCCGCGCCGGTTAATTGCATCGCCATTAAGAAATCAGAGGCTTGTTTCATCCCTTTTGCGAGCGAATTTTCAATTTTAAGGACGCGCGGTAAACCTGCTCCCACCGCCATTGAAACGTGGTCAAAGCCAAGTTCAAAGGCATCTTCGAGCATCATCGTACCGCCTAGGCGAATCCCGCCATAAATATCGATATTTTGACGACGCGCCAAGGTTAAATAGATCAGTTTAAGGAAGTTTTTATCCCAGCGCACGGTGATTCCATATTCCGCAACCCCACCAAATCCGTAGAGGATACGCTCATCGAGATTTTCTTCTAAAGACGACCACTCTTTGACGGGATTATCAAGCAATTCTTGTGGAAGCGGTTCAATTTTAAGCCCATCCACCCCAGCAACATAACAGCCCGCTTGCGAGAGATAATGCGCCATGGTAAAGCCCGCAGGCCCCATTCCCGCAACGAGTACTTTACGATTATTAGGATCTGCTGGTAGATATCCTTCACGTTTTAGAGGATTCCAGCGCGCGAGAATATCGTATAACTCAACACCCCAAGGAAGATCGAGAACGGTGGTTAAAATATTGGTTTCAATTTGTGGAATGTTAACCGGCTCTTGACGCTGATAGATACAGGATTTCATACAGTCATTACAGATACGATGCCCGGTCGCCGGTGCCATCGGGTTTTCCACCATCATAATGGCAAGCGCCCCGATGGAGAATCCATCTTTCTCAAGGCGTTGCATCTCGGAGATTTTCTCTTCAAGCGGACAACCGACTAACGGTTTTCCAAGTGGGCCATCTCTAAAACCTAATTCAGGCTCACCCTTTTTCGTCGGGAAGCCAATGCTACAGAAATCCCCATCATGATCGTGACAATATTTACAATAGGCAATTTCACTCGCCACTTCGCGTTTATCCATGCGGTGATCAGTAAGTGCAAAGCCATCACGACGACGATTTGGGCGCGTACCGATTTTAACGGGAATGCCCTGAAAGCTCGCCTCTTTAGTATCAACTAATGCGGTATGATCAACGCGTTCTGGGAATTTAAAGGTGACCCAATCTTTAACGCGCTCTTGTCCGCGGGGATCGTTTAACGCTAAATACCCCCACTGAAAAATCGCCTCTTCTTCGGGCGAGCCGGCTTCTAATGTAAGCGCATAACGAGCAACGCGATCTTCTAAACGTTCGCTTGAATTGCCGTCAATTTTCCCAAGGAGCATTGTATGATGCGTTTCAAAATCGCCCTCGACTTCGCGACGATAGCGACGTGCGCCCCGCTGTATAAAGCGCTCTTTAAACGCCATCAATGCTTTATGTTCTTCAGCAACGTCAATCAGTTTTTTGGTTTCGTCACTGATGCCAAATGTCTCTGATAAAAATTGGTTTAACTGCTCCCCAAGTTTGATCTGGAATTCAGATTCTTCCATCTCACTCATCGGCAGGTTGCCCATGCGCCATTTTTGGAGCGCTTCAAGAAGGTCTGCGGGTAAAAAATCGCAATATTGCTGATCTAAGGTTCGCAATCCCTCTAAGGTTTGTAGCTGTTTGAAAGAGAGCCCTTTTTGGCTCAACATCTTATCTAATGACATACCCTATCCTTCTCTATCAATAAATATAAAACCGATTAATGCGCACTATTATACAGAGAAACCCCGTATTTAATAACGTTATAGATCAACATCTCTACGTTAATCGGAAAATCCCCGCCGATAGAGCGCTTGCCGGCGTTTAATCGGATCATCTTGCCTAATTTTACGTTCTGCGACCTCTCGGGCACTCTCCCAATCGATCTCAGCAAATGCCTCATCAATCGCATTCCCGGGAATGTCGTGATAACCAAGCTCATAACGTGTACGAATCGGCCCGTAACCAAGATCGGCCCGGTTTTTTGAATAACTGTAAGCAAATCGCTCAAGACTTAAATAGTTGAGCTCTTTAAAGCGCGCAATCAGCCGATCCGCCAACCAATCCGGACAGCCTCGCTGCGTCAATTTTTCCATCATCTCAACGGCACTATGCTCTCGTCTGACTAAAAAATTGAGCCCGCGCTGATACCAATATTTCTCAAACTCCTCGCGCTCTTCCTCCGGAATTGCTGATTCTCCCGCATGCCCATATTGAGTAAATGGATGCGGTTCTCGCGTCTTCCGGCGTTTTTTAGCGGAGGCTTCATCGCCCCAAGGATTATCCGTTTTGTAGATCATGGAGTCGTTTTTCTCTCTTTTCCCGTTCGGTCTGTTTAAAGCGCTTATTCTCTTCATGAAGCCATGCACTGATCGCTTGAATTTTAGACGAGATATCGGGATTGGGCGCTTCGGAAGGTTTCCCGAGCACTTTTACTTTTTCATGCCGGCGTTTTTCAGCTTTGGAGAGCATCGGCACCGAGGTGACATCAAAGAGCGCTTCGAGCTCCTCTTGATAATGGAGATCATCGGGATTTTGCGGAATCACTTTCACTTTAAAGGGCGGCACGCGCCAGGTTTTTTGCGAGACTTTATTGAGATGCTTTTCAAGGGAATCGCGAATCTCTTTTTCATAGAAACGAAACACATTGGCAAACTCCGCTTTTCGCGCACCGATCACCCAATAACGCCGGCCGATCGTATAGATATAGAGCTGGCCTTTAAGGGGCGGTTGCAACATATTTTGAAACAGAGGCTCCACATACGACAGCTGTAACGAGCGACGCACCGCAATGGCGATTTCGCGGATCTCCACACGTTTCCGCCCGATCTGCCCAATCACCCGTTTTTCATTACGAATTCGCCCACCGCGCACCTTATACTCTTTTTCATCCAGTTTTCGGCGCGGGACGATCTCGTTATCCCAGCTATTTTCAGCTTCTTTCATTGTATCCTTGTTCCCGATTCAGTAAAATGTAGTTATTGTGTAGTTTTACATTTTTAATCACGCAATAATCGTATTTACGTTATCATATAGCCCATTTTATGCGAACCACTCAAAATTTAAGAGGATAATCTTTAAGATGTCATTAGTTCACCGTTTCGGTCGTTACCTCGTCTTTATCGGCGTTCTCGCCTTTACATTATATGGGATTTTCTTTCTCAAACCTACAACCACCAATCTTATTTTAGTCTCAATTACGGCAATTTTGACGATTATTGGCGTTGTCGACATGATGCAAGATACTTATGCCGTACGAAAAAACTACCCGGTGATCGGGAATCTGCGTTATCTTCTGAAACATTTTAGATCTGAAATTCGCCAATATTTTATCGAGGCCGACAACGAAGCGGTACCCTTTACCCACCACGAACGCAATCTTGTCTATGCGCGTGCCCGCAATCTCAAAGCCGATTCCAGCATCGCTTTTGGAACGCTCGAAGATGTTTATAAACCGGGGTATCAGCATATCACCCATTCAATGACGCCGGTTCCGGCGCCCGATCCCAACACCTTCCGCATTACCATCGGCAATAAAGCCTGCTCGCAGCCCTACTCAGCATCGATTTTAAATATCTCAGCCATGAGTTTTGGCGCGCTCAGTTCTCGCGCGGTGGAATCCTTAAACGGCGGCGCGAAACTTGGTAACTTCTTCCACGATACCGGCGAAGGCGGCATCAGTATTTATCACAAAAAACATGGGGGCGACCTTGTGTGGGAACTCGGCAGTGGCTATTTTGGATGCCGTACCGATGATGGGCATTTCGATCCTGAAAAATTTGCCAAACAAGCCTCTCTTGAGCAGGTAAAAATGATCGAAATTAAGATCAGCCAAGGGGCAAAACCTGGCCATGGCGGTGTACTTCCCAAAGATAAAATCACCCCTGAAATTGCCGAAGCTCGCGGTGTTCCGCAAGATCGCGACTGTATCTCACCTTCCAATCATAGCGCCTTTAGTACGCCGGTTGAACTGCTTGAATTTATCCAGCAACTGCGTGAACTCAGCCTTGGAAAACCCGTTGGATTTAAGCTCTGCGTGGGCCATCCTTGGGAGTTTATGGCAATTGCAAAAGCGATGATTAAAACCGGTATTGTGCCAGACTTTATCGTAGTAGATGGTAAAGAAGGCGGCACGGGATCTGCGCCGATCGAATTTGCCGACCATATCGGCATGCCGCTTCAAGAGGGGCTTTTATTTGTCCATAACGTCTTAACTGGGGTGGGGCTGCGCGATCAAATTAAAATTGGTGCGAGCGGTAAAATTATCACCGCCTTTGACATCACTCGCATTCTCGCAATGGGAGCGGACTGGGTTAACTCTGCCCGTGGATTTATGTTTGCGCTTGGGTGCATTCAATCGCGCTCATGCCATACCAATACCTGCCCAACGGGGATTGCAACGCAAGATCCGATTCGCCAACATTCCCTTGTGGTGAAAGATAAAAAAGTCCGTGTAGCCAACTTCCACAAAAATACGCTTCACGCACTCTCTGAGATTCTTTCATCGGCCGGCGTCTCTCATCCGCAAGATCTGCTCCCGCAACATTTGAGTCTGCGCACCACTGAAAATGAGGTTCGACTCTTCTCAAATACGCACTACTACATCAAAAAAGGCGCGCTCCTTGATGGCACCGCCGACAGTGTTTACTACAACAACATCTGGGAGATTGCCCAAACCGATAGCTTCCAACCCAACACCAAAGCGATGTAGTTAACGCTAAAATTTCATCTAAATAGACAAAAGCCCCAATCTGACAAACACGTCGGTTGGGGCTTTTAGTGTCTATTATTAACTGCCTATTTAAACGTCTTTAACAGATAGATCGTAAGCAGCACCACAAGTGCCGGCACGACAAATATTTTTAGATTCTTATAAAGATAGCGCCACACAATAATAATGGTATCCATCGTTTTCTCTCCCTTGGTTTTATTGATTGCTTCTTATTGGTTTGAATATAGTGTCCACCTCTATTAAACCAGATTAGTTGATGGGTGGATACATCTTGTTCAGACGAGTATTTTGATTGTTCTGGTCAGTATGATTGTGGTGTTTTATGAGCACCTCTTTCTCATCCATAAACCGCCTATTCGGCGGGTAACAATAATTCTAGCGGTAGTGTTCAAATTTCAACTTTCTAAGCCGCCTATTCGGCGGGTAACATATCCATAAACGGGTAACTGTTTTGACCTTTTTTCTAAGCCGCCTATTCGGCGGGTAACAAAATAGATGGTTCTAAATCAACTCCGATTAATTTCTAAGCCGCCTATTCGGCGGGTAACCGCTTGAGTTTATGGAGCTGTTTGGTTTCGAATTTCTAAGCCGCCTATTCGGCGGGTAACCTTCTTTTCTGTTTCGAGCTTACCCGTCCAGTTTTCTAAGCCGCCTATTCGGCGGGTAACTGTCTGAAGTTGTATTAGTTCTCATTTCTGAATTTCTAAGCCGCCTATTCGGCGGGTAACATACAGCGCCGTTCCGTTCGCGCACGACTCAATTTCTAAGCCGCCTATTCGGCGGGTAACAGAACAGAGAGATTGAATATGACGCTCGATAATTTCTAAGCCGCCTATTCGGCGGGTAACAGTATATCAAGTCAATTAATACAGGCCATCAATTTCTAAGCCGCCTATTCGGCGGGTAACTCTTACCGAATCGAGATTACTTGATAACTAAATTTCTAAGCCGCCTATTCGGCGGGTAACGATTGGATTGCTCCAAAGCTGTAATGAAGTGCTTTCTAAGCCGCCTATTCGGCGGGTAACTATTGCTTTTACGAAAAAAAGAACCGCTTTATTTTCTAAGCCGCCTATTCGGCGGGTAACTGATTGCATGGGTTTTGTGATTGATCGCCATGTTTCTAAGCCGCCTATTCGGCGGGTAACCCATCCTGAAGAGTTTCATGGAAGGCTGGCGGTTTCTAAGCCGCCTATTCGGCGGGTAACGGCCGTTTAGATAAGCTGAGATTAACTGCTTATTTCTAAGCCGCCTATTCGGCGGGTAACTTCGGGGGTTTTTTACGTTTCAAGCTTTAACGTTTCTAAGCCGCCTATTCGGCGGGTAACATTCAGCGGTTAAAATTGAGAATGTCGAGTCTTTTCTAAGCCGCCTATTCGGCGGGTAACTGTATCAATGTACCCAGTGCGGTGAAGAGTATTTTCTAAGCCGCCTATTCGGCGGGTAACGCTCTGAAAGCTTCTGCAAAGATTATTTGTTATTTCTAAGCCGCCTATTCGGCGGGTAACAGTTAATTTTGATTGGGATGACTTTGATAATTTTTCTAAGCCGCCTATTCGGCGGGTAACATGGAGTCAAAAAAAACCCCATCCGGCTTGCATTTCTAAGCCGCCTATTCGGCGGGTAACATATCATTTCACTCTATGAAGATTGGGCGCAATTTCTAAGCCGCCTATTCGGCGGGTAACGATCGATGGTTGATCGAGATAATGGCTCAAAATTTCTAAGCCGCCTATTCGGCGGGTAACATAGCGCTAATGCTCGGATCGCTTTTAATTAATTTCTAAGCCGCCTATTCGGCGGGTAACCTTGCAACGTATCTCGGTCGACCAGTCTTTATTTTCTAAGCCGCCTATTCGGCGGGTAACACACTGTTAAAAATGGAATGTTGTTAAATGTTTTTCTAAGCCGCCTATTCGGCGGGTAACCGGAGTTTGTGATGCGGACTATGGTTCGTGTGTTTCTAAGCCGCCTATTCGGCGGGTAACGTTGGCAAGAACATAACGATACCAAAGCGATTTTTCTAAGCCGCCTATTCGGCGGGTAACCTATAATCTCTTTTCTAGCTTCTTGGATTAATTTTCTAAGCCGCCTATTCGGCGGGTAACTCATTGATACCTATCAACGAAAAGATGGGGAGTTTCTAAGCCGCCTATTCGGCGGGTAACTCATCGTCAAGTTAGACGGAACGATTGAGAAATTTCTAAGCCGCCTATTCGGCGGGTAACATCAACGGGATGTTACTATGCGTAGACCGTTATTTCTAAGCCGCCTATTCGGCGGGTAACGAGTTAACCAATAAGCATGAAGTGAGGCGACGTTTCTAAGCCGCCTATTCGGCGGGTAACTGCAAATTCAACAGGGCATTATTAAGCTCGAATTTCTAAGCCGCCTATTCGGCGGGTAACGAATGGTATGGCGGCATTTTTAATGCCCAAAATTTCTAAGCCGCCTATTCGGCGGGTAACCTTCGATCAATGAAAGTGAAATAAATATCATGTTTCTAAGCCGCCTATTCGGCGGGTAACGTTTCATAATCCCCCCATCTCTCACTTACAGATTTCTAAGCCGCCTATTCGGCGGGTAACTAAAAACGGCTTCATATGTCTTGCCTGAACCTTTTCTAAGCCGCCTATTCGGCGGGTAACAAGTCGAATTATGCGGTTCATGGATTTGGGTATTTCTAAGCCGCCTATTCGGCGGGTAACATTAGCACTGAATTTACAGATACCAATTTAACTTTCTAAGCCGCCTATTCGGCGGGTAACGCATGTAAAAGGATTGGCATGTAAAGGGTAAATTTCTAAGCCGCCTATTCGGCGGGTAACATACCCATATATCGTCCCCGTCTTTTGGTGAATTTCTAAGCCGCCTATTCGGCGGGTAACCGTAAGGCTTCCCCTGTTACTTTTACGCTTGATTTCTAAGCCGCCTATTCGGCGGGTAACGTAGCAGGAGCTAAAAGAGTATTTAGGCGTAGTTTCTAAGCCGCCTATTCGGCGGGTAACTTACTCGTTCACGGCAGTCCATCAATCTTTTCTTTCTAAGCCGCCTATTCGGCGGGTAACAATAAAATGAAAAATTTACTAGAGTTATTTGATTTCTAAGCCGCCTATTCGGCGGGTAACAAGCTGATAACGATGCTTTAGGTGTTGGGATTTTTCTAAGCCGCCTATTCGGCGGGTAACTTGCAGAAGCTTTCAGAGCCTCGATCTATAACTTTCTAAGCCGCCTATTCGGCGGGTAACTAGACGCGAATTGCTCGCGCGACTCATTGTATCCAAATTGTTAAAGAACTCATAGTAAAAAACCCTATTTTTCTATGACCATTAAATAACCCATGAAATCAATCACTTGCAATCTTGTCAAAAAATAGGGTTTTGCTTTACTAATTGAGAACTGAATCTCTTTATTTACAAACTTAAGGCCTTAAAAGATTGGCACAGTCGCCTTGTTACTTAAACCGTAACTCCCAAATTCACCAATCGTTTCTGGTTTTTCCTGTCTTTTAACCCAAATAGTGAAATGCTGTTTGTTACTACCACTATTCATTTTAAAATGTGGAATCCCAAATAATCGCTCACGATTATCTAAAGCCTGCTCCGCTACATCCTTGGTCCATTTATCAGGATGGCGTTTTTGATAGCGGCGAATCTGGCTTTGACTAAGGTGTCTAGAACGTAAACGCGCAAAGACAACATGTTTATCGACCTGTTCCGGCACCCTTTTATTATCCGTCACGATTGAATAATCCCGAATCGTTGAGTCAGCCCTCACCGCTTTTTCAAAATCGGTTAGAACAATTTCACTACTAAAAACCCGAATAATGCCACCTAAGCGCTTATTGAGGTTATAGTTAGGAAAACCTATCCCTATTTGTCCTTTTAAATTAGTACTCACTAACAATACGTGGAGCCGCTCCATTAATTCGCTAATGATAAGATCTTCAGTCATATCCTCTTGAGGAATCGCCTTTAGATCAAAATAATGAGTAATAATCATTACTTACTCCTTCTCTTCTTAATATTTAATTCTGAGGTAAGATATCGAATCGATCGACTCATATAAAGATAGATCATTCGATATCTCTGTCGTTAAGGTTTTAAGCGATTAAGACTTTCCACCAAATACGCCACCTCTAAGAAGATTCGCGATCACATAATGTTTCTGTTCTGCCGTAATCTCTTTATCCTTAACAACCCAATCTTCAAAGAATTTATAGAAGTTATCTTTTGCTCTAAATGCCTCACCCATCGTTGAAACAGTCCCAAAAGGTTCAATCGCAATTGGGAAGCTAGCATCTTCATACCAAGTATCAATGGTACGAATTGCATTCCCTGCCTTTTGTGAGTGCATGCCAGCTGTCTCATTCGTTGTATAAAGGACTTTGCTCTTTCCGCCTTTTGCTGAACTCGCTTCTTGCACGAATTCTTGTGATGGATAGACTTCATGGCCTTCACCGATATGTGCTGTTGCGACAATCTTAAGGTTCGTGAATACCTCCCCTTTTAGGCCTTTAATAATCTCAGATGCTAAAAGATCTACTTCTTTACTACTTGAAAATTCTTGTAGAGGGAGTAATTTTGCATCATCGATCGTGATAAAAGGCGCATTTTCACCATCTTTAGTAATCTCAATATACACGCTTTTCGCAGCAATACGATTACGCCATAACCATCTTGCATTTAAAATGTTGTAGGCATAACGATCGGCTAATACTTTAATATTTTTCTCATCGGCTAAATAATCCGAAACGAGCGCCACAAGTTTATCTTGGAATGCAGGTTCATTACAGCTCCATGGCTTACCTGTAAATGGTAAAACCTTAAAGTTAAGCGTTGCAACTAACTGATCTTTATCACTATCGAGCTGTGCTACATCAACACGTTGAATATTTGCTGATTTTTTATCGGCCTCTTTTGCACTCTTATGAGAAATCGTTCCGAGTACTGTTTTTTCAATTAAAGCGATCGGAAACGTTTCTGTCGATGATGCGTGCTTTTGCGCAAAATAGACATCCGAAAAATCAAATTTACGCTCAAAAGCGAGAACGGTTGGATAAGTTACCTTAGTCATAATCAATATCTCCTAAATTTATAAAATGATTCAATCTTGATTCTGTTATTTAAATACACAATGGTTAAGTTAATCTTCAAATGCTTGCTCTACTAAATAGAGCTCATCTGAAGTAGATACATTCCAAAATAATTGTTCGAGTTTCTGGTTTGGGTCATTAAGTAAACGATATGTCAGCACCCATTTTCCTAATGAATAGATTGACTCTACAAATTGACTCTCATATTCGGGATTCCTAATATTTTCAAGTTCGCCTGGCGCTATTACATCGCTAATTGCCTGATATCCCACCATTAATGGCACTAACCAACCACGCCCCTGCTGAAGTGTTCGAATCGTCCAGCGGCTATGTTCATCTTTAGGCGGATGATAGTAGATTCTTGCGGTATCCAATAGATAATCAAGACCATCTTTCTGAGTTTCTGATCCCTCCAGAGCCTCAGATCCATCGCCTTCCATTACGAGTTGCTCTAACAATTTTTCTTGCGATAAAAGCACATAACCAAAGCCGATTTTTTGTAGAATCTCTCTGCCAACTAAATCATTATGATTAAAAATCCAAGCGCCACGAATCGAGGCAATGGTTCCACCAGCTAAACGAAGAGTTGGGATTAAATTTTTAATCGCTCTACCGAGTGCCTCTTGTTGATCTTTACTCAATAACTCTGATGTCTTAAAGCGAACGACTAAAGAGGAGAGATAATCGAGTCGCCCTTCTTCAATAATCGGCGGATTTGCCCCTGATCGCGTTAAAGGTGCTTTTTTTAATAAAAATGTATAATCCTGCCCTGAATGTTCACGATATATCTTCGGCTCGCACTGATGAGCGATTACCATAAAACCTTCAAGCTGAATCTTTTTCAGATTAACCGCTACGCCTAATGCTGATTCCGGCAATGTTTGAATTTGACGATTAAGATTATGCACAAACCCAGCCGTTGCTGTTAGTGCGGGCGTACCATAGATAAGGCTTCCTGAAATCGCATTCACATCTTTCGCATCGATATGATCAAGCGCTAAGAAATACTGATACACGCTTTGCTGATTTAAATCGAGATTAGACATTGTGATCCTCCTTATCCACTGCCGAAGCTGTCTCACTTAACGAATCAAAGAGCGTTGCTTTAAGCATTTTAAGCCAACTTTCATATTCTCTATCCGCAAAGAGCATGGCTTCTCCCTTTCCTTCTAGAATCGATTGAAGTTCTCTATTCTTCTGTTGAGTTTTGACAACCCAATCTTTAATCGATGCTGCCAAATGCTCAATCGATTCTCGTGTTAGCGCTTTTCCGGCATTTTTTTCACGATTAGGATCTAACCAATTTTTTTCAATTGCTTTGAGTTCATAGGCATCACTCCAACCCGCTGGAAGCGCACGATACGCTGACATTACTTGCAAGATGCTATAAAAAATCTCATCTAGCGCCAGTCTAAAATGCTCGGCAATTGCCATATTAATATTCTTAGACTCTTGGTATTGAATGCGCTTCATCGCGGTTGAAAGCTCTCTAAAACCATTTTCACAATGATACGCAAGTCGCTGATCGAAAATCGTCTTCGCATCTTTATGTAAGAAAAAAGCATTTCCCAAAGAGGTACTTGGTGGGAATGAGGGTAAAAGATGATTTCGCCCAAACAGATTGTGAGTATGAAGCCCCACATTACGAGGGTGAGCGCCCCCTAACTTCACTCTTGCTAAATCTTTAAAATTGGCATAAGCCGTGAGTCCTGCCAATTTTTCGGCCTTCACTTCTGGCTTTACTACCTGCTCACCCAATTCGATCTTGCGCCAATCTCGCCGCGCTTCACGCGCCTTTTTCTGCTCATCACTATATCTTTCTCGAATTCGTAAGTTCGCTTCATAAATAAAGGAAGAAGCATGAAGCGGAATCAGATTGCGATAGTGATCAGCCCCAATAGAACGGCTTTCATCTAATGGCCAGATAATCTGTTTTAAAAGCTCATCTGACTCCAATTTCTCCGGCGTTAAATAGACTGATTTTAAGGCTTTTTGAATCGCCTTTGATTTCTCTGGGTCTTTAGAAAATACGCCATCTAATGCTGGGTGATCCTCAATTAACAGATCATAAAGATACCGCTCTTGAACCGGCATAGCAACAACGCGCATCAAAGTAATTAATGCCCCATTGCCAGATACATCTAAGATGATATCCTTCAAAGAGTGCGTACCGATTAAACCGAGATCTTGCCCTTCTAATTCTGCATCCGGCTTAAAAACGACATTCGAAGCCTTTGAGCTAGAATGGATACCCTTAGCAACATGACTACCAGACTGCAATCCTTCTGCCTTCTCGGCATTTTTGATAAACCAATCTTCTATCTCATCTCTAGGAATTTTCAGTTCAGTTTCAAAATACTGTCTGATAATTTCCGCTAAGATAGAGGGGACTAATTCTTTCATATACACCTCCTTCAATCTTACATAGCAATTATTAAAACTCATTAAAAAATATAAGTTATATTTGACTGGACATAAAATATCATAACGTGATGATTTTTTATGTCAACCATTTATTCATAATATTTTCATAAAGACAAAAAAAGCCAAGAGTATGTAACTACTCTTGGCTTTATCAGTACTATAGTACCGCCTATTCGGCGGATAATGTTACAAGTTATATCTGACTTTTCTCAGCCACCTTTCCGGCGGTTCTGCATATTATACTTTATTTCCTTAGAGAAAACCCAAGCCACGCATTAAAGTCATACTGATATTTCGAATCCAAAGAGACGGTTAAAAATTGAATCGCATTATTTCTTGGCGATCTATTTTTAAAATAACGACAGACCTTATCAAATTCTTCTCGCACATCAGGAACCAACCAAGGCTTTACATATTCATTATCCACAACGGGAATAACATCCATCTCTTTAGAGCTTACGAACTGTTCATAGGTATCCTCTACCCGCATATTGAACCAAGTTTTATAATCCTCTATCGAGGCATAAGTCACAAATTTCAATTCAGCGATCTCAATTACCCGACGTTTTATCTCCTCTACCGGAAAGAGGATATAGCGCCGATCTTCGCCGTGACTCTCACGGAATCTTGTTCGCATCTGTAAATCGCCATAGAGATGCGATGCCGACCCGGAAGCGCTAAAGATATTCATATCATTATAACAAGCGCCCTCATTACGACCTTTAAAATAGAGATCGTGCAATACCGAATGCTCCAACGTTGATAGATAATGAACCTTCAATACCGGCGCGGCAGTACTCGCCCTTCTTCCTCTTCGCGATCGCCCTACAGGTGTTTCGGTATTTTCAGAAACCTTTATAATTCTTGGAATAGAATCAATAATGGCGATCTCATCGGCCCTAAACAGATACTTAAAATGCTCATCCGCCCAGTTTTTTACTAAACGATGATCAGCATCCTCAAAACCTGGATTACAATACCCAATCAAATCCGGCGTTAACTTGGCTCTAATACTGCTATTTAAGACTCCAATATTAGGCGCTATTGGAATCTTATCAGCACGATGCCGTAAAACACGCCCACATAATTGGATTAAGCTTCCCATACTCGAAGGCTCTGAAATTGCCCAGTTTACATCAATATCACGCCCGACCTCTATCACCGGCGAAGCAATAATCATAAAAATATGATGCTTAGCATCACTCTTTTCGAGCGCTCTTTTAATTTCAGGCTGATTAAAAATCGCCTCTTCATTTTTACGATTGAGGATTCGATCTAAGCGCTTTTCTAAAACTGATCTTAAAAGCAACAGTTGTCTTGCATGATAAGGAACGATGTGAAGAGCATATGATTCAGCGTGATCCTGATTAATATTGAGCTCAAAGAATGCCTTTGTCAGGGGAATAATATTGCTAATATGTGCAATTCGCAAAATGCCGGTACTGACCGTTTTTCCCTGATCATTCTTGCTATTTGAAGCAGGTACTGGCTCAGCGTGGTATTCATGCATCTGTTTGATTGCCGGCAATAGACTTTGTGCAAAAGCTTCATAGTCTGCTTTAGAAGGATTTGTCGATGCTGGCATTGTAAATGGCACAATCACGCCTTGCCTTTGCGGGGCGGTTACTCGCATCCCTTCTAATTGCATCGCTCGATGAGTAATGTAGGATTGATGAGCTTTTTCAAAGGCTGATTCATTTTGAACGACTACATGATCTTGCTTAAATTCGTCAAACCATGCGCAGATAACGCCGGTATCATCCGCTAATGAATGTTGCTTCTGCCACTCTCTATAACCTGCTTGATATGCGTTAAAAAGCCCGATAACTAAATCCGGTGCGAGTGTTGCTGAAGAGAGCATGATTCTGCTCCCCAACAATCCTGACAGATAGATCAAGCGCGTAACCGCATAGAGGTCTTTCGTGCCAAAATCATCAACTTCATCTAAAATCAGATCTGACGTTAAGAGCCTTAATAACGGTACAATCTGTCGACCTCCTCGAAGAGATTCCGTTGCTGGTACTAGATGATCGATCGTGGTGGAGATAATCGGCGTATAGAGAAGCTTTCGTGCCTTACTATCATTTAGCAAAACGCCAAAATCAGCCTCAGTGAGTGGAGTATCATATCCACCAAACACATCGCCATCGATAAATTCAGCTTGCGATTCACTACCAATACTCGCTAAAAAATCCTCAGAAGAGCTATTTTCCGCTTGATGAGATTCCTCATCATTCATCTTTTGCAAAGCCGTAATGCCGGCGCCACCCACAAGCGTTGCAATCTCATCTTCAGAGAGATTGAGATCTTCTTTAAGCTTCTCCCCTGTTTGAAGCGTCAGAACTCGAAGCCCAAGTGCAATGGTAATTCTCGGCTTTGCTCGCTCGCTATTGAGCGCCGCCATGATTTTCACATTTCCTAGCGTCTTTCCATGCCCTGTAGATGCCATATTGATCCCAAAAAAACCTTTAGTTTCAGCAGACATGCTCAAACTATTCCCTAAGTCTCGTGCGCTATCTTGCCATATAAACTTCTTTAATCTCTCAGGGGTTCTTGAACGCTTTAAAACCTGATTATCATTTAATGCCGGTAATTCAGCTCGCAAAAATGAGAGCTTTCCGGCAAAATCCCCAGCATATCTAGCCACTGATGTCAGATGTTTTGAAAGGGGCTGATTTGGCTCTCTTGTGCTTCGATGCGTATTGGCAATCAAGGGGATTTTCTGCTTTTTACCGCCCTCATAGAATTTAAGTTTATCGCCATAGCTCATACTTGAATAAGTATGATCCCCCATGATTAAGGCCGTTCTACATAAATAAGTTATAAAGGGTGAAAGCAAGTCTTCTCCCCGATCATAGAGCTTCAGATTCAATGCTTCTTGCGCCCGATAACGTAACGCATAACTCCAACCCTCAAATTCTTTGGCAATATCAGGATGAATCTCAGCAAGATCATCCATAATTAATTTAAAATCATCTGTTAATTCAACCTTACTATTTCGGACCCATCCTGGTACTGCTGAGAGGTTTTCAAAAAAGTCATTAATAGAATAATATTTGCCACTAAATTCCGCCTTTCGTTCAATAAAAGGAAGGCGATGATGCGAGACAATGAGCCATGCAATTAATCTTGTCAAAGGCGTTGTCATGATAGCTCGATCAAAATCGATATCTTGCAGACCTTGATACCATTCATGATCAAAGGTGAACGTCGATAATCGTTCTAAAACAGCTTCATCCGTTTCGCACCCTCTAATTATTAAGGAAAAGAGCAGAAGCGAAATCCATTCGTGACGATACGGATCGACATTTTCTCCACCGGGTCTTAATTTTTTTTGAAAACCAACAGTAAGCTTCCCTAGATCGTGAAACAGAGCAGACATCGCTGTAACAACTTCTATTGTTCTACCATCTTTCCATACCAACTCAGCGCCCGGATCTATATTGCGTTCGCTTCGATTTGTCGGCACGCGCCCATTCTCATCAAAAACAGCTCGCTTCCCCACCGTCCACATTAATTCGGTGCGATTCTTGCCACGCACCCAAAAACAGGCAACGGCTGTATTTCGCCTTGCTGTTTTCCGAAGAAGATAATGAATTGTCTTCACGCCCTCCATTGTAATCGCCGTCTGCCAGGTTCGCTGTCCAGTGCGTTCGGCAAACTGGTCTAAAATCCGCCGTGTTTCTATTAACGCTTTCTTTGTACATTCGGAGACTAAAATAATATTCATTAAATCATCACTCCTCTGAATGCTTCATATCAAAATCCAACTCTGAGATCGCCTTTAAGGTATCAAAGATCATATCGAGCGCTTCATATTGACGAAACTCCATAATAACCCGCTCTCTAAACATACGTTCATTATCGCCCTCTAATGCAGAGATAAATGCCATCGGTAATACGATACCATCCTTAATAATATCGGCCGCATCAAATACTAAGCCCCCTCGACGAGTTTTACCATGCAAGATCGATAATCCATGCGGAATCCCCAAAACCCACGTCGCTGTCGCACCGAGCCCATATGCAAGATAATTGCCATGATCAAGAAATCGATTCGTCGGGTCTTTCTTGCGGTAATCACCATCTGTGGAGTCTCTTCTAAAACCCTCATGATTCAGCGTTGCTTTATTGGCTAAATGATAGAGACGCTTTGTGAGACGCCCTTCTGTTAATAAAAGGGCTTGCGTATTTGGAGCCGCGTCAATTTCATTATTGTAGGCCTCAACTGCCGACTCCAAATCTCCGATTTCAAAAGACCAATCATGCCGCTTCCAACATTTCAGCGTAAATTGCAAACGCGCCTTTTGTAAAAACTTTGCAGCGAATAATCGTTTTGCATCATCAAACCAAAATCCACACCATTTTTGTAAATACTCAGTCGGGCGATATTCAGATTGTGGCGAGAAGAAATCACAGCCGATCTCAGGCTCAGTTCCTGATAATAGAGGCGTTCCACCATTACCGGCAAAACCGATCATGACTCCTGCCTTAGATAAATCTCTTACCGCAGCATGGGTAATTGATGTTCCAATACCGAGCAAAAGACAGGTGGTATTCGCAATTGGGATATTAAAGTAGAGCGATTCTTTCCCCACATTTGTCACATATTCAACGCGACCACCATTAACGAGCACTCGGCAATATTCCAAGTAGTAGAGATTCGCTCGCTTCGAGTGGAGAATGGTGGAGAGGTCTGAGCTATCAAAATAGGGAGTCTTTCGCATAATGAATGTCTATTTTTATTTTTAATGGGATACCTAAAAACAGGTTGAACCCCATTATAAAAAATTACTATTGATATTTCATCATCAAATAAATCAAGAATTTAGACAGTTTTTCTTTCCTTTAATTTATTTTGGACAGGTTAAAATCTTGCAAAAAAAGAAGCGTCAACCCCTCGCACCGGTAAAAATGATTGTAAGATCTGTACACGCAACAATGTCCGCTCTAGACACCAGATAAATAAATAACATAGAAACCAGACATTAAATAAAAATACAAAGATAAATAAACTTAAAAGTTTCCTCTTTTACTTTATTCCCAAAAACTATTTCCATAATATCACCAAGTGTCTGGATAGCCTCCAACCGAACACCAAAGCGATGTAGTGACACACAGATCATATCTTTATATGGACACGCCACAACATCAAAACTGATCAAAAATTAGTCTTAGCAAAAACATATCATTGAGGTTTTTTATACCCACCCAGCATCCTCGAAAACAGCCCAAAAAAACCTCAAATACAGATAAACAAGACATCTATAATTTTATCTAATTTATTGGTTTAATTTCTAATCAACCTCTTTTATTTGTTGATAAACGTTAATTATTATGTCATAAGTAACTCATAGTCATCATAGTTGCATGTAACACACTACATAAAACTATATCGATAATAACAATAAAAATGATGCAATAAACGCCTTATTTACCCCGGTAATTTTAATACGAGGCACAAAGGAGTTAACAATGGATAAAACAATTTCCTCAATGGATGTTCTGTTTCTCGCCATGGGCGCAATGCTCGGTTGGGGATGGGTAATTCTTTCCGGCGAATGGGTCGCAACAGCAGGCTTTGTAGGTGCAACTCTCGCATTTATCATAGGTGGCATTCTTATCACCCTCATTGGTCTTACCTATGCTGAACTCGCCACGGCTATACCTGAAGCGGGTGGAGGTGTTGTATTTGTACAAAGAGCCTACAACCCTTCCCTTGCTTTCATTGCGGGATGGTCCGTCCTCTTTGGCTATATGTCTGTCATCGCTTTTGAAGCTGTGGCGCTCCCCACAGTTATCGATTATATCGCACCTATTGAACATAAAGTTAAACTCTGGACACTTGCTGGATCAGATATCTATTTGACATGGGCAATGATTGGTTCAATCGGCGCACTTTTCTTAGGAGCACTCAACTATATTGGCATTCGTTCTGCGACGATTTTTCAAACCATTTTCACTCTAGCCATTATTGGGGTGGGGCTCTTATTGATCTTTGGCGCACTCTCTTATGGGGACTCTCAAAATCTTCATCCTCTCTTTACAGGTGGGCTGTCAGGCATGACCAATGTTCTTGTAATGGTGCCCTTTATGTTTGTCGGATTTGATGTAATCCCACAAATTGCCTCTGAAATCCGTGCAACTAAATCAATCGGGAAAATCTTAGTCATCTCAATCATCTCTGCTCTCGCGTTCTATATCCTAATTATATATGGCGTCTCGTTGGGTTTACCTGAATCAGAACTTCTAACCTCAAAGCTCGCAACAGCTGATGCGATGACCCATCTCTTTAATAGTCCTCTTTTAGGAAAAATCTTAGTGATTGGGGGGATTGCTGGAATTATCACCAGTTGGAATGCCTTTGTTATTGGGGGAAGCAGAATTCTTTATGCTATGGCACTTCGAAATATGCTCCCAACATGGTTCGCTAAGCTTCATCCTAAATTTAGAACGCCCTCAAATGCGATTCTCTTTCTTACCGCGCTTGCTTTTTTTGCCCCACTCTTAGGTCGTCAAGCGCTTGGGTGGCTGGTAAATGCAGGTAGCATAGGCGTAGTTCTTGGCTATCTCATTGTGACACTTGCTTTTATTCGATTACGTAAATTAGAGCCCGAATTAGAGCGCCCTTATGAAATCCGTTACCCTCGCTTGATCGGCTATACGGCGGTAATCTTAAGTATCGGGTTTTTAACTCTCTATCTCCCCGGCATGCCATCAGCACTTAGCTTTCCTATTGAATGGAGTTTAGTTTTGGGATGGTATCTCATTGGTGCATGGTTTCTAATAATTCGTAAAAAACCAATTCCTGAAGTGCACTTTGAAGGGTATCGCCACCTCAAAAATCAGTAGTCAATCTAACAGCTAATCTAGCAATCAAATTATTATAAATTATAAAAATAGATGTTTAAGGAGATTTATCATGACAACCCGAACAGAAACTCTACAAAAAATGCGTGAAGAATACGTTGCGCGAGGCATCAGCAATAGCAATCTCAATGTGGCTGATTTTGCTAAAAATGCCACTATCACGACAATTGACGGCAAAGAATTTATCGACTTTATTGGCGCTATCGGTGTGATGAACGTCGGACATAGTCACCCCAAAGTAATCAGCGCCATTCAAGAAGTAACCGAAAAATTTACTCACCCTGGCTTTAATGTCATGCTCTACGAGAACTATCTAGAAGTATGCAGACGGCTATGCAATATTACAGCTGGCAATCACAAGAAAAAAGCAGCACTCTTTAACACTGGCGCTGAAGCAGTAGAAAATGCGGTTAAAATTGCACGCAAATATACAGGACGTACTGGGGTTATCACTTTTAATCGAGCCTTCCATGGACGTACTAATCTTACCATGGCGATGACCAGCAAAGTTAAACCTTATAAAGCAGGGTTCGGTCCTTTTGCTGCAGAGGTCTATCAAGCGCCCTACCCCTATCTTTATCAACGCCCAGCTCACCTTTCTAAAGAAGATTATATTGATTATATGATTGAACGATTTGATGAGTTTTTTAGCGCAACGGCAGCGCCTGAAATGATCGCCTGCCTTGTCATGGAGCCAGTGCAGGGCGAAGGTGGTTTCATTATTCCTCCGAAACGCTTTGTCGAACATGTCTATCAGATGTGTCAAACTCATGGCATTCTTTTTGTTGCCGATGAGATCCAAGCGGGATTTTCACGTACCGGGAAAACCTTTGCTATGGAACATTTTGATATTATTCCTGATCTAATGACCGTCTCTAAATCACTTGCTGCAGGAGTCCCATTGAGTGCTGTCATCGGACGAGCTGAGATTATCGATACTCCCAATCCTGGAGAATTAGGAGGTACTTATTCAGGTAGTCCACTTGCATGTGCAGCAGCGCTTGCTGTTTTCGATATTATTGAAGAAGAAAATCTCAATGACAAAGCTGAAGTTCTAGGAAAGAAATTTGAAATTGCCTTGAAAAAACTACAAACAACCTATCCATTTATTGGTGATGTTCGCCGCCTAGGTGCGATGGTTGCGATCGAAATAGTTAAAGATCCCAATAGCCGAACCCCTGATGGGGATCGCACTCGTAAAATTACCGAATATGCAAACCAACATGGGTTACTACTCCACTCTGCCGGGATTCATAGTAATGTCATTCGTTTCTTAGCCCCCCTCACAATTCATGATGATGAGCTAAACCGTGGGCTTGCTATTTTAGAAAAAACATTACAAAAGACTGCGTAATGAATTAGCGTTAATCATGACCTACAATATTCGAGTTACTCAACGCATTGGCGCCTTGATATTTTCTTATCGGGCGCCCTTTTATGTCTATAGATGAATAAAAAGTTTTAACAAAAATGATAGGCCTCCTCCTACACTTATAATTTTTTTCTAAAGTGACTCAAATTACTAGATATAAAAAATAGGTGGGAGAAACCACCTATCTATTTGTTGTACTTATTGAACGTAAGCAAAAGAATAAATTGAGAAGCAATCGCTACTCTCTGTCTTTTACAATCGCTCCTAATCACTATAATTAAAAAATACCGTAAGGATGAAGCGCTTCCTCATCAAGAGGTACCGGCATAATTGCATCCCAAAGTTCTGCAACACCGCCCGCCTCTACGCGCCAAAGCTCTCCAAATGCAGCACGTCGCCCTCCAATATCTCCTTCTGAATGGGTAAACACAAAATCACCTGATGCCACTACTCGATGCAGATGATGATAATTGAGCGCATTTCCAGATGCTTTAGCCTGCACTAAAAATGCCTCCATAGCAGCTGCACCATCACCTATATCACTGCTATGCTGAATAAAACTCTCACCCGTTGTATAAAGCGAGATTTTATCGTACTGCTGATCTATAAGAACCGTTTGAAAAAAAGGAAGTACACGCTCAAGACTCTCGCTTCTTCTTGCTTCTGGATTGAGATGTCTCACCCCATCAAGTTGCGTATGTCCACTGGAATTAGGTGGCATTTGATCCACCAACATATCCCAATGTTCAATAATACGACCTTGAACCACTCGATAGAGATCAAACCCCACAAGGGGCTGTTCACTCAGTCCTTCAAAAAGACCATGCAATACGACATATTCTCCATCAGAAAAGGCGCGCTCTAAGCTATAACTGAATTGTCCAGCTCGACGTTCAATTAATTCCTTTAAACCCTTTAGCCCCTGTTTGACTAGAGGTGAGTGCTCAATAAATTGAGGAGAAAAGAACTCTTCCGCCACATCAAATTGATGCAATGTAAAAAGCGTTTGATGTGCTTTTTTAACCAGCGCTAACGTTGACTCTGCCATATCTCCTCCTAATTTAATGCACTCATCACATGCTTAATGCGTGTATACTCTTCTAACCCATAAAGTGAGAGGTCTTTCCCATATCCTGAAGATTTAAAACCACCATGAGGCATTTCAGCCGTGAGTGGAATATGAGTATTCAACCAGACCGTTCCAAAATCAAGATATTTAGCAAAATGCTGTGCATGAGAGTGACTCTCCGTCCAGACACTTGCCGCTAACCCATAAATCACCCCGTTGGCTTGTTCAAGCGCATCATCGTCATTTATAAATGATTGCACAGTAATCACTGGACCGAAAATCTCTGTTTGAATCAATTCATCTTCTTGAGTTAACCCCGATATCACAGTTGCCTCAAAATAATATCCGGGACGATCTGCTTGTTTACCGCCGATCTCAATCTTTCCATGAGGGGGTAAGCGCGCGATCATCTCCTCAATCCGTTTGAGCTGGCGAGCATTATTCAAGGGCCCATAGTGAGCTGACTCATCACCAGGCGATCCATATGAATAATTTTTTGTTCTCTCGACTAATTTGTTAAGAAATTGATCATAAATAGAGGCTTCAACTAAAACTCGCGTTGCCGCAGTACAATCTTGCCCGGCATTAAATAAACCTGTCATCGCTATATGATCCGCTGCACGATCTAAATCACTATCAGCAAAGACAATCACCGGAGCTTTCCCTCCAAGCTCAAGATGTGATTTTGTTAAATTTTGTGCCGCAGCCGTTGCTACTTCACGCCCCGCTCGAACTGATCCTGTAATCGAGACCATCTGTGGTAAAGGATGTTGCATTAATAACGCGCCCGTTTCAGCATCTCCTAAAATCACATTAAATACCCCCTTTGGTAATATATCCGCCGCAATTTTGGCAAAAAGCAACGTACTTTCTGGCGTGGTATCACTGGGCTTTAAAACAACTGTATTCCCCGCCGCAATCGCAGGAATTACTTTCCATACCGCCATCATAAAGGGATAATTCCATGGAGCAACTTGAGCAATGACCCCTAAAGGTTCACGTCGAATCGACGAAGTTAGCCCTTCAATGTATTCTGCACTAGCTCGCCCCTCTAGCATCCGCGCGGCTCCTGCAAAAAAACGAATCTGATCGATTCCTGGTGCCATCTCTTCAGTTGCTAACATATGATAAAGCTGTCCTGTGTTACGGCTTTGCGCCTTAATAATCGCTTCACTCTCAGCCTCTAATGCATCCGCTAATTTCAATAAATAATGTTGTCTCTGTGAAGGCGTTGTCTCGCGCCAACACTTAAATGCTTCTTGTGCAACGTTGAGCGCACGTTCCACATCATCTGCATTGGATTTTGGTGACACTCCATTCACACTTCCTGTTGTTGGATCTATTAAATCAAAATTCTCGGAACTTGCGGATGCAATAAATGCTCCGCCAATAAAATTAGATAATCGCTCAAACGTCATATCAGACTCCTTTGCCGGGAATCGAATCAATCCCGCTATAGGTGGGCCGCTTAAATATAAGATTAATTTAAACGAAAGAGGATGAATTAAAGAGGCTATCGTTTTCTCTACTTATAATTAATTGTTATTAACGATAACCACTCTCTTTTGAAAGCTAATAACAAAACTATAACATCTCTTTTTTTTCCTTGTAAAGAAATATTACACTCCTTCCAAAACAATAATATATACTCCATAACACAAAAACCATGAAGCGATTCACTCTGTTAATATGATCTCTTATAACCGGCTCATCTCCAATAAAATCAACAAAAAGCGCATTTGCCTCTTTTTTGCCCTTTACATTTTTTCGATCTCTATTATAATACTTACCTGTTGAAGGAAAAGTGGCCGAGAGGCTGAAGGCGCACCCCTGCTAAGGGTGTATACGTTTATAGCGTATCGAGGGTTCGAATCCCTCCTTTTCCGCCAGACGCGAAAGCCCTGACTTATTAAGTTGGGGCTTTTTCTTATCCAGAATTAAAATTAATCTACTTAGATAAACCTATCTAGATAGGCAATTTAATCGACGCATAACAAAAAGCCCTAACAAGTTGTTTAATCACACTTATTAGGGCTTAATATATAAGACTATGTCTACTAATTTACCAATTAATCACTTCTCAAACGCAAGCGCTTTTGATTCGATGGTTTTCGCTACGGCGATTAAAACGCCATTAATGGCAAGATAGATTACAGCGGCGACTAAGAAATAGGTTAGCTGATCATAGGTGCGCCCTGCCCATTCTCTTGCAACGCCCATAATGTCTAAGAGCGCGATCACTGAGACAAGCGAGGTACTCTTAAAGACAAGAACGATTTCATTGGAGTAGCTTGGAAGCGCACGGCGGAGTGCGAGTGAAAAGAGCGGTCTAAAGGCTTCGCGCTTATTCATTCCAAGGGCTAAACAGGAGTTCCACTGTTCTTGGGAGATATTTTTAAGAGCCCCATAGAAAAGCTGACTGCTATAGGCGGCGGAGTTCAGCGCAAGGGCTAAAATACCGCAGAACCACGCATTGCCAAAAGCAGCCCATAAAAAAGTGTTTTTGACCCACTCAAATTGCCCCGGGCCATAATAGATAAGGAACATCTGCACAAGAAGCGGCGTTCCGGTAAAGAAGATGACAAACATCTCGGCGAGGCGACCTGCAATCTTCCCTTCCCACAGTGAGCGCATCACGGTGATTAAAATCGCTAATACAAATCCTAAAATGAGCGCCGATACCGTTAAAATAAGGCTCGTTGGCACCCCGACCACAATCATCTCTTTAAATGAGGTGATAATACTTTCCCAATCCCACATACTCTCTCTCCTTATACCGCTGGCTCACGCTCATACGCCGTCATGCGGTTGTAGAGCTTCTCTTGAAGTTTTTGACTCACCAATGAAATCGCTAAATAGATGAGCGCGGCTAATCCGTACCAAGTAAAACCATCCCCCGTTGAGGTGAAGGCGTAGTCGGTTTTTTGCATAATCTCTTCAATGGCGATCAGCGACACGAGCGCTGTATCTTTTAACAGAACGAGCCACTGATTCCCAAGACCTGGGAACGCATGACGCCACATTTGAGGGAGAATAATATAGAAAAAGGTTGATGTTTTTGAAAGACCCAACACCGCGCCCGAATGCCACTGGGTTTTCGGTACGGCAAGGAGCGCTCCACGAATCGTTTGCGATGCGTAAGAGGCATAAATTAATGAGAGTGCAATGACGCCGAGCCAGAAAAATGAGAACTCGAAATCATGCCCAAAAAGTGCGTTTGATAGATCGTGCATCTTGCTTGGAAGCCACGCATCTTCGTAATTCAAGAAGAGATACGGAATGCCGATACCGATCAAAAAGATGACAATTAATTCAGGAAGCGAGCGAATGATGGAGACAAAAAATGTCACAGGCCAGCGAACAAAACGAAAGCGACTCAACTCCAATAATGCAAAGCCCATCGCCAATAAAAATCCTAAAATCACCGCTGAAAATGCTAAATAGAGCGTCGTTTTCGCCCCTATCAACATCGCAGCAAAATGCCCTGTTGTAAAAAAATCGATCATTCCTGTTCCCTACTTCATAAGAAGAGCGCTCAACACGAGCGCTCCTTACGTTACTTCACAACGGTGGGTTATTTATCAAACCACTTATTGTAAATTTCTTGATACTTTTCTGTTCCTTTGAACGTTTCAAGTGCTTTATTAATCTCTTCTAAAAGCTCTTTATCACGATGACGAACGGCAATTGCAAGCCCTTGACCAAAGTATTTTTCGTCTGTAACTTTTTCGCCGTGAACGGTGAGTTTGTCATTATCTTTTACATAATCATAAACCACTTCACCATCACCAAATACTACGTTCACACGACCAATTAAGAGGTCGTTAATCGCAGCGGGATATTGTGGGTAGCTTGAAACGGTTGCTTTTGGATAAGTATCGCGGATATATTGCTGATGCGTTGATCCGGTTAATACTCCAATTTTTTCCCCTTCAAGCGCGTCTAGTTTTTCCGCTTTATCTTTCGTGGTGATGTAGATTGAGTAGTTTTGATAATAGGCATCGGAAAACGCCACTTGTTTTGCACGCTCTTCGGTCACGTCCATTGACGAGATAATCGCGTCAAAACGGCGGAGACGAAGATTTGGGATTAACGCATCAAAGTTTTGTTCTACATAGACACACTCACGCTCCATAATGGCACAAAGCTCGTTCATCACGTCGATGTCGTAGCCTAATAGCTCATTATTTTCACCTTTATATTCAAAAGGGGGATACGCGGGGTTTGTACCAATTTTAAGTTCTTTTGCGATCGCCGGTGTTGCAAGTAATCCTGCAGTCAGTGCGAGAACTCCTAACGTTTTCTTCATCATAATTGCCAACTCCTCTTAGTCGATTGATGTTGATTTAGTGCGATAAATATCGCTTAAATTTCTCAGTTTGAGGCGCTTCAAAAATCGTATTACGACCCTTCTCAACAATCTCGCCCCCTTCTAAATACACCACAAATGTTGCGATCCGTTTTGCAAAATCGACATCGTGCGTCACCACCACTTGTGTGATGTTGGTTTTGGCAAGATCTTCAATAATGGAGGCTACTTGGGAGGTGATTTCAGGGTCAAGCGCTGCGGTCGGTTCGTCAAATAAGAGAACCTCAGGATTCATCATTAGTGCACGGGCAATGGCCACGCGTTGTTGCTGTCCGCCGGATAATTTAAGGGGATACCGCTTCTCTAAGCCATCAAGTTTTAGATTCGAGAGCGCTTCGAGCGCTTCGTTTACCGCTGTTTTACGGTCGATGCCTTTTAATTTCATCGGCGCATAAATGAGATTATCTAAAACAGTTTTGTGAGGCCAAAGGTGATATTGCTGGAAGATCATGCCCACATCTTGACGAAGTGCGCGAATCTCTTGTTCAGAGATCGGTTTATCAAAATCAAAATTGAAACCAGCGATCGATAGCGAGCCTTTTTTAGGTTGCTCTAAGAGGTTTAAGATGCGTAGTAGCGAGCTTTTTCCCGCGCCACTTGGTCCGAGTAACACGACCACTTCCCCTTGATCAGCAGAAAGCGAAATATTATGCAACACTTGGGTATTGCCATATGCATAATCGATGTTGTTCAGTTGTATCATGAAAAATTCCAGAATAAAGTAGATAAATTTAACTCAAAAAAATACGAGCTCTCCAAAAATGAGAGATGAGTTAAATCATCGTCGCAGTAAATAACCTTTATATTCTAGAGTATTTTTCATTCTCGTGCTGAACCTTTTTTAAGTAACGATTTATAAGCGCTAAGGATTTCATCATAGCCCTAATTTTTACCCTCTGCAACATAAGAAATCGCATCTTTTGTTAAAAATCATCAGCCCACCGCATCGCCCTTTCGTTTCCCTTTTTTACGGAAACGGCAAACAAAGTGAAAATCAACTTGTTATCACACTCAAAAAGGGCTAAATATAGAACTCTTAGCGTGCCGAGTTTTTCATTTTTTGGTACACTCAAGAGATAGAGAGAAAAAAGGGCAACGATCGGGGAGATTGATGATTACGCCCCTCTCATTAAAAATATAATTAAATATTATTCGCAGAGCGTTTATAGGGATTGATGCCCTAAAATGGCTCTTTTATTTTCATCATTTTTCGATCGAGATCGACACGTACCATGGATAAAGCGACATTAATCGATTCTTTTTTAAACGCGCCCGATAAACACATTTCACTGATGGGAATGAGCGGTGTAGGCAAAACCCACCTCTCTAAAAAACTCCCCCGCGAGCGCTGGTTTCACTACTCGATCGATTATCGCATCGGCACCCGTTACTTAGATGAAGAGATCAATGATTTTTTCAAACTTGAGGCGATGAAGAGCGATGTTCTGCGGAAACTGCTCTACAATCATTCGATCTCGATTAAATCCAATCTCACCTTTGATAATCTTCAGCCGCTGTCGATCTATTTAGGTATGGTAGGCGCGCTTGAAAAAGGCGGCTCGCTCTTAGAGGATTTTTTAGAACGTCTGGAAAAGCACCGCATCGCTGAGATTAACGCCTCGTACGATGTTCTCGATTTTATGACCCGCGCGAAACGGATCTATCAATACCCTAATTTTATTGCTGATCTGAGTGGCAGTTTTTGTGAGCTTGGCGATGATGATCTTTCAAAAACTCTTGGTGAAGAGACCCTTCTTATCTATCTAAAAGCGAGCGATCGCATGCAGGAAAAGGTGATTGAACGCGCCCAAACCCACCCCAAACCGCTCTATTATCAAGCGCCCTTTTTAATGGACGTCATCAAACAATATTGTGAGGCAAATAATCTTGCGAGCGAACGCGAGATCGACCCGAGCGCATTTGCGATCTGGATTTTCCCCCGCCTCATTGAGCACCGCTTATCGCTTTATGAATCGATCGCCGAACGTTTCGGCATTACCTTATGTGCAGAAGAGGTCTATTTTGCACGCGATGAAGCGGACTTTTTTAATCTTATTGAGAAAGCGAAACAGTAATTATGGATGGTTTTACCCCTAGTAATTTACAACGAGAAGTGACGGATAACCTACATATTCGCCGTTACGATCGCCAATATTTCTATTTAACGGATGGTCGTGAATTTCATAATAGTGCCATCGGCATTTTAAATGAGTCGGTCTATACCGATCTTTTGCCAGAATCCTTTGATGAGCTGACCGAAGCGCACTTTGAGAAGTGGCTTGCGCTGAAACCAACGCTAATTTTAATCGGGACCGGGAATAAAATGGCATTTTTAGATCCCAAATGGCAGACTTTTTTCTATCAAAAAGGGATCGGCATTGAAACCATGCCCACCGATTCGCTCTGCCGTACCTTCGCGATTTTAGCAGTAGAAGATCGTAATGCGCTCGGACTATTTTTTCCACTCACGGAAGAGACGAAAGCATAGTTACAAACTATATAAACTGAGCATAAGAGATAAAAGCAAAAACCGCCAACAAGCACTGTTATGGCGGTTTTTTAATGCCTAGATGGCTAATTTAGAGCTGATAGGAATACTCTGCGAGCGAAAAGCCTTGCAGGTCATGCTCATAATTTCGCCCAAGCGCCATCACTTTAAAGCGCTCGCCCATCGCATTCGGGAGCACCACTTCTTGCACCCCTTGAGAAATTCGATACCACTCCACCTCGTCGGGCGTATTCGCTTTCGCCTCTGTTAATAGCGCTTCAAGCTGATTACCAAAGAGGAAGAAGTTTTGCGTCGTGTAGCCCAACACATCCATTCCCGCCGCTTCCGCAATCATTGCCACTTGTGTGAAATTAACGTTCGCCGTTAAATCCTGAAGCCCCGGATAGAGATAAAAATCCTCATGAGCATGATGTTTATAGTGCGCAATAAGCGTTCCTGTTTTACGCTCAGGGCGATAATATTCCGCCTCGTCATAACCATAATCGATAAAGAGCGCCACCCCTTCAGTAAGCGTTTTTGTTACTTCCGGAAGCCAATCGTGTAGCAGCGGGCAATATTCACTCTCAAACCCATCGTTAAAGGTGATCTCGTATTCGGCAAGTTCGGCGATAAATTGATTGAGCGCTTCATCACTCTCTCGTAGCGTTGGCGTAAGTGAAACCGATTCGTTTGCTTGATCGATATTAAGCGCCACATCCACATAATATGGCTTGCCATTTTCAAAGCGAAACCGCTCTACCGGGAGCGCATCGATCACTTCATTAGCAAGCAGAACGCCCCGCCAATTCTCGCTCGGCGCCTCATCAATCCACTCAATTCGATCGATGAGATCAGGGTGAGTTTTTAACAGATGAGCATGTTGTTCGCCTTTAAGATGAGGAGAACGTTCTAAAATGAGATATTTTTGAGGTAAACAATCGTGCTTTTTAAGATGAGTTAACACATCCGCAGCCATCACCCCACTTCCGGCGCCAATCTCTAAAATATCGTATACGCCCCCGAGATTCTCCGCCACCTCAATCACTTGATTGGCAAGCCCATAGCTGAAAAAAGGCGAAACGAGTGGTGCGGTAATAAAGTCCCCTTCGGTACCAAAAATCGGGAGAGCACCGGTGTAATAACCATACTCTTTGTGGTAGAGCGCCTGCTCAAAAAAATCGGCAAACGAGATCTGTCCGCCCTTTTCTTGAATATAAGATACTAAAAAACGCGCCATCTTGGTTGTGTGCGCAAGTTCAGCCTCATTTGGATATGGAAGCTCGTTTGTGGTCACCATGGTTCCTCCCGGATCGACTTTACCTATATTATCGTGCCAATATTGTGCCATAAAAAAAGCGCCATTAACGACGCTTTTTATTCAATCTCATCTATATTGGTATTTTCACCCAATAATTAACTTGGAGTGACTGTTCCAAAACCGCTACTGCGCTTATTCACCCGTACCATCTGTTCGGGAAACACCATCGTCTCTTCTGGCACGACCACGACGATATATTCACCTTTTGCGGAACGAACGCCCACTTCCTTATAACCTTCCTCTTTAACGATCACCGATTCGACTTTCGCCTTCCCTGAGAACGATTTTTGCTGATCTTCCGGCAGATCGGCATTTGTCATACATCCTGTAATGAGCAAGAGTCCGCCTACCATCATCATGATTTTTTTGATCATTGGTTGCATTCCTTTTATTTGAATGGATTACCTTATCCTAACTTGGGGAGCGTTACCGTGCTTTGATACCTAGCAACTCCCCAACACTTAAGCAAAAAGCGTAACATTGAGGCGTTACGCTTTTTTACAGTTTAGAACGATTCGTACTTATGAATCGCTTTTTTCGCCACCACCTGCGTTGTCGGCATTGCTTTTACGCGGGCCACGACGACGGTTATTGGGACGGCGACGATTTTGATTATTATTACGACGGCGATTATTCGGGCGACGGCGATTTTGATTCTCTGATCCGCCCTCTCCCTCATTGCCTTGATTATGATCGTTGCGAGGCTCATCGTTTCGTGATTGACCTTGTTGACGCTGATCCTGTTGGCGTTGATCGTTTTGAGCCGGTTGAGGTTGCCCCTCATTTTGCCCTTGATCTTTGCCTCGATTATCCTGGCCACTCTCTTGTTGCGCATTATCACGACGTGGACGACGCGAACGATTGTTGCGATTGCCACGATCATTGCGGTCGTTTCGATCATTGCGCTGATTATTACGACGATTATTGCTACGGCGACGCTCTTCACGACTTGGCTCAACAAGCTCAACTAAGAGCCCATCATCAATCGTTTCCACCGGAATCGGCGCTTTAATATACTCTTCAATATCGGGAAGTGAATAGACATACTCTTCACACGCAAGGCTAATGGCTCGCCCGGTCGCTCCTGCTCGCGCAGTACGGCCGATACGGTGAACGTAATCTTCCACATCTTGTGGAAGATCATAGTTAAAGACGTGCGTTACGCCTTCGATATGTAGTCCTCGCGCTGCGACATCCGTTGCCACCATGATCGAGAGTTTCCCCTCTTTAAAGTCTTCTAAAAGGCTCTCACGGCGACGCTGTGGAATATCGCCCGATAAGACCGCCGCCTTATAATCATTGGCGCCTAAATAAGCGTAAAGATCATCGGCTTCGCGCTTGGTATTTACAAAGATAATGGCGCGATCGGGATTTTCACGTTTTAAAAGGCCAAACAGTAATTGGCGTTTTTCATCTTTAGAGACGTGATAAAGCACCTGCTCGATGCGATCGCCGGTAACTTGCTCAGGCTCGATCTTGATCGTTTCAGGATCGTTCATATATTCATAAGCGAGCTCTAAAACCCGCTGTGAGAATGTCGCTGAAAACAGCATGTTACGGCGTTTTTCCGCCGATGGCATTTGACGTACTAAATAGCGCACATCATTGATAAAGCCAAGATCAAACATACGATCCGCTTCGTCTAAGACTAAGACTTCGATATCCCGAAGATTGAGCTCACGTTGCTTGTAAAAATCTAAAATACGCCCGACGGTTCCGATCACAACATCGGCATTTGCTTCAAGCTCTGCCTTTTGTTTGCCGTAGCCTGCACCGCCATATAAAAGTGCAAATTTGAGCCCGGTATATGCCCCGAGCATCTCTGCATCTTCGTGGATCTGCACTGCAAGTTCGCGCGTCGGCGCCATAATGAGAGCAAAAGGACCTTTTTTATTTTTCGCTACGGGCACCGTCATCAAGTGATTGAGCGTTGCAAGAAGGAATGTTGCTGTCTTACCGGTTCCAGTTTGTGCTTGTCCTGTGATATCTTTTCCCGCTAAGAGCTTAGGCAGAGTCTTTTCTTGAATCGCTGTACAGTATTCATATTGATTATCCTCTAAGCTCTCTTTCAGTGAATCGTGAAGATCTAAATCTGAAAACTTAGTGGAAGTTAAGTGTGGTTTTCCCATATTAAATGACCTAAAAATGCTCTCTTATTCGAATTTCTATAAAAATATACTATTGTTGTCGTTGAAAGATTTAATCTATGCTTTCGCTTGTTATTTACCCCTCAATCGGGTTAAATAAAACATACATTATCTTATTTTACATCAAAAAAACCAAATCGTAATTTAAAAACGCAATAGGAGTATATATAATGAGCCACGTAGTACACGCGACAGACGCAACTTTTGAAGCAGAAGTTCTTAATTCAGATCTTCCTGTATTAGTAGACTTTTGGGCAGAATGGTGTGGTCCTTGTCGTATGCTTGGCCCACTTGTAGAAGAGCTTGCTGCCGAATATCAAGGTAAAGTAAAAGTGGTTAAATTTGACGTACAAAATAATCAGCAAATGGCGATCAAATACCAAATCCGCGCGATTCCAGCACTTTATGTGTTCAACAAAGGAAACGTTGAAGCACAACACGCCGGTCTTTTAAGCAAAGCTCAATTAGTGGATTTTGTTGAAGGTGTGGTAAAACGCATCTAAGTTCACACAATTGAACTGTTTTTAAATAGAGAAGAATTATCGTTCCATGGAAGAAGTAAATAGCTTAAATAATATCATTGATGACTTAACTGAACGCGCCTCCCTACTTCGGAGGTATCTTTGACTTCGATCAAAAAAAGGAGCGCCTTGATGAAGTCTTAATGGAGCTAGAAGATCCCAATATTTGGAACGATAATCCTGAACACGCCCAAGAACTTGGGCAAGAACGAGCAAGACTCGATGATTTTGTGAGCGGCATGGAAGCGCTTCGCGACCGTCTTACTGACTCAAAAGATCTATTGGACCTTGCCAAAATGGAAGAAGACGAGGAAGCGGTCTCATTGATCGCTCTCGATCTTGATGAGTGCACCAAACTCATCGAGCGCTTTGAGTTTCAACGCATGTTTAGCGGTGAGATGGATAGCGCGAATGCCTATATCGATATCCAAGCCGGAGCCGGCGGAACGGAAGCTCAAGATTGGGCCTCGATCGTTTTGCGAATGTATCTGCGCTGGGGTGAAGATAAAGGTTTTAAAACAGAGGTGCTTGAGGTATCCGATGGGGATGTGGCCGGCATTAAATCGGCGAGCATTAAATTTATTGGTGAATATGCGTATGGTTGGCTCAGAACCGAAACGGGCGTGCATCGTTTAGTACGAAAATCGCCCTTTGACTCCAATAACAAGCGTCATACCTCATTTTGCTCTGTGTTTGTTTCCCCTGAAATTGACGATAATATCGACATTGAAATCGATCCATCGGATCTTAAAATCGATGTCTATCGCGCATCGGGCGCGGGCGGTCAGCACGTTAACCGAACGGAATCAGCGGTGCGAATTACCCATATTCCCACCGGCATTGTGACCCAGTGTCAAAACGACCGATCACAGCACCGTAACCGTGATACCGCTATGGCGCAACTTCGTTCAAAACTCTATGAGCTTGAATTGCAAAAGCGTGCGGAAGCTTCAAGTGCCCTTGAAGACACTAAAGCTGATGTGGGTTGGGGAAGCCAAATTCGCTCTTACGTGCTCGATCAGGCGCGCATTAAGGATCTGCGTACCGGGCACGAAACTGGTAATACCCAAGCGGTTCTCGATGGGGATCTCGATCCCTTTATTGAAGCGAGCTTAAAGATGGGGCTTTAATTCAGCCCGATCAAACCCAATTGATTAAAAGGAGTGTTTCATTGTTTAGATGACACTCCTTTTTTATGCCTGTCATATTCCTGCCCTGTGCTACATTAATTCTTGAAGAGATTCATCATGAACAATTCATACAATGAAACAAACCCCAAGGAGAATAGAATGTTAGAGCGTGCAATCTTTGCCGGCGGATGCTTTTGGTGCATGGTCGAACCCTTTGAGACGATGGAGGGCGTTGAATCGGTCCTCTCAGGCTATACCGGTGGCCATACGGAAAATCCTACCTATGAAACGGTCTGCATGGGCGGTAGCGGGCACACAGAAGCGGTTGAGATTATCTTTGATCCAAGCAAAATTAGCTATGAGACGCTTTTAGAGATCTATTGGCAACAAACTGATCCCACCGATGCCTTTGGCCAATTTCAAGATCGCGGAGAGAGTTATCGCCCTGTGATTTTTTACCTCAATGAAACGCAACAAACCCTCGCTGAAAAGAGTAAAGAAGCACTTGCACACTCGGGAATCTACCGTGATCCGATCGTGGTTACCATTGAGCCAGCAAAGCACTTTTACCCCGCCGAAGAGTATCATCAAGCCTTTTATAAAAAAGATCCGGCACGCTACGCCCTATCGAGCGGTTTACGTAAAGCCTTTTTAAAATCGATCTGGGGCGATCAATCCTAATCTATTTTATTGCCATTCCCCGCCCTATTTTACACCTGTTTTTATGCCTATTTTTATGAATAAGGGAAACGCGCTATACTAAAGCCCCTTTCATCCACTAAAAAAGAGAGACCTATGAGCCGAGTGAAAACCCAGTTTGTTTGCCGAGAATGTGGCGCCATCGCCCCGAAATGGTCGGGCCAATGCCTCGACTGTAAAGCATGGAACTCCATTGAAGAACAGACCGTTTCCACCACCAAAGTGCCCGATCGTCTCTCCGGCTACGCAGGCACCTCTGGCACTGCCGGCGTTCAGCTCTTAAGTGAGGTGAAAAAAGAGACCTACGCCCGCTTTACCACAGGGCTCAACGAGCTCGACCGCGTTTTAGGCGGCGGCCTTGTTCATGGATCGGTCGTATTAATTGGCGGCGACCCGGGGATCGGGAAATCAACGATTTTACTGCAAACCATGATTCACTTAAGCGAAACAGGGCAAAATGTTCTCTATGTCACCGGCGAAGAATCCCCGAGCCAAATCGCCCTTCGTGCCGAGCGTCTCCAATTAAAAGGGGATAAACTCCAGCTCTTATCGGAAACCTCCGTTGAGAAAATTCTCCATACTGCAGAGCCCCTAAAAGCCGATGTGATGGTGGTTGACTCAATTCAAACCATCTTTACCGAAAATCTAACCTCAGCACCTGGAAATGTCGCGCAATTACGGGAGAGTGCCGCGCTTTTAACCCGCTTTGCCAAACGCACCGGCACCTCGATCTTTCTGGTCGGCCACGTGACGAAAGATGGCTCCATTGCCGGCCCGCGCGTACTCGAACATATGGTGGATGCAGTACTCTACTTTGAAGGGGAAGTGGATTCGCGTTTTCGCATTATGCGCTCCTATAAAAACCGCTTTGGACCAGTGAACGAAATCGGCGTCTTTGCCATGACCGATCTTGGGCTTCGCCCCATTAATAACCCCTCTGCGATCTTTCTCTCCCGTTTTGATGAGCTTGGCGCGGGAAGCGTGATTATGGTCACCCGCGAAGGAACGCGCCCGCTCTTAATTGAAATTCAGGCACTTGTTGATGAATCCTTTGGCGGTCACCCTCGAAGAGTTACACTCGGGATTGAGCAAAATCGCCTGACGATGCTACTAGCCGTCCTTCACCGTCACGCAGGGATCGCGATGAGCAATCAAGATGTCTATGTCAACGCGGTTGGTGGCGTGAAGGTGACCGAAACCGCCTCTGATCTTGCGGTCATTGCAGCCGCTTATTCGAGCTTTAAAAACAAAGTTCTCCCATCGGACCTAATCGTCTTTGGTGAGATTGGGTTATCCGGCGAAGTTCGCCCTGTTCCACACGGTGAAGAGCGCCTTAAAGAGGCCGTCAAACACGGTTTTAAACGCGCCATTGTGCCTAAAGCCAATCTCCCGAAAAAACCGATTGCCGGCATGGAAGCGATTGGCGTTGCGCAGATCTCTGAAGTGATCGACAATCTCTTTTAATTCCCCAAATGAACGCTAAACCGCCTGATACGCCACCGCTCACCATTCGCCCCGCTCGACACAAAGATGTCAAAGCGATTGTGGCGCTCTACCGTGAGATTTTTGATGTGATGGCAACGCTCGATCCGGAGCATTTTCAAAGGGCATCGCAAGACAAAACCTTTATTCGCCAAAAGATTCAAAATCCCAACGCGGACTTTCTCCTTGCGATCAAACAAGGCGACACTTCCGAGCCTCCGCGTGAAGAGGTGATCGGTTTTGCATTAATTGCCGAGCGTACGACGCCGCCTTATAACACCTTTGTCCCGCTTCGCTACGGCTATATTATAGATCTTGTCATTACCGAAACATATCGTCATCAAGGAGTCGGCACGGCGCTAATTGCTGAGGCCAAAGCGTGGTGCCGCGAACGGTTACTTGAACGCCTCCAGCTCTCGGTCTTAGCCAATAATGAGGCCGCTAAAGCGCTCTATAAAAAGGAAGGCTTTACGCCCCATATGATGTCGCTGGAAGTTAAACTTTAGCGCTCATGTTGCCCCTCATAACCGTGCTATAAAACAGAATAACGGCGCTGATTTTCTAAAATACGCACTACTTCACTCTGAAATCCAAGATAGAGATCCTTTAGATGATGGTCGTGATAGATGTGTGGCTCATAAAAGGCATTAAACTTTACAAAACAGCTCGTCACTCGGGGCTCTACACGATTAACCGACTCCCCAAACAGCCCATCATGAATAAAGGAGTGTTTAAAACTGTTCGAGAGCGAATTGATCACATCTAAAAAACCGCGGGCGTGATTCGCTTCGATCGTCATCTCCGCCACTTTCCCATTACGCGAAATCACTTCCCGCACAATGCGCACATAATTGGGGTCGCGCAGATAATGATCCCCGTCACCAACCAATACCCGCTGAATATCGGTCTCTAGCGTCGGTAGATTTAAAAATTTACCAATCTCATTAAATTTAATATGGGGATCGCGAAGCAGATCCTCATGATTGGTGAGTAAAAAGGTGAGTTGCACCAAGGTATCGAGAATATTGCGCATAAAGAGAATGAGCCCATCGAGCGCAAATCCATATTGATAGAGCGCATTTTCTGTGGGCGATGTTTGATACTCACTAAAGCGTGTTAGCGCCGTTTGATAGAGCGTGTCAACGTGCACAACTTTATGGCAAAGCGTCCGCGCTACCCGCGCTGAAGGCACAGTATTGGGGATCTCTTGATAACGCGGAAAGGAGGATTCCCCAGAAAATTCCGGCCCATCCACTTTTTCCAAGAACTGAAACTCCCAACTAATTTTCTCTCGCTCCTGCATCGGTAACTTTACCCTTTAACCCTTTTCTGATTTACGCCTAAACGGTTCACTTTTATGATCTTACTACAAAGTCAGTATAAACATCACGAGGGATAAATCTCGGACAATAAAAAACTCATCCGTAGATGAGTCTTTTCTCTTTGATCAATTAAAGATCGTGAAATTTTTGAAGCGACTACTCCTCATCGGGGAGCGTGACAAAGCCGATATTACTTAAGCCCACTTTACTGAGGCCGGTAATCGTTTTTGCTACCACCTCATATTGCACTTTGGTATCGATATGGAGTTGCACCATTGGGCGCTCACCGGGATGGGTTTCATCAAATGCCATCTTCGCCGAGCCAAGCAGCGTTAGCATCGCCTCTTCATTCTCCGCAAGCTCTTCATTCACGAAAATTTCGCCCTCGCCATTAATCGCCACCATAATGGGCTTTTTCTCTTCGATGCTCTCTTTCTTCTCTTTCAGATCCACCGCTTCCGGCAAGGTCAATTGCACCGATTGCGTCACAAGAGGCGCCGTTAAAATAAAGATCACCAACAGGACGAGCATCACGTCAATGAGCGGAATCATATTGATCTCCGCCTTCGGCGCACTGCTCTCACCGCGTAAACGACCAAAGGACATCTTACTCTCCCCCTTGGGTGGTTTTCTGCTCAGCTACCGATTTCCCGGTACCAAGAACGCTTAACAGCTCAAAGGCAAAGGCATCGAGTGAGCCCATTTTTACCTGATTTCGGCGCGCGATCCAACTATGCGCTAAAACCGCCGGAATCGCAACGGCAAGCCCGACACCGGTCATAATAAGCGCTTCACCGACAGGGCCTGCGACTTTATCGATCGTACCCGCGCCCGTTGAGCCAATCTCAATTAACGCGTGATAAATTCCCCACACCGTCCCGAAGAGTCCGACAAAGGGTGCCGTCGCTGAAATTGACGCAAGGGCTGTTACCCCATTTTCACGGCGAAGCTGAATCTCATCGAGCTTTGTACGCAGAGTACGCGTAACAATATCATCAATGGAACCGGAATTTTTAAGGAGCGTTCCTTCATGGGCTTTATAGTGCGCAACCGCATCAAATCCCGCATCGGCCAGCACTTCATGATAGTTATCCGCCGAGTGCTCTTTTAAATACTCCGCCACTTCATCCGCAGAACGGGCATGCCAAAAACGCATTAAAAAACGCTTGGTACGCGAGCGATCATACAAGCCTTGGAAGCTTTTTAGAAAAATGATAAGCCACGAAATCACCGACATCGCGATCAACACGATAAAAAGAAATTTAGTAACAATATCTGATTGAGCGATAAAGTGCTCAAATCCAAGGGTTGCGACTTCTGGTTGCATAAGGGGTTCCTAAGTAAAAATAATGGTAAAACTAAAAATGGTTGGTTTTTGATCGGTTGATCGATTCATTAATCAGTTAATTAAAGCACAGGTTAGCGCTGTAATTTAAATTCATATTCGGTACTCACCGAGATCGCTTGCGCCACCCCGTTGACAATATAGGGCCTCATACGCACCTGTTTGGCAACGCGAATCGCCTCTTTATCTAAAATATCATGCCCTGATGATCGCGCAAGATGCACATCGGCCACATGTCCCCGCTCATCAACTTTTAAGATAAGTTTCACCACGCCCGACATACGGCGCATTTTTGCTGCTCGCGGAAAGTTGGGTGCGGGCTGATTGAGAAGTTTCATTTCAGAGACGCTGATCACGCGATTTTCCACCCGTTTGGATTGGCGTTTTTGCTCCGTTTTGGGTTTAGGTTGCGCTTTTTTAGGTTTCGGCTCTGCCTTTTTCACCACCTGTTTTGGCTTCACCACTTTCGGCGCTTCAGGCGTCGGTTTTTCCGTTGTGATGATCTCCTCTTTTTTCGGCTCGATCACCGGTTCTGGTTCAGGCAGTGGCTCAGGCTCTTTAATCGGCTCCGGCGGCGTCTCATCGACTCGCTCATCGATCACTTCAGGCTCTTCTGGTTCATCCGGTAAAAGCTCCTCCAAAGGAGGCATGTCATCCTCACGCATCTCCTCTGGATTTGCCTCATTAAGGAGCTCTTCATCATCATGTTGATGGGTAATCTCATCGGCCGAATCAACGCCCGCAAGCGTAATAGTATGCATCACAAGCCCAGAAGGATTGGTGGAAATTACCACCTCTTCCTGATGAAACGGTGACATCGTGGTAAAGCCGTAAATCACCCCGCCATGAAAGAGCGATACCGCTAAAATCGCGAGGATCACCGGCGCTTTATGAATTCGAGTTTGCTGACCAGTCAACATAATGATTCCTATTTAGGTTCCTAATAAAAGATGAAACATTCGTTCCGTTTTACATTCTATTAACGGTAATGAGAATTATTAACATTTCTGCTTGAGTTGTCAATACAAATAGCAATGAATCTCATTTAATTTATTTAATGCGCCATTCGCGATGGAAGATAATCGCCTGAAAGTAAATGAGTAAAGCCGATGTTTGCAGAGCTTAACAATTTGAAATTTAAAATATTTCCGATTCCGCGCTACAATAATGAGACCTCGTGCCCGTCACCTCGTTAAATCGATGGGCACTGTGTTTGCTTCAACCCCTCGATTTAAGGAGCCCGCCGACTTTTATGAAACTCTTCGCGACGTTCTCTTCGCTCTACATTGCCACGCTTTTTATGCTGTTTGGTAATGGTCTATTAACCACCTATCTTGCCCTCGATCTTGGCCAAAAAGAGGTGAGTGAGCTCTTAATTAGTAGCCTCACCACCGCCTATTATGCCGGCCTTGTGATCGGCGCTAAGTTTGGACATAAATTGATTGCGCGCGTTGGGCATATCCGAAGTTATGTCGCCGCATCGGGCGTTACGGCGGCGGCTGTGTTGATGATTGCGCTCATCGATTACATCCCCTTTTGGATTGCGATTCGCTTTATTACGGGGCTAGTGATGATGTGCCAATATATGGTGATCGAAAGCTGGCTCAACGATCAGGCGGAACCTGAAAATCGCGGGCGCGTCTTTGCCTTTTATATGGCGGCGACCTATCTAGGGATGATGCTCGGCCAATTGGTATTTCTGCTCTTTGATACGATCGATGTGCGGATTTTAATGATTGTATCGATCTTCTTTTCGCTCTGCCTTATTCCGCTTGCCGTCACCCGCGCCATTCACCCAACGCCCCTTAAAGCGGCACCTCTACAGATTTTTCACTTTATCCGCCAAATTCCGCAGGTACTAATCATTACCGCCGTTGCTGGCATGTTGACCGGCTCTTTTTATGGATTGGGGCCACTCTTTGCAAGCCGTATGGAGCTTGGAACGCAAGAGGCCGGGGTTTATATGGCGCTCTGTATCGGCGCAGCTTTTGTAATTCAGTGGCCTCTTGGCTATCTCTCGGATCGCGTGAATCGTCTGCGTCTGATCACCTTTATCTCGCTTTTGATTGCAGGATTAACGCTGGCGATGAACCTTCCGATTTTGCATATTCCGCTACCTCTCTACCTCATTTTGTTTTTAGGCATTGTGGCCGCTTCCCTCTTATTTACCCTCTATCCACTTTCTGTAGCGATCGCAAATGACAACGTCAGCGCGGAAAAGCGGGTCTCGTTAAGTGCGATTTTACTGGTGCTCTTTGGGATTGGCGCCGGGATTGGCCCCCTCATTGCGAGCTACTTTATGCAACGCTTTGGCGGTACCGGGCTTTATCTCTTTTTCTTCTTTGGTGCCTTTAGCGTGATTGGGCTCAACCTTCTTAAAGCGAGCCGCCGTCTTGAAAAAGCCCCGGAAGAAGCCCTTCCCCACGTTATTATGCCCGATGGCCATACATCGCCGATCTCAGCCGCGCTTGACCCCCGTATCGATGAAGATACCGTGAAAGAATATATGGAAAACGAAGAGGCACAACAGATTAAAGAGGTGCTCCTTGGCGAGATCGAAGAGGCGCAGATCGAAAAAGAGAAACGTAAACCTGAACGCTACCCATTAGTACCGATTGCGGAAGCCTACCGTTATGATCAATTCGTAAAATCGGTGATTGAAGCATCACATTTAGAGGAATTACCTGAAAATGATCAATATTTGAACGTAAAATAGTGTAAGCCTCTTACACTATTTGGGTAAATTAGGGTAAAATGGCGACAATTTGACGTACATTACAATCGCCCACTTAATTCTCGTTTATCGTGAGCGGATATAACAATAAATACAGTCGTCAAATGTGGTAGACGGGAGTCTATTGAAACCGATTGCAAAAAATGGAAACAGTACGAATATGTCAGAGGAAAAAACTAATACGGTACGCGAAGGCAAAATTAAACACCCTATCTTGATGGAACAGAATCAATATATTTCGTTGCCGGGACAGATCAAAAATTCGATTCTCGAAGATATTTTAAATGGCGAATTAAAGCCTGGTGAGAAGATTACCGAAGAGGTCTATGCGAAAAAATTGAAAGTGAGCCGTGCGCCGGTTCGTGAAGCAATTTTGATGCTCATTACTGAAGGGGTGGCCCATAAAATTGAGAACCGAGGCACATTTTTATATGAACACAACCTCGAAGAGATCCTCGATCTTTATGCCTTTAAACGCTATATCGAAGTGCGTGCACTAGAAAAAGTGGAAGACAACGAAGATCTCACCGACATTTTAGATAAGATGGAATATCACGCCCAACAGATGGTGATCGATCTTGACGATCTTAATCATATCTCACAGCACAACTATCTCTATCATTTCGAGCTCGTTAAAGCCGCTAATAGTCGCGTTTTAACCAATATGTATCCCTCATACTATGTCTCGATCAACTTTATTCAACATGAGAGTTATATGAAGCATCAGAGCCGGGAAAAGGTTCTTCGTAAGGCGCTTGATCAGCACTTTTCAATTGTTGAACATCTCCGCAATCGCAACTTTGATCGCGCTAAAAAGGTCTTTATCCAGCACCATAAAGAGGCCACCGAGCTGATCTTTAGTAACTATGTAAATAACATGTGAATGGGCCGAAAAAGACGAGGCTCTGATTTTAATTTCAACCTCAAAACATCCCAAGCGGATTATAAAAAGCACCCTGTCGTTCTAAACGCGGGTGCTTTTTTCTTTGCGATCAGCACAAAAAAGATTATTAAGCCTTTTCTTAATTGTTATAAAATCGCCGTATTATCTTGTTAATACGATATTCTTTTATTTTTTACATGGCTTAGGAGTTAATCCTGGCAGTTTTTAACCGGCTCTTGATAGAAATTATCGCGCGCATGTTTTGCCCGAGAAAAGATCTCTAAAATGGTATCGCGATCTTTCTCATCTAACGCCTCTTTTAAGGTATCAAGCTTTTTCTGATAGGCCACCAGAACTTCCAAAATCGATTCGCGGTTCTGCAGGCAGATGTCTGCCCAGAGCGCAGGGTCTGATGCTGAGATACGAGTAAAATCACGAAAGCCCCCTGCCGCAAACCGGAAAATCTCCGCCCGATCGTCTAAATTTGCGAGCGTATCGACGGTACTAAAGGCTAATAGATGGGGAATGTGCGAGGTTGCCGCCAATACCTGATCATGATGTTTTACGCCCATCTCTTCGGTGATTGAGCCCGCCGCTTTCCACATATCGCGAATGATCGTTACCGCTTCATGATTGTTATTAATATGCGGAATAATGAGCGTACGGCGCCCGTGATAGAGCGTATCAAAACTGTTTTCAACGCCATGCTTTTCCGTCCCGGCAATGGGGTGAGCGGGGACAAATCGTCCTGGCAATTCCCCCAATCGTGCCTCAATATCACGCACTACCGAGCCTTTCGTTGAGCCCACATCGGTAATTACCGCCGCCGGTTTTACCACCGGCATAATGGTCGCCATCACCTCCGCCATAACGGTGATCGGCGTTGCGAGCACAATAATGTCAGCGAGCGCCGCCGCTTCGGCTAAATCGGTATAGATCTCATCTGCGACTCCCAACTCTTTCGCTTTCGACAGCGCCTCTTCATTGGCATCATAGGCGATCACTTTTCCCACTGCGTTAGCGCTTTTGAGCGCTCTAGCGAGCGACCCGCCGATCAAGCCAATCCCGACAATACAGAGCGTCTCTACAAAAAAAGGTTTGGAGAGTTCTATCTTCATGAAAATTCTATCCTCTATTGATAAACGATCGCCACAAATCGTGGCAGACAATGAATTTAAAGTGTACTCGATTGAACGCCTCTCTGCCAATCTTTCCATCCCGTTTGACCATAAAAAAGCCCCGTAAGCGAGCTCACAGGGCGATTAATGCATATGAATAGAGCATACCAATTACAGATCGTGGAAATCCCCAGGCTCATAAAATGAGCGATCGGCTAATTGAATGTGCGTCCCTTTCGGCACCCAAATATCGGTTTGTGGGGGAATGACGCGGCGATTATTGCGAATATTGGCAAGCCACGCAGGATTTAAACGAATCAATTCCGCATCCTCAATTCCGATTTTTGATGAGAGTTCTTGCACCGTCATCGGTTTTGTTAAGCGAATCCCCTCAATCGCGGGATAGTGTTTTGGATTAATATCAGCAAAATAGCGTTCTGGAGATTTTGCAATCTTCTTCGCCGCTAAAAATTCAGCATAAAAGTTTCGTGAGGCAAAGCCAAACCGATCCCCTTTATAGTTCCACACAATCTCCCCGATATCATCGCCATGGGCATCACGCGCTTTTAAAACGCCGCCCAAACCATGATTGTATGACGTGATCGCAAGCGGCCACGATTCAGCTACTGTATAAGAATCTTTTAAATAATTGACTGCCCCTTTCGCTGCTACAAATGGGTCAAAACGTCCATCGTAGGTTCCGCGATACATCGGCATATAACTTTGCGCGGTACGCGGCATAAATTGCCACATACCACCCGCGCCCACCGTTGAGCGAGCATGATTTTGGAACGAAGATTCAACGTGCGGTAGATAGGCAAGCTCTTTGGGGAATCCGGCCTCTTCAAAGAGTTTTTCAAAATGAGGGAGATAGTAATAACTCTCCTCTAATCCCGCTTTAAAGGAATTTTTCAGGCCGCGCTGTGTGCGTAATCGATCGGCAATGCCATCGAGTTTATCGCCATGCCCTTTCGATTTAATCAGCTTTAATAGTTTCGCTTCGTCCGGTGTTAGGGGAATTTTCGAGTGTTGTTTCTCTTCTAAACTTAATAGAGTGTTATAGAGCGCGTCACGTTTTTGGCTAATCGCCACCTTCTCAGAACGAGGCAGTTTTTCCGCCGCGTAGACAAGATCCATATAGGTATGATCGTGAAAAATAACGGTATCTTCATCCCATTTTGAGTAGACATCTTCCCAAAACGTCACCATCGGCTTCATCGATTTTGGCTCACTAAAATGAGGCTCTTTCGTACTGCACCCCATCAAAATCAGCGCCCCTACTCCGGCGCATAACAATTGCCACGTCCGCATCTATTCCTCCGCGTTTATTGCTCATTTTATGCGTGAGGTAACCACTCACGCACACCCAATCTTTTATTATATCGCAAAAAGTAAACGCACCCCGAAAGATGCGTTAAGTTCTCTATGATTTTGTCAGATCGACCGTTTTTAGATCGCCTCTTTTGCACGTTCAATGGCAGCTAACACTTGTTTGGGCGCCGTACCACCAAAGTGATCACGGGCAGCAACCGAGCCTTCAAGCGTGAGATAATCAAAGACATCATCGCCAATCAAATCCGAGAAGCCTTGCAGTTCAGATAGGCTCATCTCCGCTAAATCGCGTTTTGTATCGACGCCTAAACGCACTGCATTTCCCACCACTTCGTGAGCGTTACGGAACGGCATGCCTTTACGCACAAGGTAATCGGCAAGGTCGGTTGCAGTGGCAAAGCCAAGTTTCGTACGGTTGTACATATTCTCTTTTTTACTTGAGATCGCCGGAATCATATCAGCAAAGGCGCGCACGGAACCAAGCACCGTATCAACGGTATCAAAGAGCGGCTCTTTATCTTCTTGGTTATCTTTATTGTACGCAAGCGGCTGGCTCTTCATCAGTGTTAACAGCGAGAAGAGATGGCCATATAGACGCCCTGTTTTCCCGCGCACTAATTCAGGCACATCCGGATTTTTCTTTTGTGGCATGATCGATGAACCGGTACAGAATCGATCGGGCAGATTGATAAAATCAAATGCCGGCGTTGCCCATAATACAAGCTCTTCAGAAAAACGTGATAAGTGCATGCCTAAAATCGATGCTGCTGCGGTAAATTCAATGGCAAAGTCACGATCGGAAACTGAATCGAGTGAGTTTTCAGTCGGTCCATCAAAGCCTAACAATTTCGCACTTAAATGACGGTCGATCGGATAGGTGGTTCCCGCTAAAGCCGCCGCTCCTAAGGGTGAGCGATTCATACGCTGACGGCAATCGGCAAAACGTGAACGGTCGCGCTTAATCATCTCAAACCACGCCATTAAATGGTGGCCAAAGGTGATCGGTTGCGCAACTTGCAAATGGGTAAAGCCTGGCATAATGGTGTCATATTCACGCTCAGCAACGGTTAAAATCCCCTCTTGAAGGCGTTTTAATTCCGCATCGACACGATCGATCTGATTGCGCAGCCAAAGACGGATATCGGTGGCCACTTGGTCATTACGTGAGCGCCCGGTGTGAAGCCGTTTTCCCGCAATGCCAATCTTATCGGTTAAGCTCGCCTCAACGTTCATGTGAACGTCTTCAAGCTCGATCGACCAGTTAAAATTCCCGGCTTCAATCTCAGCTTTTACCGCCGCTAATCCCTCTTTAATGAGATTGAAATCCTCTTCCGTAAGAATGCCTTGGGTGTAGAGCATCTCTGCGTGCGCAAGCGATCCCGCAATATCTTCGGCATACATGCGCTGATCAAAATCAACCGATCCTGTGAACGCCTGCACAAAGGCATCGGTACTCTCCGAGAAACGTCCACCCCACTGGGTATTTACTTTTTGTGACATAATTTTAATAAAACCTTTTAACTAATAGTGTAATGGGAGATGCACTTCAACGGTGGTCCCCCGTTTTTCGCCCCCAGAATGGATTGCAATCGATCCATTATGCTCTTCAACAATCTTCTTCACAACGGCTAATCCTAACCCAGTTCCCTTGGTTTTTGAAGAGACATAGGGTTCAAACATCTTTTCAGCGGTCTCTTGGCTAATTCCAATCCCATTATCCGCCACTGAAAGTGCGAGCGTTTTGTCATCAATTTGGTCAAGCGAAACGACCACTTCACCATCGGTCGCGCCGGACTCTTCAAGCGCCTCGACGCTATTTTTTAAGAGATTGTGCAATAGCTGGCGCAACCGAATTTCATCGCCAATGGTATACAGAGGCGTAGGGTATTTTATAAGCTTTGTACTAATTTTCGCAAGTGAGTCCTCATAAAGATAGAAGACATCCTCCACAAACTGGTTCATCTCAAGCTGTTTGAGATTTAATTTCGGCGCACGGGCATATTGGCTAAAGGCGTTGACCATCTCTTTCATAGCGTTCACTTGCGTGATGATCGTTTTGGTGGATTTCTCAACGAGCGCTTCCGATTTTTCATCAAGTTTACCAGCAAGCTTAAGTTGCATGCGCTCGGCGGAGAGCTGAATCGGCGTGAGAGGATTTTTAATCTCATGGGCAAGACGGCGCGCCACCTCTCCCCACGCGGCTTCCCGCTCGGAATTAATCAGCTGAGTAATATCATCAAACACCACAATAAAGCCAATTAAAACGCCCTCAGAATCGCGCTGCTCTGAGACGCGAATCGTTAAAATCTGGAGCATTCCATTCACATTGCGAGTGATCTCAGTACGCTGATTCTCTTTGGTATCCACTTTCGAAATGAGCTGCACTAGCGTCTCAATAAAGCTGCTAAGCCCCTCTGGAATCGCCTTTTGCTCATAGACATGAACCGCTTGGAGCGCCTCAGAATCCACCGATAAAATCGACAGCGCCGCCTCATTAAAGGTCCGAATATAGCCGCGATTACTAATCACCAAAACCCCCGATGAGAGGTTTGAGAGAATCGTCGCAAGGTAAGCCCTCTGCGCTTCAAGGAGGCGTTGGGAAGCTTTTTCCGCATCGTGAGATTCCCGCAGTTTTAAGACCATCTCATTAAACGAATGGGTTAAAAACCCGATCTCATCATTGGATTTAACGCGAATTGTGCGGTGAAAGCGCCCCTCAGAGATCGATTTCGTCGCAAGCGATAGCCGTGTAATTGGATTAACGAGGCGACGGGAGGCAAAAAATGATCCCCCGAGTGCGAGTAAAATCGAGAGAAAAGTCACCATCGAGAGCAGGAATAGCATATTGTCTTTTAGTGGCCCTCGAAGCGCTTTATATTGTTTATATTTTTCAACGGACTCCTGAGTCGATTCGCCCAGCGTTGTGTAATATTGTGGAATTTCATAAAAGGCCTGAATAATGCGCGGATTGTCCTGCCCCACTTTAATAATCACGCGAACGCGCATATCGCCATTAACAAGCGGTTCAAGCCAGACATAATCCATGCCCTGCATCACCGAGATCAAAATAACGTTATCGGGGCGTTCTGGCAAAATCTGATTAATATCTTTCGAGCTTGCGGCAAGATAACGCCCATGCTGATCAAACACCGCGATATCCATCGCATTAACCTCAGAGCGGAGGCTCTCAATTTGATAAGCCAAATCCAAATAGGAGAGATAAGCAACGCGATTGCCCACATATTGGGTAATCTGTAACGCATCTAGCCGCCGAGTTTCCAGCGCCGATTGCGCAAGGGCGAGCGCATCATCAAAGCCTTTATCAAGCGATTCATCAAACCAGCTATCAATGCTGCGTGTTAAGAGCGCACTTGAAAAGACAAAAAAGAGCACGATCGGAATGATCGACAGCCCCGAGAAAAAGAGCATCATCCGCGCATTTAAACGCGAACCCACCCGCCGTTTGCGGACGCTCGACACCAGTTGCAATAGGTAATAGAGAATCTGGAAAAGAAGCAGTAAAAAGAGCACCACACCGGCGATCACAAGCCAGGTGTAATTTTTTGTGTAGAGAGCAACCGATTCCATCGAACGCGCCATCAGCGCTAAAATCACAATGAGAAAGACTGACAGCAATAAGAAGGGGACAAATCCGTTTTTCTTCAATAGTTTCATTACGGCACACTCCAGCGATACCAGCCCGAATTTAATCCCCAACGACTCGACAAATAGGCCGGAATACGAAGCGGTGCGGGGAGCGCTTCAATATCGAGCCAAAGCTTTAAAAGCCCTTGATATTGCCGATCCTCATCACGCTCTAGGGTAAATTTAAAATTTTGAATTTCAGAAATTTGCGCAAGCGCCAGACTCAGTGTCGGATGGCTCGATTGCGTATTATTAATCAGATCGCGCACCACAAATTGCTTTGAAAGCGCGTGATATTTAAGGGCGTAACGAAATTTATGTTCCGCCACCACATTGGTCAGCCCTAACACCAAGAGCTCCGAGACTTTTAGCTCGTAATTAAAGGTGAGCGGAATTCCGTTATAGAGCATGTCGATCTGCTCACGGCTCATGGTGATCGTTGAATCCGCTGAGAGTTGAATGCGGTTTTTCGGCAAGGCTTTCGCCTCAACGCTATTGATCACAAGCTCCGATTCCGCCGCAACTGCGAAAAAATTTAAGGCGAAAAGAGAGAGCATGACCATTAAAACCCCCTGTCTAATCTGCTCTCTCATCGTGATCCTCGTTACACTTTTTTCTCTAACAGCGCGTAATAAAACCCATCCATTCGCGCGGCTTTATCAAGATAGACCGGAAGAATCTGCACCCCGTAATGTTGCGCCTCGCCCCCATCGATTTTGATCGGCACCGAGATCGCATCCGTCCGGCCTTCCATAAATTGATAGAGCTGCGCTTCATTTTCCTCTTTTAACACCGAGCAAGTCGCGTAAAGCAGGCGACCACCGGGTTTAAGTAACGTCCATGCATGTTGTAAAATCGTCTGTTGCGTTTTGGCAAGCTCGGCAATATCACTCTCTTTGCGCAGGCGTTTAATATCAGGGTGACGATGCAAAATTCCCGTCGCTGAACAGGGTACGTCGAGCAAAAGTTTATCAAACAGCGTGTCACTTTCGTAAAGCGAGGCATCTGCCGCTTCAATCGTAACATAGTCTGGCAATTCACCGACTGCACGAATGATATTCTCTTTTACCCGCACTAAGCGGCGCTCCGATTGATCAATCGCGACCAGTTTTTCAGGCGTTGCAAGCTCTAAAAGTGCGGTTGTTTTCCCGCCCGGTGCTGCGCACGCATCTAAAATCGTCTCCCCTTCTTTAGGTGATAAAAGCGTAGCCGCGAGTTGCGCTGAGGCATCTTGAACCGTTACTGCGCCTTTATCAAAATGGGGAAGATCATGGACATTGATCGCTCTATCGAGCACAATTGCACTTTTCACAAATTGATGGGCATAGGCCTCAATCCCTTCCGCGCGCAGCATAAAGAGATAGATATCCCGAGTGAAAAAGCGTGGATTGACTCGGAGTGTCATCACCGCATGTTCGCGATAGGTCTCACTCATTTTCTCTAAATTGGGGCGCTTCCAGTTTTTCTCTAATTTGGTGGTGAGCCATTGGGGCAGATTATAGCGCCCTGCTCGTCCTTTTGGCTCAGGCATTCCATCGCGTAACACACCGCGTAAAATCGCATTCATGAGCCCTGTCGCCCACGCTTTATCCATTCCCTTAAGCAGCTCAACCCACGAATGAACACCGGCATAATCTGCCGTTGCCATCTCGGTCACTTCAAACAGCGCTAAAATAAGGGCAACGCGCACTTCGCGCTCTTGATCTTTAATCGGCGTTTTAAGGAGCGCATCGAGCACATCATCAAGATAATCATACTCACGGAGCGCACCATAAAGAAGATGGTGGGCAAAGCGGCGATCTTGATCCGACAGCTGCTCTGATACACGATCTAAAATATCAGCCAGTGAATCACCGCCGAGCACTCGGCTAAGCGCATGGACTGCTACATAGCGCGGAATCGTCATGAGCGTCTCAAAAGGCAACACATCGCTCACCGGTTCAGGTTTTCTAACAGGACGATTTCGATTGAAACCTCGATTAAATCCCCCTTGTCTGCCGCGTTGATTATCTCGTTGGCTGCCCCATTTCGAACCGCCTCCACGGCGATCATCACGACGAGAACCACTCCGATTGTCGCGACGATTTTCACCGCGCTCGTTACGATTTGATCCGGCATTGCGGGAAGATTTTGGTTTATCAAAACTCATTAGTTAAATACCTCGCCATCGACATCGTTTCCTTGGAGAAACTGCTCTGCTTCCATACGGCGACGACCGGCGGCTTGAATGGTTAAAATTTCTAAAACGCCATCAGACGCTTTAACAAAAAGACGTTTATTGATGACACATAACGTGCCTGCGGTTGCAGATGTAAGCGCTGAGAGATCGACCAAATCATCACTTTCGGCAAATCGCACATCAAACACCTTAACAAACGATTCCCCTAAGTGGGTAAACGCCCCGGGAACCGGATTAAAGGCATGAATTTTACGCAGTAGCGTTTCACGTGATTCAGTCCAATCAATCTCCGCCTCCTCACGGCTAATTTTTTCAGCGTAGGTAACGCCCTCATTCGGTTGAGGTGTCGGCGATTTCTCACCTTCAATTACCGCAGGGATAGTCTTTAATAAAAGCTCGGCACCCATCTCTTTAAGCGCATCGTGAAGCGCGCCCGTTGTCATCTCATCGGTAATATCAATGCTCGCTTCGCTCCACACATCGCCCGTATCAAGGCCAACATCCATCTGCATAATGCCAACGCCAGTTTTCGCATCCCCCGCTTCGATCGCGCGATGAATCGGTGCCGCCCCACGCCAACGCGGAAGCAGAGACGCATGAATATTCAGACAGCCATATTTCGGCGCCTCTAAAATGGCTTTCGGCAGGATAATTCCATAGGCCACCACCACCATCAAATCGGCATTAAAGGCTTTAAACTCTTCAATATCTGCCTCATTTCTGAAATTTAACGGTTGCACTACGGGGATATTATGAGTCTCAGCCACGGCTTTGATCGGCGTTACCTGAACTTTTTTCCCGCGTCCTCGAGGGCGATCGGGCTGCGTGTAAACCGCGACCACCTCGATCTCAGGGCTATTAATCAGCACTTCTAACGTTGGAACGGAAAAATCGGGGGTTCCCGCAAAAATGACTCGTATACTCATGCTATCCTTTTCAAACAGGTCTTTCGCCGGCACTTATTTATGCCATTTGAAAGAAAAACTAAAATTCTAAAACTAAAAACGCCATCGCCCCCATCAGAACTATTTCTCTGATTTCGCGCTGGCGTAGGCACATTTAAATGCGCTTATTATGCGTTAACCGCTTCTTTCTCTTTCTCAAGATCACGCAGGTGACGGGCTAATTTCTTAAGCACGCGCTCTTGCTTTAATCGAGAGAGATAATCGATAAATAAAATCCCATCAAGATGATCAATTTCATGCTGAATACAGCGAGCTAAAAGATCGTCCGCTACAAGCTCAAAAAACTCACCGGTTACATCTTGGGCACGGACTTTAATTTTCGCCGCGCGGGGAATTGGGCCACTATACATGCTCGGAAGTGATAAACACCCCTCTTCGCATTCTAAGGACTCATCGGTCGCCTCAATAATCTCAGGGTTCACAAAGACGATCGGTTCATTGCGCTCTTCGGAAACATCGACTACAATCACGCGACGAAGCTCATTAACTTGGTTTGCCGCTAAACCGATCCCTTTTTCCGCATACATCGTTTCTAACATATTGTCTGCAAAGGTTTTTAACTCGTCGTTAAATTCCGTCACCGGCTGTGCTACTTCTCTAAGTGTCTGATGTGGTACAGTAATAACTGTTAATTTTGACATATTTAAACTTAATTCCATTAAAAAAACTGATCTGGGGCACTAAAAAATGATTTAGTACAAAAACCGCCTCCATTTTATACTAAAAACGAGATTCTTTGCTCTCTATGTAGTATAAATACACTTACATTTATGATATCTTACAACAATTTTAAGAGTGCAACTAAGGAATAAATTTTGGCTATGAATATTCGAGTTCTTTTTATTTCGTTAGTGCTTTTGCTATCTTCCTTTGCATCAGCATTAACCATTAAGTCCAACGCGCCGACCACCTATACGGTTGTAAAAGGCGATACTCTTTGGGATATTTCCGGGATGTACCTTAACGAACCGTGGCGCTGGGGTGAAATTTGGAAAAGTAACCCACAGATTAAAAACCCTCATCTGATCTACCCTGGCGATGTGATTTCATTCCAAAATGGACGCCTATCAATCACGCGCTCAAAAGGCGGTATGCGCCATGTTAAACTCAGCCCTGAAATGAAAGAAGTGCCGATCGATTTAGGCATTCCTGTGGTGAGCTACAACAAAATTAAATCGTCCCTATTGCACATTAAAGTAATTACCGATGCCGAAGTAAAAGCGCTTCCCTATGTCATCGCTTCTGAAAACAATCGTTTAATCGCGCTTCAAAACCAACGTGTCTATATCAACAAACCACTTAAAACCGGCGTAACCTATGATGTATACGAACGCGGTGAAACCCATAAAGCGGTTCGTGGCGCGCAAAACCGTAAAGGTAAAAACCGGACTGTTGAACTTGGAACAGAGATCATTAAAGTAGGAGAAGTTGTAATCGAACGTATCGATCCATCAGGCGAGACCTCAACGGGGATCGTTAAATCACTCAATCGTCGCGGCATCAATCCAGGTAACTGGTTAATTGAAAAACCCGCTGCCGGCGTTGATTTCTTCTTTGAGCCAAAACCTGCGCCTCATGGGGTTGCAGCTGAAATCATCAACCTTCCAAACGCATTCCAAAATGCAAGCAAGCGTTACACTGTTCTATTAGATCGTGGCATGGATGCTGGCCTTGAGCGCGGACACACCCTGCTTGTTCAGAGTAATGAGAAGTATGTAAACGATCCGCACACCGGCGAAAAAGTCAAACTTCCATCAGAAGCGCTCGGCACCATTATGATCTATGAAGTATTTGACCAAACAAGCCTTGGATTAGTAATGGATGCGAAAGATCGCATCAAACTTGGCAACATGGCGGTCACTCCATTTTCTGGAAAATACGCAAAATAATTGATGGTTCTCGGAATCGTCTAAAAATCGCACAAGGGCATCGTTTGATGCCCTTTTTGCTAAGCTCGCCTAACATAGATCAAGCACAACTCTTGCTTTTATACGCAATATCCTTTAATAATTTTATATTAGGTATGCCTATGAAACTCTGCAGCAAGCAGAACCGAGCACTCAACCAAAAACAATGACAAATAGGAGTGATTATGCATTCACTGGTGATCAATTGCGGCAGCTCTTCTCTAAAGTTTGCCCTAATCAAAGCCTCAACCAATGAGACTATTTTAGAGGGCGTCGCTGAACCATTAGGCTCTGACTACGCTAAGATCGTCGTAAAATATCATGGCGAAAAGTTTGAAGAATCCCTCGTTGAAGTCGATCACTTCGGCGCGGCAAAGAAAATGTTTACTTACTTGCAAGAGTTTGGGCTCTCTGGAAAAATTGATGCGGTCGGCCACCGCGTTGTCCATGGAGCGGAATATTTTAAATCCTCCGTGTTAATCGACCAAGCAACCTTAGATGCGATCGAGCGTTGTAACCCCCTTGCCCCCCTTCATAACCCTGCGAACTTAATCGGTATTAAAGCCGCGATGGAGGTCTTACCCAACCATCCTCATGTCGCCGTTTTCGATACCGCATTCCATCAAACCATGCCAGAAAAAGCCTATCTCTACGGATTGCCGATGGAGATCTATCGCAAATATAATGTTCGCCGTTACGGTTTCCATGGCACAAGCCACCGTTTTATCACTGAACAAGCAGCAATTCGCCTCGATAAGCCAATGGACGAGCTCAATATTATTAGCGCGCACCTTGGAAATGGTGCCTCCATTGCCGCCGTTAAAGATGGCAAATCCGTCGACACCAGCATGGGCCTTACCCCCCTTGAAGGGTTAGTGATGGGAACACGCTCAGGATCGATCGATCCGGGTCTTTTTAAATATCTTGAGAAAAACCTCAACTACAGTATTGACGAGATTGACCAATTTCTAAATAAAGAGAGTGGCTTACTCGGTCTTTCAGAGCTTTCAAACGACTGCCGCCAACTGCAAGAGCACGCGCAAAAAGGGCATCGTCAAGCCGCGCTCGCGCTTGAAATCTTCTCATACCGAATTGCAAAACAGATTGCCGCCTATCTTGTGCCCCTTGAACGGCTCGACGCGCTTGTCTTTACCGGCGGTATCGGGGAAAACTCAAGTTATGTACGCAAACAGGTGATCGATTCGCTCGCCTTTATGCGCTACGAACTCAATGAAGAGGAGAATTTACGCTGTTTTGGTGGTTACGAGGGAACCATCGCCACGAGCCCCGTCTTTGGGGATATTTTAGTGGTCTGTACCGATGAGGAGGGCATGATCGCTCGCGATACGCTCGATATTTTACAAAATGCGGAACTCAAGGAAGCTTAACCTATGAAGACAATTATGATTTCGCCGGTCGGCGCCATCCAAAGCCTGACTTCCATCTCGCTTGCCGTCATTGAATCGCTCAAGCAACAAGGCCTTAAAGTCGGTTTTGTAAAGCCCATTAGCCAAGGCGATGATGCGACAATTTTAGCCGTTAAAACCCATTTTGATCGCACGGCACCGCACCCCATTTCAACCCATCATGTCACCACGTTAATCAACAATAATCGCTACGATGACATCCTTGAAGAGGTGGTGGGAAAAGTTGATGAGGCGAGCCGTGATGTGGATATCGTCGTGATTGAAGGTCTAATTCCAAGCGCGGACAACCCCTTTATGAATGCGCTTAATATTGATATCTCACGCACACTCTGCTCAGGGATTATCTTTGCAGGCAATGCCGGAAACGATACCCCTGCCAATATTGCCCACTATCTCGATCTTTACGGACGACTCTATCAGCGTTCTTGCACCTGGTTTGCCGGTTACTTATTAAACCGCCTGACCGACACCTTAAACCCAACATCAATCGCCGATGCATGCATGACCGTGGAAGGTAAAGCGCTCGAGTGTCTAGGCATGATTCCGGAAGATGGCGCACTTAAAAACCGTGAAGCGATCTATACTCATATTGCAAACCATATGAGCTTAATCTCGCTTATCGAGCGGGCGCAAGAAGAGCGCTCCGATCGATTACCGCCCTCCGCATTTCGCTATGGTTTAATTAAAAAAGCGCGCGAAGGCAATAAACGCATTGTATTACCGGAAGGCGATGAGCCACGTACCTTAAAAGCGGCCATTATTTGCGCCGAGCGACACATTGCAAACTGCGTGCTTCTCGGGAACAAAGCAGCGATTTTAGCCGTGGCAGAAAAAGAGGGGCTTACCCTTCCTGAAACCGGGATTGAGATTATTGATCCAGTAGAGGTAGCTGAAAAATATGTCACAGGGTTTGTTAAACGACGCGAACATAAAGGCGCTACCGAAGTCTCCGCGCGCGAAGCGCTTAAAGATTCTGTGGTCGTTGGTACGATGATGCTTGCCGAAGGGGATGTGGATGGCCTTGTATCAGGCGCTGTACACACCACCGCCGACACCATTCGCCCCGCCCTTCAGCTCATTGGTACCGATAAACATTCAAGCATTGTTTCGAGCATCTTTTTTATGTTGATGCCCGATCAAGTACACGTTTATGGCGATTGCGCCGTCAATCCAACGCCAACGCCTCATCAACTTGCCGACATTGCCGTTCAATCCGCAGATTCCGCAAAAGCCTTTGGCATTGATCCTAAAGTCGCGCTAATCTCCTATTCAACCGGCGTATCTGGCGCAGGCCCTGCGGTAGAAGCCGTGGCTGAAGCGACCGAACTTGCAAAAGCGAAAGCGCCTCATTTTGCCATTGATGGCCCTCTTCAATTTGATGCGGCGTGCGTGCCATCTGTTGGGAAGCAAAAAGCACCCAATAGTCCTGTAGCAGGCGAGGCGACCGTCTTTATTTTCCCCGATTTAAATACCGGAAACACCACCTATAAAGCGGTACAGCGAAGTGCAAATGTGGTGAGCATTGGCCCAATGTTACAAGGCCTTGCCAAACCTGTGAACGACCTCTCCCGTGGTGCGTTAGTGGACGATATCGTGTATACTATTGCGATCACTGCTATCCAAGCGATAGCCCACGCTACAGAAAATTAACACAAAGGATTGTTGTGCCTGTAATTCGTCGAAATAAAATCGAACCTTATAGTGCGGACCAGATGTACCAGCTCGTCAATGATGTAGCGAGCTACCCTAAATTCTTGCCTTGGTGCAGAAATAGCCGTGTTGAAATTGAGACCGAACGCATGATGCAGGCCTCAATTTTAATGGCGAAAGGCCCTTTAAATAAGTGGTTCACCACCAAAAACCAATTGATCCCCGGAGAGCGGATTGAGATGGCGCTTGTCAAAGGCCCCTTTAAACATCTCCGCGGCATTTGGGAGTTTAAAGATCGCCCCGAAGGAGGCTCTGAGATCTTCTGCAACATCGATTTTGATTTCGCCTTTGGCCCAGCAAAGCTCGTTTTGACGCCGATTTTTGAAAGCATCGCCTCATCAATGATCGTCGCCTTTAGTGAGCGCGCAAAGGTGATTTATGGCTAAGATCGACACCATCAATGTGGAATATGCGCTCGCGCTCAAATATGAGCAGCAGTGCGAGATTCAGCAATTTCAGCAAGGAATTACCCTAAAAGAAGCAATCCCCTTTTTTCGCCTTGATCGTCAAGCAAAGATGAAGATTGAAAACCCTGTCTATGGCGTTTTCAATCAGGTCGTTAATGATGATTATGAATTGCAAGATGGCGATCGCATTGAGGTCTATCGCCCGCTGGAGATCGATCCTAAGCAAGCCCGAAAAATTCGCGCACAACGCAATCCTACCGGAATTCGTTCCACGCAAGTGACAGAGCTAAAATAAGTCTGTAAGCTGTATAAAGCCTTCACGATTGAGATAGGTTACGCTAAGTTTCCCAACAATCCTGAAGGCTTTTGCATTTAAAGCATCTCGTCAAAGCCCATTTGACGCCACACCTCGTAAATCCCAATGGCGACGGTATTGGAGAGATTGAGGCTTCGCCCTTCGTTATTGGCCATCGGGAGACGTAACCGCGTTTCACCACTAAATCGATCTAAAACATCGGCAGGAAGACCGCGGGTTTCAGGTCCATAGAGAAGCGCATCACCATCTTTGAAATTGGCTTCAAAAAAGTTACGACTGCCTTTTGTCGTCATCGCGTAGACGGTCGTCGGCTCAATTGCTTGCAAACACTCATCGAGCGAATCCCACACCTGTAGATCCATCCACTCCCGATAATCGAGCCCTGCCCGTTTAAGCATCTTATCTTCAAGCTTAAATCCAAGCGGTTTAATCAGATGAAGTTTCGCTCCGGTATTAGCGCAAAGACGAATAATATTCCCGGTATTGGGCGGAATTTCTGGCTCGTATAAAATAATTGATAATCGGCTCATTACTGTTTCCCACATCCTTGATAACGTGATCCGTTCATACTAAGTACCACCGTATAGGGATAGCTCTCACCATTGGCACTGCAGCGGGTTTTAGTCAGATCGATCACCACATCCCCCGTTGATGCTCGCAGACGATTTCCGCCCTCGACGCTCCACCCCATTCGGCGGCTCTCTGACGCTGCCATACTGCTAAATTGAAACTGTCGCCCACGAATGGTCGCACTCCACGCCTCACGCCCTTCACCGGCAAATTGCCAATTCATATTGGTAGCATCAATGGAGGTTGGTGCCGCAACCTTTGCACTCGCTTTCGCTTTTTGTACCGGATCGATCGGCATACTGTGATCAATCGAGCCAATGGCTAAATCCGCTCCCGGCGTTTTCATCGCATCAGACGCGGCCCCGCTACTAAGATCAATTGCACACCCTTTATGAGTTAATTGACGGGTTTCAATTACCGCGGTATAGGGATATTGTTGCCCTTCCGCCTCACATGTGCTTTTGGTAAAGGTGAGTGTTAAATCGCCCCGCGCCGTGGTGAAGATTTTGCGCTCGCCCTCAGTGCGAATCTTCCAATTGACGCTGCGGCTTTCACTCACGCCAACCGCTTGAAGATTAAAGGATCGCCCGGACAGAGTTCCGCGCCAAAAACTCGGTTTTTCACCTAAAAACTGCCACGATTCAAGATGGTCTTTCGCTGCCGCCTCTAACGCATCCGCATCATCTACTTGTACTTTACCGGCTTTCGTTTCTCGTTCAGATGCGCCATCCGTTGTCACGCAGCCTGCCAACACAGATCCCACCAAAAGTACGCTCAATTTGCGCCACATGTTGATTCTCTCCTCATTTATTTAATGCAATAAAAAAACCGTGAAGCTCATAGTGTAACAAGCTTCACGGCGAATCAATTCAATATAAATCAAGCATTATTACAACGCTCAATTATTTTTGATGTTTGTACTCAAGCGCCGCTTTCACAAACGCGACAAAGAGAGGATGGGCATCCCGTGGGTTTGATTTAAACTCAGGATGCGCTTGCGTTGCCACAAACCATGGGTGACTGTTAAGCTCAACAAATTCGGCAAAATTATTTTCACCAGTAACGCCGGAAATCATAAATTCCCCGTCGTTAAATTGATCTTTAAATTGATTGTTAAAGCCATAACGGTGACGGTGACGCTCAGTAATGTCTGTTCTACCGTAGATATCAGCCGCTTTTGAGCCCTCTTTTAATTTGATATCGCGCGAACCAAGGTACATTTCCCCTTTTAATTCACCCGCCACATCTTTCATCGCAAGAAGTTCAATTACCGGATAATCGGTATCCCCAAAGACTTCGGTCGAATTCGCATTTTTAAGTTTTAACACATTGCGCGCATACTCAACTACCGCCAATTGCATCCCTAAACAGATACCAAAGAAAGGAATGTTGTGCTCACGAGCATAGGTAATTGCACGAATTTTGCCCTCAATCCCGCGCTCACCAAAGCCGCCCGGAACGATCACCGCGTGCATATTCTTAAAGCGTGCGTTAAGTGCCGCCTCATCCATCTCTTCAAGCTCAACCGCATCGACATAATTGATTTTTACATCAGTAAGCGTATTGATTCCTGCGTGGAAAAGCGCTTCATTGACTGATTTATAAGTATCGGTTAACTCAACGTATTTACCGACGAGCATGATATTTACCCGTTCAGTCGCAGAGGCGATATTATCGATCACTTTCTGCCATTCTGAAAGATCCGCTTCGGGCGCTTCCATATTGAAGAAATCGAGCACAATATCATCGAGTTTTTGATCATGAAGAAGAAGAGGGATTTTGTAGATTGAATCGGCATCGACACATGAAATAACCGCTTCATTCGGCACTGAGGTAAAGAGCGCAATCTTGCGTTTTTCATCAAGAGGGAGCGCCTCTTCAGTACGGCAAACTAAGATATCTGGCTGAATTCCGATCGAGCGAAGCTCTTTAACGGAATGTTGGGTCGGTTTAGTTTTAATCTCACCGGATGCGCGAAGGTAGGGCACCAACGTTAAATGCATAAAGAGTGAGCTGCGCACGCCAAGCTCGGTTCTAAGCTGACGGATCGCTTCTAAAAATGGCAGTGATTCGATATCCCCAACGGTTCCACCAATTTCGATAATCGCCACATCCGCCCCTTCTGCAACAGAGGTGATGCGATGTTTTATTTCGTCGGTAATATGGGGGATCACTTGAACGGTATTGCCGAGGTATTCCCCGTTACGCTCACGTTCGATGACGGTTTTGTAGACGCGCCCTGCACTCACACTGTTTTTGCGTGAAGCGGTCATACGAATAAAGCGCTCATAGTGACCTAAGTCGAGGTCTGTTTCCGCGCCATCTTCTGTCACAAACACTTCGCCGTGTTGAAAAGGACTCATCATGCCTGGATCGACATTGATGTAAGGATCCAACTTCATCATCGTAACCTTTAGGCCACGTGATTCTAAAATTGCGCCGAGCGAGGCCGCAGCGATTCCTTTACCGAGAGATGACACAACACCACCCGTGACAAATATAAAACGCGTCATGAAAGCTTTCCTTGAAAAATAGATGAAATAATAAATGGCTTCAAGGGTGATCATTATAGCCTAAAAGTGTTTTGAATTCGACTACCGAATACTTTTTTTACGCTAAAAAATCGCTTTACAAATCCTGATTTTGGTGAACCGTCGCTTTGTGTGCCCTTCCACTCTTTTTTGTGGCAAAACTTATGAACTTTCACATGAGAAAGTAGGCATCCGCGCTGTAAATGTTTATAATCAGGAGGTCGAATTATTGTTTATTCTAAATAAAGGTTAATTATGGTCTCGATCAATCAACACTGTGCTAATGCAATCCGCGCACTTAGTATGGATGCTATTCAAAAAGCCAACTCAGGTCACCCCGGCGCGCCGATGGGCATGGCCGAAATGGCGACGGTTTTATGGAAAAATCATCTCAATCACAATCCTAAAAATGCAAAATTTGCGAACCGCGATCGCTTTGTTCTCTCAAACGGTCACGCATCGATGCTCCTCTATTCACTCCTCCATTTAACCGGTTACGATGTTTCAGTGGATGATCTTAAAAACTTCCGCCAACTCGGTTCAAAAACCGCAGGCCACCCAGAATATGGCTTTATTGACGGGATTGAAACCACTACAGGCCCACTTGGACAAGGCATCGGAAATGCCGTTGGTTTTGCCCTTGCTGAGCGCATGATGGCGGCAAAATACAACACTAAAAAACACACCTTGATCGACCATTACACCTACGCATTTTTAGGCGATGGCTGCTTAATGGAAGGAATCTCGCACGAAGTTTGTTCTCTTGCAGGCACCTTAAAACTCAATAAATTGATCGTATTTTATGACGATAACGGCATCTCAATCGATGGCGATATCACCGGTTGGTTTACCGACAACACCGCAAAACGTTTCGAAGCATACGGCTGGAATGTGATCGCGGAAGTGGATGGCCATAGTTTTGATGCGCTTGAAGCCGCCGTTGCAAACGCAAAATCCTCAGACAAACCGACGATCATCATGTGTAAAACTTTAATTGGTAAAGGCTCACCAAATAAAGAGGGCTCTGAATCAACGCACGGCTCACCGTTAGGGGATGATGAAATCGCCGCAACAAAAGCCTCGCTTGGCTGGAATCACGGCCCATTTGAAGTCCCTGAAGAGGTCTATAACGCATGGAACGCCGTTGAAAAAGGGGCAGAGCTTGAAAATAATTGGAATGCTCTTTTTGCTTCCTATGAGTCTGAAAACCCTGAACTTGCCAAAGATTTCTTACGTCGCCAACACAACGCACTTCCTGAAAACTTTGCGGAAACCTTCCAAAATGCGCTTAAAGGCGCCAATGACGCTGCTGAAAAAGTTGCGACCCGCGCGGCAAGTAAAAAAGCCCTTGATGCGCTTTGCATGGAATTAACCGAAATTGTGGGTGGATCGGCAGACTTAACCCCATCAAATAACACCTTCTTCAAAGGCAGTGTCGACCTTGATATCGCTAGCGGTAAAGGGAATTACGTCCGGTTTGGCGTGCGTGAATTTGGTATGTCAGCGATCTTAAACGGCCTTGCACTTTATGGCGGATTTATCCCCTACGGCGCGACCTTCTTAGTCTTCTCTGATTACGCGCGTAACGCCATTCGCATGAGCGCCCTAATGGGTCAACGCGTAATCTATGTAATGACGCACGATTCCATCGGTCTTGGTGAAGATGGCCCAACCCATCAGCCGATCGAGCACGTTGAATCACTTCGCCTCATTCCAAACTTAAATGTTTGGAGACCCTGTGACGCTGTTGAAACGATGGCTGCTTGGGGACACGCCCTTCAAGCAAAAGAGACTCCATCGCTCTTTGCTCTTTCACGCCAAGGATTACCGCACCAAGAACGCTCTGAAGCGACACTCGCCAACATCACTAAAGGCGGCTATGTGCTTAAAGAAGCGGACAATGCGAAACTCACCATCATTGCAACCGGTTCAGAAGTTGCGCTTGCGATGGAAGCTGCGGCTGAAATGGAAGGCGTTCGCGTTGTATCAATGCCCTGTGTTGAGCTTTTCCGAGCACAAGATGAAGCGTATAAAGCCAGCGTTTTAGGCGACGGCAAAGTACTTGCGATTGAAGCAGGCACCACCCGCGGCTGGTATGAATTTGCGGACAAAGTGATCGGTCTTGATCAATTTGGTGCATCGGCTCCTGCAGGCGATCTCTTCAAACACTTCGGTTTCACAAAAGAAAACGTAGTGAAAATCGCTTCAAGCATGATCGGCTAATGCTGATATCTCTTTAGATAGATCCTGTTTTTAGCAGATTTATCACAAAGCAGAGTTTCCTTTTGGGGCTCTGCTTTTTTAATGCCTCACCGACTCTGTCGACATCGTATGAAAAATTGACCTACATCGCCTATTCCCAAGATCTTTTAGCCGATTGATCTTGAAAACGAGTGCCCCGCCCTCATTACTCTTAAAAGCCACGAATTTTTACAAGTTATCGTACGCAAGACGCATAATAAATGGTAATATAGTTCGCTTATCGACTGAAATTTTTAATTTTTATAAAAACTCTAAACAGGGAGATCGTTTATGTCACGCATCGCATTATTAATTCCGTTTTTAATGACGCCTGCATTTGCGCAAGCAGGGGAAGTTCAAAACCCATGGATGCAAACCCTTTTCATGATCGTACCAATGGTATTGATCTTCTATTTCTTCATCATTCGCCCACAAAACAAACGTATGAAAGAGCATAAATCGCTCTTAGAATCGATCAAACCCGGTAACGAAGTTATGCTTGGTTCAGGGATCGTTGGTCGCGTTAAACAATTTGGCGAAAACTACGTTGAAATTGAAATTGCAAACAACGTTACGGTACGTGTACAACGTCAAAGCATCGTAGCCCTTCTTCCTAACGGAACAATGAAAGGCGAACTCTAATTGAGCCTACAAAGATCGATCTTCTCGCAAGATCGATTTTTGCTTTAAGCCCTTTCTATTTTTTATTTTTTTAACCTAAGACGAAAATATTATGCTTAATCGTTATCCTTTATGGAAAAATCTGCTGATTTTCGGCGTTTTGCTCATTTCAACGATTCTCGCGCTACCGAACTTATATGGGGAAGACCCATCGGTTCAGGTCTCAGCAACACGCGATACAGTGATCGATGAGCCTTTAAAAGCGCGCGTCGAACATGTTCTCACCACCAACAATCTTGATCCTAAACGCATTGATTTCGCGCAAGAGCAACAGCTTCTCGTTCGTTTTAACAACACAGAAGATCAGCTCAAGGCCAAAGATTTAATCGCCAAAGAACTAAAAAAAGAGTATGTCACGGCGCTTAACTTAGCCCCTGACATGCCCGATTGGCTCGCAAATCTTGGTCTACAACCGATGTATTTAGGGCTCGACCTTCGCGGCGGGGTTCACTTCCTGCTTGAGATCGATATGGATGGCCTAATCAGCCAGCTTGCCGAGAGTTATGCTGATAATATTCGCACCTCACTTGAGAACGAACAACGCAGTTTTAAAGCGGTTTCCTTAAATGATGACGATACCATCACGATCAGTTTTGAAAACGATATCGCGATGAATCAAGCCTTCCAGTTTTTAACCAAACAAGGCGCCTACCAAGAGCTTCGCTTTAGCTCAGAGGGCAACAATCTTAAAGTAGTGATGGGCGATAATGAGATCAACACCATTCGCAAAAATACCGTCACCCAAAACATTCGTACCCTGCGTAATCGTGTCAACGAGCTGGGCGTTGCCGAACCTGTGATTCAGCAACAAGGCCCGAATCGAATCGTGGTACAGCTTCCCGGTGTTCAAGATACCGCTCGCGCAAAAGAGATTTTAGGTACTACTGCGACATTAGAATTCCGTATGGTGGACGAGCGTTCAACAACGCAAGCCTTCGATGCGGCTCGCACAGGACGCGCGCCCCTTGGGACTGAGCTTCACTACACTCGTGATGGCCACCCTTACCTCTTAAAACGTCAAGCGGTATTAACCGGTGACTCCATTGTTAAAGCAAGCGCCGGGATCGATCCTGAATCCCCCGTCGGCGCTGCGATTGTCTATATCACTCTTGATTCAAAAGGTGCGGATAAATTCAGTATTGCAACGAAAGCAAACGTCGGTAAACCGATGGCGACCCTCTTTATGGAAAACGTGGTCAATACTGTGATCGATGCCGATGGCAATGAGACGAAAGAAGCGACCACCACGAAAGAGATCGCCAACGTTGCCACCATTCAAACTCAGCTCTTCTCGAACTTTACCATCACCGGTTTAAGTTCACTCGAAGAAGCCAATAACCTTGCCATTACCCTAAACTCAGGGGCACTAGCAGCGCCCATTCATATCATTGAAGAGCGCACCGTCGGCCCAAGCGCGGGACAAGATAATATCGACAGCGGTATGAAAGCGGCGGTCTATGCCCTTTTAATGGTGATGGCCTTTATGGCATTCCGCTATCGCGCCTTTGGTGTCGTTGCGGACGTAGCGCTCTTTGCGAACTTAATTTTAATCTTAGCGGCACTCTCTGTACTGCAAGCGACCCTCACCTTACCGGGGATTGCGGGGATTGTTTTATCCCTTGGAATGAGCGTTGACGCAAACGTTCTCATTAATGAACGGGTGCGTGAAGAACTCAAAAAAGGCACGAGCCCACAAAATGCGATCGATAGCGGATTTGGACGTGCATTTGCCACCATTATGGACGCAAACTTAACGAGCCTTTTCGCAGCGCTAGCGCTTTTCTATATCGGCTCAGGCCCTATTAAAGGCTTCGCGGTAACGCTCTCAATCGGGATCATCACTTCCGTCTTTACCGCTGTTTATCTAAACCGCGCGATCATCAACCTCATCTGGGGTGGCCGTAAAATTAAACGTCTCTCCGTTGGACACCGCGAACTTCTGCCGATTTTAAGTGGCGACACCACCTACAACTTCATGAAACTCTGCAAATTCTGGGTGATTTCATGCATTGCGATAATTGTTGTGGGCATCAGCGTTTCAGCGAGCAACAAGTTCAATTTTGGCCTTGATTTCACTGGCGGTACCGAAGTGGGCGTAATTTACGAAAAATCCGTTGATAACGACACCATTCGTAAACAATTAGCCGAAGCCGGATTTGATTCCGCCGTCGTTCAGCACTTTGGCGCAAGTAATGAAGTGATTATCAGCATTAAAACGCCTGAAAATATCGATACTGAAGCCGCGGCTGAAGCGGATATTGCCCGCATTAGTGATGCCATTATCAAAGCACTCGACAATGACGATAATCCCTTTGAACTTGGACGCGTCAGCTTTGTTGGATCAAAAGTCGGTAGCGAACTTGTGACCGGTGGATTTGTCGCTTCCCTCATTGCGGTGAGCTTAATCTTAATCTACATCTGGGTTCGATTTGAGCGTAAACTCGCACTTGGAACCATTCTCGCGACGGTACACGATACGGTGATTGTAGTTGCGGTCTTCTCACTCTTTAAAGATAAGCTTGAGTTTGACCTTACCTCACTTGCGGCAATTTTAGCGGTGATCGGATACTCAGTGAATGATACGGTGGTTGTCTTAGACCGAATCCGTGAAAACTTCCGCACCCATCGCACAGGAACGCCGTTTGAGATTGTCAATATGTCGATCAATCAGACCTTATCGCGGACCATTATGACCTCCGTATCAACCGCCTTAGCGGTGCTCGCGCTCTACCTCTTTGGTGGTTCGGCGATCGAGACCTTCTCGCTTATCATGTTGATCGGTATCGTCGTTGGTACCTACTCGTCAATCTTTATCGCCGCGGCCGGCGCGCTAATTTTAGGCTTAAAACGTGAGGACCTCCTCCCGCCTGTCGTAGACAAAGAAGCGATCGTTCATGAGGAAGGATATCCATAACCTCGCCTCATTTGAAAACAAAACGATGATTTAAGGAGCGCTTGTGGTCTTTTATAGAGATCACAAGCGTTCTTATTTCTGGGCTAAGCCTTGTTTATTCACGCGATAGCATTAACAGAATCGCGCTTTTTTGGTACTATTTAATCTTTAACCCTGTTGTTATAGGTACGAGAACTAACGTGCAACAAGCTATTTTAAAACCCCACAAAGAGAAAGTTGATATTGTCGGACTCCTAACAAAAGGGATCCGCACCATTATCTTTGGTATCGTTTTACTCTTCGCACTCGCGCTCGCAGCAGCGCTTTACTCCTATCATCCTGAAGATCCGGCCTGGACAAGCGCGCTTCAAAACAGCGATGTGCATAATCTGCTCGGCAAAAAAGGCGCCTACTTTGCCGACATTAGCCTCACCATTTTAGGGAAAGCGGCATGGCTTATTCCGCTCTGTTTAGGGATCTATGCGTACCATTTAATCTATCTTGGTAAAATCCTTAAGAGCGATGCTATCACGGTGATTCGTCGCCTCATTGGGATTTTGATCACTATCTTTTTCTTTGCAGGGCTCTTAGATCTCACTAGCAATAGCGGCGGCATTATCGGGAGCTTCTTTGGCTCACTTGTGGTCACCGCATTTTCGTGGATTGAAGCAGTATTAGGCGCCGATAATGGCAAATTAATTGTCTATCGCTTTAGCCAACTCTTTTTAATTGCGCTCACTGTTCTTGGTGTTGCCCTTGCCTCCGGTCGCTCGCCCCTTTATTGGCTCGACTATTTTGGCGGGAAAATTTTAGCCTTAATTGAGCGCCTCACTGGCAATATGCTCAATGATCCCGATCGCCCACAACTCAATTCGGTGAAACATCTCATGGAGAAAGACACCTCTTTTTTCATTAAGGACGATCTTGCTACAAAACCGCTCGAAATTGATGAGATTATGGATCAATCCGATGAGCCAGTGATTAAAAAGTCCAAAGGGAAAGCCCGTAAAGCAACGCCTAAAACTACCGAAAATGAAACGACATTCGATCCCTTTGCCGATCTTAAGCAAGAACCTCAATTTTCGTCTGAATCTTTAAGTTCGGAAGAGACAAGCACTACAACTCCGACTGAAACTACCAAAACAGATGAGCCTGCACCGGAAGTCTCACGCCCCACCATTGGTGGCATAAAAGCATCAGCCCATAAAGAGCAGACTGAAAAATCATCTGGAACCGAGCATAAAATCCCGACGATGGCGATGCTACCTAAACAAAAACAACCTGCTCAAACGATGCCCGAAGAAGTACACGAGCCTTCATACGAACCGCCTCAAGATCTTCCGAGCATTATGCAAAATCACCGCCACCCGGGCGGAACGTCAAGCATTATTGATGAACCCGATACCACCAAAACGGTCTTAGAGATTAACCGCTGGGCCAATGACGCCCCTGCCCCAACTCAGCCTGTGGTGAGCAATAGCGCAACGACGCCTGTTCGAAGTAATGCCGATAATCAATCCCATACACCAAGTGCAAACGCACCGGTCAGCAGTTTTACCGCTACATCCAATCACTCAAATCCTGAGCACCACAACCCACATCTTGCGTACTTAGAATCGCCTGATACGCAGCGCTTTATGAATGATTTCATCAATGGCGATTCGCAAGGACCGACCATTGAGGTGATCGACGAAATCCCCTTTAGCGCCGATGGTGACATCGAGCTCGATAACGCGCCCGAAATGCGCCCGCTTGATGATCCATTTGAGTTTGAAGCGCCTGATTTTGACGCGCCAATTGAGCCGCCGATGAATTTTGAAACGCCTGCCTTTAGTGCAGACGAATTCACCGCACCCATCGAAGCGCCGAGCCATGATTACACGCCTCATCAAAGCAAACCGATCACTCCCGCCTTTACGCTTAATTTAGACGAAAATGCGCCTGAGTTTTCAGTGGATAATTCGGAACCTACTATTCTCAATTTGGATGATGAGCCAAACTTTAATCGCGAACCCTCATTTGATGAAGAGTATGCGAGTGCCCTTGCAGAACTTGATCTCCCCACTGAGGCCTATGAGAGTGATAACGAGGACGATGGCGACGACTTCGCGCCAGCCTTCGATGACTCTGCCTTTAATAATGCCTTCGGCGATGATCCCTTTAGTGAGCCTTCATTTAACGAGCCTTCTTTAAATGTTGCGCCGGATAACGCGCCTCATTTTGAGAATGAACCCACCTTTGATGATGAGCCTGACTTTGAGGTGCCTTACTCAGATCCCGCGCCAAGTCCTACCCGTCCGCAACCGGTTCACGTCGAAGGATTTGCACCGCCGTCACAATTTGATGGCTTTGAGGTCGATCCTCGTTCAGGCATGCCAATTCCTAAAGAGAAAGCGAAAGTCTATCCGATGGCAGGCCAACTTCCATCACCGGATCTATTAGGCGATCCGCCCCCGCACACTACCGCTTACGACGATGACGAATTGCTTGATATGGCTGAATTGATTGAAACTCAGCTTAAGAACTTTAATGTTGGCGTCAAAGTGGAAAATATCGAGCCAGGCCCTGTAATTACCTGTTTTGAGCTTGATCTTGCCCCGGGCGTAAAAGTCGCGCAGATCAACAATCTTGAGAAAGATATCGCGCGTCTTTTATCGGTAACCCGCGTTCGTGTAGTGGATATTATTCCGGGAAAACCGTATGTCGGCCTTGAAATTCCAAACAAAAATCGCGAAACCGTCTACTTTAAAGATGGCCTCACTTCAGAGGTTTACAGGGAAGCAACTCACCCGCTTACGATGATTCTCGGGAAAGATACCTCCGGCAATCACGTTGTCGCGAACCTTGCGAAAATGCCCCATCTACTCGTTGCAGGAACGACTGGTTCGGGAAAATCCGTTGGGATCAATACGATGCTCTTGAGCCTTCTTTATAAAGCGCGCCCTGAAGAACTTCGCCTCATTCTGATCGACCCGAAAATGCTCGAGCTCTCGGTCTATAACGAGATTCCACATCTTTTAGCGCCGGTCGTCACTGATATGAATGAATCAGCAAATGCCCTACGTTGGTGCGTGGCTGAAATGGAGCGCCGTTATCAGCTTATGAGTCAGCTAAAAGTACGTAACATTGCTGGCTATAACAAAAAAGTTCAAGACGCGATCGATGCGGGCCAACCGCTTATCGATCCAACGTGGAATCGTCAAAATGAAGTTTCTGACTATTCACTTCCACCGACGCTTGAGCCATTACCCTTTATCGTCATTGTGATCGATGAATTTGCCGATATGATGATGCTTGTTGGGAAAAAATGTGAGGAGCTTATTGCGCGCCTTGCCCAAAAAGCCCGCGCATCAGGAATTCACCTTATTTTAGCGACACAGCGACCATCGGTTGATGTAATCACGGGACTGATTAAAGCCAACATCCCCTCGCGGATCGCGTTCCAAGTCTCAAGCCGAATCGATTCACGCACAATTTTAGACCAGCAAGGGGCTGAAACACTGCTTGGCCACGGAGATATGCTCTATCTTCCACCGGGACTCCCGCAACCGATTCGGATTCATGGCGCATTTGTTGATGACCATGAGGTCAATCGCATTGTGGAATTCTTAAAACAGACCGGCCCTGCCGATTATATCGAAGAAATTCTACGGGAACCGACGGAACCAATTCCGGGACTCTCCGAAGAAGCGGCCGGCGTTGCTGCGCCCGATGATAGTAAAGACCCTCTCTTTGATGAGGCGGTAAAAATCGTCGTGGAGTCGCAGCGCGCGAGCATCTCCTATGTGCAAAGACGTCTACGAGTTGGCTACCAACGAGCGGCTCGAATGATCGAAGAGATGGAGAGCCTTGGCTTTATTTCAGAAGATTTAGGCAATGGCAATCGCGATATTTTAATCAAAGCCTTTAGCGATGATTAATCCCGCTTGCCTCTTGTTAATACGCCGACAACCGATAAGATCAAACAGAAACACGATTAAAAAGGAACTTAGATGGATACCACGATGATTGAAGCGCTTTTTACAACTCAGGCGACAAATGCAATTCCCGTTCGAATTGTAAATTCCGCCTTCAGTCACCCGAACACCTTTATTACCAATTGGATAAAAGAACGCTATAAAGAGGAGAAGCCGGCGCCGAGTGACAGCTGGCTAGTTCCCAATGAGAGCGGAAAACTTGCCGGCGTTGTCGTCGGTGACAATCGCGATGAACCGCTCTTTACGCTTGGAAATCTCTATAAAGCGCTTCCTGCAGGAAATTATCTCTTAAAAGATGATCTCGATAACACCTTCGAGCTTTTATTGGGCTACGCGCTTGGAGCTTATCGTTACGACCGGTATAAAAAATCGGACGACAAGGCGGTGAGATTTTTGATCGATCCTGCGATGAAAGCCCGTCTTTACCGCGCGATCTCCGCTCATTATCTGGTGCGCGATCTTATTAATGAGCCACCCAATAGTTTAACGCCGGATAATTTTTCTGCTGAAATCCGCGCCCAATTTAGTGGCCTTCCGGTTAAACAGACCGAAATCGTAGGAGAAGCGCTCTTAAAAAATAATTTTCCGCTCATCTACACCGTCGGTGCTGGCAGTAAATATAATCCGCGTCTTGTTGAGATCACCTATGGCGACTTTGATAATCACCCGAAACTAACGCTCGTCGGTAAAGGCATCACCTTTGATACCGGCGGACTTGACCTTAAACCTTCATCGGGCATGCGCCTGATGAAAAAGGATATGGGCGGCGCGGCTCATGCGATGGCCCTTGCAAAATGGCTCATTGAAAATGAAGCACCGCTTGCAATTCGCCTCTTAATTCCCATTGCAGAAAATGCAGTCTCCGATCGCTCAATGCGCCCCTCTGATATTGTTAAAGCGCGTAATGGCCTTACCGTTGAGATTGATAATACCGATGCCGAAGGCCGATTGGTGCTAGCCGACGCACTCGCCTACGCAACGGAAAAAGAGTATGATGCGCTCCTTAATTTTGCGACGCTCACCGGCGCTGCCCGCGTAGCGCTCGGCCCGGAAGTTCCCGCTCTTTTCTCAAATAATGATACACTGACGCAGTCTTTAACTAAAAAGAGTCGCGAACTCTCCGATTTAATGTGGCCGATGCCGCTTCATTCGCCCTATCGCGCGTGGATCGAATCGAAAACCGTGGACCTTGTTAATTCCGCGTCTGTACCACAAGGTGGCGCAATTACCGCAGCCCTCTTTTTAGAAAGTTTTGTAGACAAATCCAAACCATTTGCCCATATTGATGTGATGGCTTGGAATATCCGTAACCGGACAGGTCGCCCTGAAGGCGGTGAAGCAATGGGGCTTCGCGCGGCATATCACGGCATTTTAGACTATTTTCGACACGAAGTATAAGTAAAACCTATGCGAATTCAACACCGTACAACTTTTCTCGCGCAAGGCGTTTTAATGCTCCTTGCGTTTCTTATTCTTACCCCGCTTGCTATGGCAAGCACGGGATTTTCCGCCTATGTGGTCGAGCATAAAACCAAGCGCGTTCTCTATGAGCATAGCGCCGATGAACCGCGTTATCCGGCCTCGATTACCAAAGTGATGACGCTCTATCTCGTTTTTGAAGATCTTAAGAAAAAGAAAATTAACCTCAAAACACCGGTGAAATTTTCCGCCTATGCCGCAAGTACTGAGCCCTCAAAACTTGGAGTCAAAGCGGGAGATTCCATCTCGATGAAGCTTGCCATCGATGCGCTTATTGTAAAATCGGCCAATGACGTTGCCGTTGCCGTTGCCGAAACCCTTGCCGGCTCTGAAAAAGAGTTTGTAAAACGCATGAACCAAAAAGCAAAACAGCTCGGCATGCACAACACCACATTCCGCAATCCTCATGGACTTTTCCACGCGGAACAAGTTACCACCGCTCGCGACCTTGCCACGCTTGGCATTGCCATCTATGAGCATTTTCCTAAATATTACGATTATTTTTCCACCGAAACCGTCAGCTATGGTGGGATTACCCACAAATCGCACAACCAAATTACCAAAACGTTTCCCGGCGCCGATGGTTTAAAAACCGGTTACATCCGCAAATCGGGATCAAATCTATTATCGAGTGCTAAAAAGGGGCGTAAACGCGTCTTTGCAGTGGTTTTAGGCGGTCGAAATACTAAAGAACGTGATGGAATTATGGAATCGCTGTTAACGGAAAGTTTTGCGCCAGTACGTCAATATCGCCAACAAATCGATTATGCCGTGGTGATGGATCAAACGGTACTGTTTACCCCGCGTAAAGGCGTGAATAGCGATAAAACTGTGCTCCGCGATGTAAAATCTAAAACGCCTAAATTTGAGCCAAGTCCACAGATTAAGCTTGCAGCCAAACCGCAATCAAACCCCGCTCCAACGAAACAGCAGATCGCTAAACGCCAAGAGCTCCTCGCCGGCGATGCGGTTCAAGTGGGCGCATTTACCCACTATCAAGATGCCCAAAACCAAGCGCGTTTAACGGAGCGCCGTACCGGGATTAATCGCATCTCGATCGTTCATGAAGGCGGGCTATATAAAGTGTGGCTCACCGGCTTTTCCAATACCGAAGCCCATAGCACCTGCGAGCTGTTAAAAAGCTATCGCTCATCGTGTTTTGTGGTGAGAAATCCATCGGTAAATTAAGCGTGAATTAAGCGCGAATCGACCAATCAATCGGTGAAAGGCCGTGCTCCACAAGGTATTGATTGGTTTTTGTAAAATGCCCACACTCAAAAAATCCGCGATACGCTGACAACGGTGAGGGATGTACCGAGGTCAACACCAGGTGGCGATTTCGGTCGATTTTTGCCCCTTTTTTCTGTGCGTGTGCGCCCCATAATACAAATACTAACTGTTCGCGTTTCTCATTGAGCTCAAAAATCAGGCGATCAGTCAGCGTTTCCCAACCAATTTTTGCATGGGAATGAGCCTTTGATTTCTCCACTGTCAAAACAGTGTTTAAAAGAAGCACACCCTGCTCTGCCCACTCCATTAAATTGCCGTGACTCGGAATATTAAACTCAGGATATTCATGTTTGAGCGTCTGATAAATATTGCGCAGTGATGGCGGCGGCAGAATTCCCTTTTGCACCGAAAATGCGAGCCCGTGCGCTTGCCCCTCACCGTGATACGGGTCTTGCCCCAAAATCACCACTTTCACCTTATCAAAGGGCGTTGCCGAAAGGGCATTATAGACCCACTCATCTTTGGGAAAGATGATCTTCCCTGCATCACGTTCACTTTTTACAAATTCGCGCATCGCTTGATAATAAGGCTTTTTTGCCTCGTCTTGAATGATCGACTTCCAATCTGTCATACCCGTTACATCTCCTCTTCATCACATATTTTTGCAAAGAGTAGTATATCGGAAAATTCACCTTCCGCGATCTTTTCGTAATCATGAAGGCAGGCTTCCTCGATAAATCCCTGATGCTTTAAAAGGGCGATGGAACGTCTGTTTTTTGGATGCACCAGCGCCTCAATGCGGTGGTAATTAAGCTCACGCCGTGCATAACGCACCATTTGGCGCACCACCTCAGAGCCAAGCCCCTGCCCCCACCATGTTTTAAGCAGCTCATAGCCAATCTCAATGCGGTGATCCCATTTCGAATAATGATCAAATCCGCAACTACCAATCACGATATTGCCATAATAAATCGCATACCGGCTACTGCCAATCACCTCCGGCGCCTGCTGAAAATAGCGGATCATCGTGCGCACTTCATCGAAGGTAGTGTAGAGCTCCGTATTCATATATTTCCCGACACTCGGACACGACCAAAGGGCAAACAGAGGCTCTAATTCAACCTCACTGATGGGCTTAAAATGGAGTGCCGTCCCATCGATCGGCACATGTTTCTGTTGCATCATATCGTATTACTTGCTCATCTTCATGAGCTTACTTAAAATCGTGGCCTCTGATTCCTCTATCTAAAGAAATCCGCCCCATCCCTTGAAGTTTTTCCCGTTTTGCCACATCATAAACCTCTCTTAACCAGATAATTTGTGAGGCTTCATGACGTCTTTAGTTGAAATTACCGAACGTTCTCACCCAGTGAAAATCGAACTTCACTATGCCGATGAGCGTAATTTTACTGGCAAACCGATCTACCAAACGCCCCGCTGTTTTCTCCATCCCGATGCGGAAAAAATGCTCAATCATGCAATTGAACAAGCGGATAATTTAGGGTTACAGTTTATCATTTACGATGCGTATCGTCCGCCTAAAGCGCAGTTTGTCCTCTGGTCCCATACCCCTGACCCTAACTTTTTAGCTGACCCTCATCGCGGTTCGCCCCACTCTCGCGGGGTTGCCATCGATCTAACTCTTGCAGATAAAAAGACCGGTGAGATCCTCGATATGGGCACGCCCTTTGATAGTTTTGATCCAAAATCGTGGCACTATAATTATGAAGTGAGCCGTGAAGCGCAGCGTAATCGCCTCATCTTGCTTGGCATTATGACCAACGCCGGCTTTGATAATTATCAGCACGAATGGTGGCATTATCAACTCTTTAAAGCGCGCGAAACTTATCCGCTTGTTGACGATGAATGGTTAGGCGTCAATGAATATGATTGGGAAAACCTGCGGTGATCCTCAATGATTATTAATGTTTTGGTAGTCGCGCTCGGCTCTGCCATCGGGGGTGCACTTCGTTACGGCATCACCTTTTGGCAAAGTAGAGCCGATCTTCCCTTTGTGCTAGGCACGCTCAGCGTCAATCTTTTGGGCGGATTACTCATCGGGATGCTCGCCTATTATTTTACCGCTCACAGCGAACACTCTCTGTTAAAACTGCTATTAATCACCGGTTTTTGTGGCGGGCTCACCACCTTTTCAACCTTTTCGTTGGAAGTGATGGAGCATCTCACAACTGGCCAGATCGCTCTTGCGGGAACCGTCGCTTTAATGCATTTAGTGGGCTCTGTCAGTGCAACGCTTTTCGGGTTTTGGCTCGCTAAATCGTGCTTTTCCTAACGTAGGAATCAACTGTTTTTTAAACACTTAAATACAAAAAGCTCAATTCAAATAATCTGAGAATTGAGCTTTTTTACGCTTTATTAACTATACGGAATAGATATTATTATGGCTCAACAACCGTGGAAATCGTGTCTGCCTGCGCATTATCGGAGAGAATTGTTTGAGGCGCAGCCTCAGCCATAAAAAATGGAATAAACGACAGCAAGATCAATACCCCTGCTATTAAAGGTAAACGATGACGTTTATCTAATCGTGGCCACATACAAACACAGTTCCTCTGTTATTAAACACCATTTCACTATAGCGCGAAAAAAGGTAATTGCCTAATTATTTATCGATCTTGTTTTTTTATTCGTCTTTTATTTCATATAAAACTGGACATAAAAAAGCCCTGAACCCTCTCTTAGCTTAATAAGAGAACCGTTCAAGGCGTTTCAATTTATCCCTGTATTAAACGGGGATTGAATGATTTTTGATTCGGATTACACGTTAAAACGGAAGTGAATTACATCGCCATCATTCACGATATATTCTTTTCCTTCTAAGCGCATTTTACCTTTTTCTTTCGCACCGGATTCGCCGCCAAAGGCCACGTAATCATCATAAGCGATCACTTCTGCACGGATAAAGCCGCGCTCAAAGTCAGTATGAATTACACCAGCAGCTTGAGGCGCTGTTGAGCCTTTTTTAATGGTCCACGCGCGCACTTCTTTAACGCCTGCGGTGAAGTACGTTTCTAAGTTTAAAAGCGCATATCCTGCGCGAATTACGCGGTGAAGACCCGGCTCATCAAAGCCCATATCTTCAAGGAACATCTCCTTATCTTCTTCCTCAAGTTGCGAAATTTCAGCTTCAATCGCGGCGCAAATCGGCACTACGAATGAGTTATCATTTTTCGCATACTCTTCAACGCGATCAAGGAAAGAATTATTTTCAAATCCATCGTCGTTCACGTTTGCGATATACATGATCGGTTTGATGGTTAAAAAGTGGAAATCACGAATTAACAATTTCTCTTCCGCGCTTAGATCAAGAGAGCGAATGCTTTTGCCCTCATCAAGCGTTGGAATCACTTTATCGCGCAGAATTTCAACTTGCGCAATCGCCTCTTTATCACCGCCTTTTGCCACACGCTCAAGACGTTGAAGCCCTTTTTCAGCGGAAGATAAGTCTGCAAGTGCAAGCTCAGTATTGATCACTTCGATATCAGCGATTGGATCGATTTTACCGGCAACGTGCACGATATCATCATTTTCAAAACAGCGAACCACGTGAGCAATCGCATCGGTTTCACGAATGTTTGCTAGGAACTGGTTACCTAACCCTTCCCCTTTTGACGCGCCCGCAACAAGTCCTGCGATATCCACGAAATCCATATAGGTTTGCTGAACACGCTCAGGTTTAACAATGTCAACAAGCGGCTGAATGCGTGGATCGGGAACATAAACACGCCCAACGTTCGGTTCGATCGTACAGAATGGATAGTTTTCTGCATCGATTCCCGCATTGGTCAACGCATTAAAGAGTGTTGATTTACCAACATTCGGTAATCCGACAATACCACATTGAATCGCCATAATTTTTCCTCTAATTTACTTACGATGAAGCTCATTCATCGCCTGTTCATAATTCCCGCTTACAAAATCCGCAAGCAGTTGTCTTGCTCGATAGATGCTATCGAAAATTTGATCTTCTTCCTCTTTAGGCGCTTTTTTGAGCACATAATTGGCCACCATCGAGGCGTGCCCGGGATGCCCAATCCCAATGCGTAGACGCAGGAAGTTGTTTGAGCCTAAATGACTCACAATGCTTTTAAGACCGTTATGACCGCCATGCCCGCCGCCACGCTTAAAACGTACCGTTCCAGGAGGGAGATCAAGCTCATCGTGCACCACTAAAATCTCTTCTGGTAAGATTTTATAAAAATGCGCGAGCGCTAACACCGACTCCCCACTTTTATTCATGTAGGTATCCGGCGTTAATAGGTAGACTTTTTGCGATCCAATCATCATCTCGCCGACCGAACCTTTGAAACGGTTACTCGGGGAAAGATCACTATTTCTGATCGCATCTATAAACCAAAAACCCGCATTATGGCGGGTTTTCGTATAATCGGGACCGGGATTGCCCAGTCCAACAATTAGTTTAATCATTTTGAAAGATTACTCCAGAGTTAAAAATTACTCTGCATCCTCTTCTGATGCTTCTTCTGCGTCATCAGCTTCTTCCGCGTCTGCGTCGTCTGCTTCTTCATCATCTGCATCTTCATAAACGCGTGCTTCAACGATTGACACAACAGGTTGGTCGTTCATTTCTTCAGGGTTCATGATGTCAACATACTCAACACCTTCAAGTTTTGGAAGGTCTGAAATGTGAAGGATACCATCTAATTCTAACGCTTCGATATCAAGTTCGATTACGTTTGGAAGGTCAAGCGGTAAACATGAAACAGCCACTGATGCTAAGTGCTGTAACACTTGTCCGTTACCGTGAACCACACCGTGTGCTTTCTCTTCGTTTAAGAATACAACAGGGATTTCAACCACGATTGCTTCATCAGCACGTACGCGCATGAAGTCAAGATGTGTAATTAATGGTTTGAATGGATGGCGTTGAACATCTCTTAAGATCGCTTTATCTTCTTGACCGTCAACTTTAATCGTTACGATGCTTGTGAAGATATCTTCTGCACGGAAGCATTTTAAAACTTCGTTGTGGTTTAAAACAATGCTTACAGCGTCTTTATCCGCACCATAAACGATCGCAGGAATGTTCCCTTCGCGGCGTAGGCGGCGGCTCGCTCCTTTCCCTAAGTCACCACGTAAGGTACCTTCAAAAATATAATTTGACATAATTTAATTTACTCCAAAATTGGTAAAAAATGTGTGGGACACCGCGACCAGCGCCCACATTTAAGGCAAGATATTATAATCTTATCCTTCTGGATTTGCAATATAAATCGCTTTTACTTTGAGATTCATCCGGATCTCTTTCCCGCGTTTTCCGCGCTCATCGAGAAGCGTTAACCACTCAGACGGTGGCATGGTAAATTGGCGTTTACCATATTCAATCGTCACCGAGTCGCCCTCAGAAAGTACGATCGATGCGGCTAAATGATCTTTCCCTTTTTTGAAAACCGCGCCAGGCATATGAATCATCTGATTACCCTTACCGCGCGCCATCACCGGGATCTCACTCATTTTCACCACCAACACGCGACCAGTATCGCTAATCGCCATCACATATTGATTGTTAAGATCGGTGACTTTCCGTGGTGGAAGTAGCACGGCACCCTTATCAAGGTTAATGAGCGATTTACCATTTTTCTGGCGGGTGAGCATATCCTCATATTGGCACACAAACCCATAACCGCTCGTCGAAGATAACAGATAGTGAGAATCGGGCTGATCGAGAATTACCTGCTCAATTTTCGCCCCATCATCGAGATTAATTCGCGTTGTGATCGGCTCGCCAGTACTTCGCGCCGTTGGGAGCGTGTAGGCTTCGGTGCTGTAGCTTCTACCGGTACTATCAAAGAGTACGAGCTGCTGATTATTACGCCCGATGCACGAGGTGAGATAACCATCGCCCGTCTTATAATTGAGCCCTTCTGGATCGATATCGAGGGTTTTTGCTGCGCGCACCCACCCCATTTTCGACATCACCACCATCACCGGTTCATTGGAAACAAGCGCTGCTTCATCAATCGCTTCCGCGGCTTCCCGCTCCACCAATTTCGAGCGGCGTTTATCACCATATTTCTCCGCATCAGCCACCAATTCAGATTTAATCAATTCATTGATTTTTTGCGGGCTATTAAGATGTGCCATAATATTTTCAAGTTCACGGCGTAACTCATCTTCTTCCGCGCGAATCTTCATCTCTTCTAAGCGAGCTAATTGGCGTAAGCGCGTTTCAAGCACATAGTTTGCTTGCGTTTCCGTTAGTGCAAAGCGCTCCATTAAGGCCGCTTTTGGCTCATCTTCAAAGCGGATAATTTGGATCACTTCATCAATATTTAAGAACGCAATTAAGAGTCCTTCAAGTAGGTGAAGCCGTTTCTCAATGCGCTCGCGATGGAAATTAAGGCGTTTAATCACCGTATCACGGCGAAAATCGATCCATTCCGTTAAGATCGAGAGCAATCCTTTCACTTGTGGACGCAGATCGCGGCCAATCATATTAAGATTCACGCGGAAGGATTTTTCAAGATCAGTGGTGGCAAAAAGATGATTCATCACCATCTCGGTATCAACCCGATTTGATCGAGGCATTAACACAATGCGTACCGGCTCATCATGATCCGATTCATCGCGAATATCATCAATCATCGGCAGCTTTTTCGCCTGCATTTGCGCGGCAATATCGAGCTGGATTTTCTCTCCTGAAACCTGATACGGGAGCTCATAAATCACAATCGCGCCCTCTTCAATGCGATAGCGCGCCCGCACCCGCACCGAACCTATTCCGCGCTCGTAAATTTTTAAGAGGTCCTCTTTCGGCGTAATGATCTCACCGCCCGTCGGATAATCCGGAGCTGGAATATATTTAGTAAGCTGTTTTAGCGTGAGCTCAGGATTATCAAGCAGCGCACAGGTACCCTTCACCACCTCATTTAAATTATGAGGGGGAATATCGGTCGCCATTCCCACTGCAATTCCCGATCCGCCATTGAGGAGAATATTGGGAACACGCGCCGGCAATAATGAGGGCTCATCGAGAGAACCATCAAAGTTTGGCACCCAATCAACCGTTCCCTCGCCGAGCTCTTTTAAGAGAAGTTCAGCGTAAGGAGAGAGCTTTGATTCGGTATACCGCATCGCCGCAAAGGATTTGGGATTATCGAGCGAACCGAAGTTTCCTTGCCCATCGACAAGCGGATAACGATAGGAGAAAGGTTGCGCCATCAAGACCATCGCTTCATAACAGGCACTGTCGCCGTGAGGATGATATTTACCAAGCACATCCCCGACCGTCCGCGCGGACTTTTTATGCTTTGAACTCGCGCTTAAACCGAGCTCACTCATGGCATAGATAATCCGGCGCTGTACCGGTTTTAGACCATCGCCAATATAGGGCAATGCACGGTCTAAAATCACATACATCGAGTAATCGAGATATGCTTCTTCGGCAAATTCTGCCATGGAACGAACTTCATAGTTTTGATTCGCTAAACTTCCCATATTTTCCTAATTAACTACCTATTTTTCTCTACGATAAAAAAAACCCATCATAGTTGATTCGATGGGTTTTGCGCGCTGACTCATAAAAGAGGATTAGAATACAAATTCTTCCTTATCTTCAAAGCCGACTAAGCGCTCTAATTGGGTTTCAAATACCGGTTCTTTACGAATGTCATCGGCATATTTGTAATGTAAGGTGGCACTCATTGCGTTCTCTTGACCCACAACCGCAAGCAAACGGCCGCCTTCGCGAAGTAGAGAATACCACTCTTCCGGCACTTCTGAAAGTGAACCGGTGACCAAAATCGCATCAAATTGACCTAAGCCATCTACCGATTTTGAGACATCTAAAATTTTCAGCTCAACATTTTCAACGTCTAACTCTTCAAAGGCTTTTTTCGCGGTGTCGTGCATTTTAAGATCAAGATCGACTGCTACAACATGATCGCCTAACGTTGCGCAACACGCCGTTAAAAAACCGCTTCCTGAACCAATCACTAACACACGATCGTGATGATCAATGCGAAGTTCTTGCAGTAAACGACCTTCGATAATCGGTGAGAGCATTTTCACTTTTTCATTCAGAGGAATGCGCATTTCTGAATAGGCAATAGGTAGATACTCATCTGGCACAAATCGGTCACGTGGGATAATTTTAAAAACATCCAACACCCGTTGGTTTAAGACATTCCAAGGTCTTAACAGCTGCTCAATCATGTTCGCTTGAGCTTCATCTGCATCATATTTTCTCTCTACCTGCATAGTACATTCCTCTCGTTATCGTTCTCTTTGATAATGTAAAGCTATCTCCATAGTATACTACCATAATCGCTAAAGATTAAATCATAATAATTATTCGATAAATGCAATAATATGTCTTGAAAGCTTTTCCCAAAGCCACTAAACTTAATTCAGCCCTTTTTATCAACGTATCTGTTTTTGAAGGAAGTATGATGTTTACAAAACGCTCTCTAAATGAGTTTGATCCGGAACTCTATCAATCAGTTATCAACGAAAACCAACGCCAAGAAGACCATGTTGAACTGATTGCCTCAGAAAACTACTGTTCACCCCTCGTAATGGAGCTCCAAGGCTCTCAATTAACCAACAAATATGCCGAAGGCTATCCTGGCAAACGCTACTACGGCGGTTGTGAATTTGTGGATATTGCAGAAAGCCTAGCGATCGAACGCGCGAAAAAACTCTTCGGAGCGGATTATGCAAACGTTCAACCTCACTCAGGTTCACAAGCAAACGGCGCGGTCTATTTAGCGCTTTTAAACGCTGGTGATACGGTTTTAGGCATGAGCCTTGATCACGGTGGTCACTTAACGCACGGCGCAAAAGTAAACTTCTCAGGCCGTACCTACAATGCAGTATCATACGGCATTAACGATGAAGGGTTAATCGATTACGATGAGCTTGAAGCCCTCGCACTTGAGCACAAACCTAAAATGATCGTGGCAGGCTTCTCTGCATACTCTCAAAAACTTGATTTCGCACGCTTCCGCGAGATCGCTGATAAAGTTGGCGCATACCTTTTTGTGGATATGGCACACGTTGCCGGTTTAATCGCCGCAGGCCTCTATCCAAACCCTGTTCCCTTTGCAGACGTTGTGACAACCACCACGCACAAAACCCTTCGCGGTCCACGTGGCGGTCTGATTCTTGCGAAAGCCAATCCTGAGATTGAGAAAAAACTTAACTCAGCGGTATTCCCTGGCATTCAAGGCGGTCCTTTAATGCATGTGATCGCAGCCAAAGCGGTAGCATTCTTAGAAGCGCTTCAGCCTGAATTTAAAACCTATCAAGAACAAGTGATCAAAAACGCTAAAACGATGGCCACCGTATTCCAATCACGCGGTTATAAAATCGTTTCAAGCGGCACTGAAAATCACCTCATGCTCGTTGATCTCATCGATCGCGGTTTAACCGGTAAAGAAGCGGACGCAGCCCTTGGTCGCGCGCACATTACTGTGAACAAAAACAGCGTACCTAACGATCCACAATCTCCATTTGTGACCTCAGGCATTCGCGTTGGAACGCCAGCTATCACTACTCGCGGATTTAAAGAGCAAGAAACCGAACTCTTAACCAACTGGATCTGTGACGTATTAGACAATGTGAACGACGACGAAGTGATCGAACACATCGCGAAAAATGTACAGGGTCTTTGCCGTAAATTCCCCGTATACGAAAACTAATTAATCATTAGCATTTTTCTTAATACGAAAAGCAAAAACCTCGGTCATAACGATCGAGGTTTTTTAATGCCCGTAATTAATATTTAATGAAACTCTCCCGAACGCTACGTTCGATATGCTTCAATAATATCGGGGATCTGCATTAAGCGCTCCAAGAGTCGGCTTAGCTGATCTAAATGACTAATCTCAAGGGTAAAATCAAGTAATAGACTATCATTTTGGTCGCTCTTCATCGTCATGCCGGTAATTTTAAGCCCCTCGTTTGACGCAAGCACACTCACCTCTTTTAATACATCCGATGAGGGCGCAGCAGTCACGTGGAGATTCGCGAGCACGGTTTGCTCACTCTCAAGTCCCCAATCAACATCAATGCGGCGCTCTGGATTTTGCTCAAGCATATTTTGATAGTTCGAACAGTTAATTCGGTGAATACTCACCCCGCGGTTGAGCGTGATATAGCCCCCGATCAAATCCGGCGGCGCAGGACGGCAACAGGTCGCCATATTGATGAGCAGACTCCCCACGCCTCGCACTTGAACACCCTTTTGGGTATCCATATCTTTCGATTTCGGACGAACAATGGAATCCGGTGTCACTTCCTCTTTTTTCTGTTTATCAAAGGAAGGAAGACGCGTTAACACCTGATTGAGTGTCACATCGCCAGAGCCAATATTGGAATAGAGTTCATTCACTCCACCAAAATGAAGTCGGCTCGCAAGGCGCTGCAACTCTTCAGGCGCGAGATGAATATTGAGTTTCGTGAGCTCTTTTTCAAGCATCTGTTTTCCGGCTTGAAGATTATTCTCTTGGTGCTGTGCTTTAAACCACGCGCGTACTTTTGCCCGCGTACGATTGGAAAAGGTATAGCCCAAATAAGGCGACATCCAATCGCGACTTGGCTGAAGCTGTTTCCCCGCTAAAATCTCCACCTTGTCTTGATTATTGAGCACATAGGTAAGCGGCACAATCTTGCCATTGACCTTCGCCCCACGGCAACGATGCCCAAGATCGGTATGGATTTTATAAGCAAAATCAAGTGGCGTTGACCCGCGCATCAATTCGATCGGTTCACCCGCTGGCGTCATCACATAGACATAATCGTCAAATACACCCTCTTCAAGCTCATCTTCATTAATCTCCTCGTGCTCTTCGAGCTCTTTATGGAGAAAATCGCGGAACCAATTGAGATGTTTTTGATCGATCGACGCACCACTACCCTCTTTATAGCGCCAATGAGCCGCCACCCCTAATTCAGCATTTTCATGCATTTGATAGGTCCGAATCTGGATCTCAAGGGTTTTATTTTCAGGCCCCAAAACGGCCGTATGCAGAGATTGATATCCATTGGGTTTAGGGTTAGCGATATAGTCATCAAACTCTTTGGGAATCGGCGTCCACAATTCATGCACAAGCCCCAAAACAGCGTAACAGGTGGCCACATCGTCCACCATAATTCTCACCGCACGCACATCAAACAGCTCATCAAAATCGATGTTCTTTTTCGTCATCTTTTTCCAGATGCTGTAGATATGTTTTACCCGCCCGGATACCGAGCCTTCGATGCCATTTTCACCTAGGAGCGATTTAAGTCGTTCGATAATTTTCTCGATATAGGCTTCCCGATCTTTCCGCTTACCGTCGAGTTTTGACGCAAGTTGCTTATAGGTATCGGGCTCTAAAAAACGCAGGCTAAAATCCTCAAGCTCCCACTTTAAGCGAGCAAGGCCCAGACGATTAGCAAGCGGCGCAAAAATTGCGGCGGTATTTTTTGCAATGAGGCGCTGGGTTTCAGGATCAAAATCCCGCGCATTTCGCATTAAGATCACCTGATAGGCGATCATCACCACAATGGCCCGAACATCATCGGCCAGCGCGAGCAACATCTTACGCAACGTCTCTTGAGATTTTGAGCGCTCTTGAAGCGTTGAAAATGAACTCAATTTATTTAACGTAAAGAGATTATCAATAAATTTGCGCAGATCCTCCGGCTGTTCCTCTTGAGGAATCCCTAAAACGAAAAAAATCGCAGAGGCCTGCGGAACCGTGGTGACATGCATTCGATCAAGCAAATACGCCGTCTCCAGCGCGCGCTTATAGAGCGGGTGCTCAGCGTAGGTGATAATCGAATCGTAATGTTCTGGTTTCCACTCTGTTTTCTGCTCTGCCAACCAGCTTTGTAGGTCAGCTAGTGTAATCGTTTTAGACACGGCAAATTCCTAAATATCCTCAAAATAGATCTCGTTATTTACGCCATAACGATCCGGCGTAATCGGCTTTACATGGCAGTATAGCAAGGTTCAACACGCAACTTCACCTAATTTCCTGATTATTTTCAGAAGAACGGCGCTAAATTGATCTATTTCAGATTGCGCTCAATGGAAAGGACTAAAAATCCGTCCATCTCATCTAAAGGATCGCGCTTAAAGCGAATATTAAACTCATAAAGTAACACGCCATAAATCCGCTCCGGATCTTTATGGAATTTAGGCGTTGGGTCTTGCGCAACCACCCCTTCAATTAAAGGTTTTAACTGAGGATAGCGCCCCGCTAAAATCGTGAGCGTTTTTTCCGCCTCATCGCTAAAGCGCACATTAAATTTAGGCGGCGCCTCTTCAGCAAAATCGCTCGTGGCATCTAAAATTGAATCGCTATAGGGAATATAGGGTTTAATGCAGTAGATCGGCGTACCATTGACAAGATCATGGCCTGAAATAACAATCTCCACGCGCTCATAATCAACCCGTTTAATCTTTACCGCTGATAGCCCTAATCCATTCGGGCGAAAGGAGCTGCGCGTTGCAAAGACCCCCATCTTTTTATTCCCGCCAAGCCGCTGTGGGCGCACCATCGCCTGCCCTTCATGCCAAGTGTTTTTATGAAAACCAAAGGTGAGCCACAGATGGGAATGCGCCTCAATGCCGCGGATAAAATTTTCATGACGATACGGCTTTTCAAAAATAATGGTCGCTTCCGCCTCCGGCACTAAACTTGGCTGACGAGGAATGCCAAACTTTTCCGGATAACAACCTTTAATGTGGGCAATGGGATCAATCTCCACCTGATTACTCCTTCTCGTTTTCCGGCTCTTCCAATTCTGGCTGTTCTGCTTCGGACTCTTCCGCTTCCCTCTCTGGCGCTTTTGGTGCATTGAGATTCACCGAGAGATATTCAAAGGGGTTCCAACCTTGCACGCCTTTCACCTCTTTTAAGTAATAGCTGTAATTGGCCATCGCTGAGAAGAAAAAGGGCACCAAAATCAGGAGCCAATAACCGTTAATGCCAAACATGCGTAACGGCATATCAAAGACTAAAACCGTGATAATCGTCGCAACAAGGAGCGTTAACGCTTTTTTCCACAGCCCCAGCATTAAAAAGTGAATCACCGGCAAGAAAAACGACCCCAAATTAAAGAGAATTAGAAAACGCTCTTTTTCAGGACGCTCCATAATTGCTTGCTTCGCTTCACTTCGCATCGGCCCGCCATGCTGATCAAAAAACTGAAAACGTGTCTGCCAGCGCTCACTTACGTTGTTTGTGGATTTCGTTACTTTCATCGTCTCTCTCCTCTTTTCAATTTGATTCGAATCGATTCGACTCAATTTAATCAGCGTCCTATCGCTTCCCATGAGTTTTTAATAACTCAATAAATTCCGCTTCCGATTTCACCGGTACGCCCAGTTTCTCCGCTTGCGTGAGTTTACTGCCGGCCTTTTCACCGGCGAGCAGAAAACTCGTATTACTCGACACACTGCCCGTCACTTTTGCGCCCAGCTCAAGAAGTAATTCTTTCGCATCGCTTCGCCCAAATTCTGCAAGCGTTCCGGTAATGACCCAAGTTTCACCTTCAAGGGGCGCTTCGCTTACTTCACCGGCCTCTTTTTTCTCTTCATATTGAATCGTAACGCCGTAACTTAAGAGGCGCTCAATCATCTCACGATGATCACTAAGGGCAAAAAAGGTGACGATATGTTTGGCCACAATGGGGCCGATATCATCCAAGGTTTGGAGCTCCTCAAGGCTTGCCAACATTAGCTCATCGAGGGTTTTGTAATGATCGGATAGCGTTCTTGAGGTTGCTTCCCCAACCTCGCGAATCCCGAGCGCATAGATAAAATTGGCAAACTTAGGCGTTTTACTTTTTTCAATGCTCGCTAAAATATTGCTCGCCGATTTTTCACCCATGCGAGGGAGCTCGAGCAAGCGCTCTTTACTCATCACAAAGAGATCTTCAATACGTTCGATCACTTTTTCTTGGAGGAAAATCTCAAGCCAGCGTTCGCCAAGTCCATCAATGTCCATCGCTTTTCGGGAGACAAAATGTTTTAAACCCTCTAACTTTTGCGCTTCACAGATAAAACCGCCGCTACAACGGGCAATCGCTTCCCCTTCAATACGCACAATCGGCGAGTGGCAGATCGGGCACTCTGTGGGAAATTTGATCGCTCGAACAGCGTCCGGATCACGATTTTCCACGACCGCACGCACCACTTTCGGAATCACATCACCGGCACGGTGAACAATGACCTCATCTCCAATCATCACCCCTAAACGCTCAATTTCATCGGCGTTATGAAGCGTTGCATTTGAAACCGTTACCCCGCCTACTTCCACCGGTTCTAATTTTGCTACTGGTGTAATCGCACCCGTGCGCCCGACTTGGAATTCCACATCGCGCAGAATGGTGCGCTCTTCCATCGCCGGATATTTATGGGCAATGGCAAAGCGTGGTGAGCGGGCAATATAGCCAAGCGTCTCTTGTTGCGATAGTGCATCGACTTTATAGACAACGCCATCGATCTCAAAGGCTAGACCATCACGTTTTTCACCCATATCACGATAATAATCGAGAAGCCCTTTCACATTAGTGACCTTTTTATTTAAGGTACAGACCGGAACGCCCCAAGATTTCACCGCTTCGAGCCACTCTGAATGGGCCTGAATCTCCCGCTGATTACCCTCATTAACCCCAACGCTATAGCAATAAAAACTTAAATTACGTTTTGCTGCGATGCGCGAGTCGAGCTGTCTTAAACTCCCAGCAGCGGCATTTCGTGGATTGGCAAAGGGTTTTAACCCCTGCTTTAATTGGCTTTGATTGAGTTTTTCGAGCACCGCTTTACGCATAAAGACCTCGCCCCGCACCTCTAAACGCGCCGGATAATCTCCTTGCAATTGATGAGGCAGGCTCTTAATGGTTTTAATGTTTTCGGTAATGTCTTCGCCGGTAATTCCATCCCCGCGAGTTGCGGCAAATTGAAGGCGACCCGCTTCATACATAATGCTCACCGCTAATCCGTCGAGCTTTGGTTCGGCGTAATAGATGATATTTGATGTTCCAAGACGCTCCGCAATGCGCTCATCAAATTTACGCACATCCTCATTATTAAAGGCGTTACTTAACGAGAGCATCGGCTTTTCATGAGTGATCTCATTAAAACCCTCAAGCACGCGCCCGCCGACTTTACGCGAAGGAGAATTCTCTAAAATAAGATCGGGATACGCCGCTTCAAGGGTTTGGAGCTCATGGAAAAGCGCATCAAACTCATGGTCGGGAATTAAACTCTCATCGAGCACATGATAATGATAGTTGAGCTTGTTTAAGTACTCGGTCAGCTCCGCAATTTTGCGCGCTGCTTGATCCTGTGATAATTGCATATCCGTCATCTTCTTATCTCGTTTTACTCTCAATCTCTAGGAATAAAAAAAGTGCTTTGTGAGTAAAAGCACTTTCTTTAATGTCTACTGGAATCGCTCTAATCCGCCGATTAATAGTGGTTGAGTGCGCGATCCCATTCGCGTTTATCAAGTTCTGCGATCTCTTCACGAATGGCCGCTAACCCTTCACGATCGACAGGACGTTGCGTCTCATCATAAAGTGTCCCGCCCAGCGCGTTACCAAAATGAGCCGCCGCACGAATCAGACTATCGATCGTTGAAATTTCAGGATCGGGCCCTGGAATTTGTGAAAAGAGCAAAATGCCCGGCACTTCAAGCTCAAGGTCACGAATAATCTCGCCCCCTTCACGGAAACTGCCTGGCTCTAATAGGTGGGCAACGCTATACATCGGCTCATCGCCATAGAGCGTTGTGGTTAAATAATCGAGATAACCCTCTTCGCCCACAAGAAGCTGCTGCTCGGCACCGACTTCTAAAATCTCGCGGATGGTGTAGGGCTGATCTTCCGGCGCTTTGAGTAAAAAAGCCACCGTACGAACGGCCGCTGGGCGAACGAGCGCTTCTAAATGCTCATCGGGGTGAGTAGTATACTCTTCATCTTTGTTTCGCTTAAAGAGGCTCTTAATTTTAGAAAACATATTCGAAGGCTCCTCTTCGGTAAGGCGTCTTAATGGGGTTGGCGTAGTATCAATGGCATTTCCTGCAGTGGTATCATCGGCCTCATTCTCTTCGGCAAACGGATCGGGCACGGGGCCTGTATACGAGCGCTCTTCATACTCAACGTCTATCTCAGCAGTCGGAGGATTGTCTGATCGATCTACTTTAAGATCCACCTCCGTTTTTTGAACGGTGATCTCTTCAAACATATCTTGCAGATCCGGTTCAACCCGCTCCACAAACTCTTCTTCTTTAAACTTGCGCTCAAGGAAAATCCACAATCCAATGGTTCCTGCCACTAAAAGCAGTGCAAGCACTAAAATAGCCGTTGTCATAATTACTCTGTTACCTTAAAAATATTCAAATCATTATAAACAAACTCTGTGAAAAAATCTTAAGCATTCAACAAGCTCATGATTTTAATTGACTTACATCGTCCGCAACCCGTTTTAGCATCAATTCATCGAGTACCGGATCATAACTATCGAGCCACGCCTCGTGCGCATCGCTCATAACAAAGTTCTGAGGATTAAAGATTGCCTCAAATTGAGACGCCGCATCAATCCCCTCTTTATGCTCGACAAATTGCGCCATCAGTCCGCAGACTCTGTGCGCCGCTTGAAAGCCCGTCTCTAAAGATTCCGTCCGTGTAAAAATCTCATCTAAAAAGGTTTGATAACGCTCATGATCGGTAATAAATTGGCTGCGATCGGCAAAGTCCGCCATCGACAATTCCGTTTTCCCCGACGCATGGCGCGCAAATCCCCAACTCCATTTTGAGATAAAGAGGATCTCTTCCAGCGCATCAAGCTCCGATTCTTCGACAATTGTGGCATACATCCGCGCATATTCAAGCACAATCGCGGAAAATATTTCCGTGCCTTTTTGTTCCAAAAGATCAGCTAAACAGCGAAGGGCGAGCACATGATAAGGATCTTGGCGGAGCGCTTCATAAATAAGTTTCGCCCCGAGTGCATGCCGACCTTGATATAAAAAGAGATTAAAGGCGTGTTCTGCAAGTGCATCAGCGCCAAGTTCGCGATAAACAAGCACTTTTCCAGATCCTAAATTGACAATGTCGGTCATCGATTAACGCTCTCCCACGCAAGTTCCGGCAATCCGGTCGTAAAATGTTTGGCTCAAACCGCTCTTATCAAAGCGCGCCATCCCTAAACTCGCTAGAAAAAGGAGCGAGCCGAGCATAGGAATCATAGAATCCAACAATCCTTGAAGCACCATCATCACTACCGCAAGCGTTACCGTGCGTAGCGTAATTTGATAGAGCGTTGGTACCGGCGATGCTACCGAATAGATTCGGATATTTAAAAATTGTTTTCCAAGACTATTATTGCCGCGCATCACCCCTTCTAAAATGATGAAGTAACCGCAATAAACCGCCATCATCAGCGGAATCACCGTGTAATAGATCGCGCCGAGCGCCTCTTGAATCTCCTCATCAGAGGGGCGCGCCTCTTCAAAATAGATATTGGTGATGAGCTGAATGGTCTCTTCGCTCATAAATCCCAGTGGAATAAAGACATAGGAGAGCAAAAACGAGAAGATAATACCCACCATAAACATGTCGATCACATAAGCAAAAAAACGTTTATGCAGTGGTGCGGGGCGGAAAATCATCGCATTGGGATTCTTTTCGATCGCCTCTTTTAACGCATTTAAGGAATCAGCAAGTGCCTCTTCTGCCGATTGAAGATCACGCTTAAAATCAGCAGCTTCAGGGGGAAGATTCTCATCACTCTCTCTATTTTCATTACGTGGGCGTGTCCAGATCGATTCTTCCTCGGGCTCATCTTCCTCGGGTTTTTCATCAGCCGCATCATCCACGGTTTCGTCTGCTGCTTTATCTGTCGCGCCATCGAGTTCGATCACTTCCAATACCAGACCAAAATAGCTTAAAAACTCAACGATCTCCTCTTTTTCCGCCTCGTTTGCCTCTTCACGAAGAGTGATTGCTTCGCCGGTAAACCATTTTTCGATCTCGGCCTCATCGACCTCGTACGCCGCCGCAACACGACGAATCGCTTCCGCTTCTGAAATGCCGTCGGAGAGTTTTCCGCTAAATTGAACCTGATATTTCTTTGACATGTTCCCTCTATTTCGTTGCGGGGTCTTTTTCGCCCCACTTCATCATTAAATTGTGCTCAATATCGAGCTGATCTAAAATTCGTGCCACCATAAAATCGATGATCGCATCCACCGATGTCGGTTTATGATAAAACCCTGGATTGGCCGGCATAATGAGCGCGCCCATTTGGCTTAGTTTTACCATATTTTCAAGATGAATGGTGTGAAATGGCGTCTCGCGCACCACTAAAATTAAGTTGCGCCGTTCTTTTAAAATAACGTCCGCGGCTCGCTCAATGAGATTATTCGATTGCCCGGTTGCGATCGCCGCCAAACTCCCCATACTGCACGGGCAAACCACCATATGCCGAGGGGTATTTGAGCCAGAGGCTAAGGGCGATGTCCACTCTTTTTCGCCGTAAACATTTAAAAGCGCACTCGCTTCCTCACCAAGGCCAAACAGCTCTAAAAGACGCGCCTTTTGTAACGCGGTAGTTTTCCCTAATCCAAGATCCATCTCAAGGGCCAACACCACCAGCGCCGCTTGCGAAAAGAGCACGTTCACTGCGAGCCCTTTTTTAAGCAAAACCTCAATGAGGCGTAGTCCATACTGCGCCCCAGATGCGCCGGTTAAGGCGATGGTAATGCGATCTTTCATCTTAATCATTAATCTGATGCACCGCTCTCTGATTCTTCCGATTTAAAGAGTGAGAAATCAAGGTCCGACTCTTTAAAGAGATAGCGTTTACCGCAAAATTCACAATCGACAAAAAGGGCATCTTCTTGCTCCGCTAGAATCGATTTCACCTCATCTAAATTGAGCTGATAGATCATGCTAAGGGTCCGCTCTTTTGAACAGGTACACTCAAAATGATAGGAGTCGGGCTCAAATACGCGAATATCATCTTCCGAATAGAGGCGATACAGCAGCTCTTTTGTGGGAAGCTGTAATAGTTCCTCATCTTGCATCGTCGCCGCTAAATGATTCACCCGATTAAAGGCATCTTCATCAGGCATTTCACCGGGAAGACGTTGTAACAACATCCCTGCCGCCGCTTGATCGCTTGTAGCTAAATAGAGCGTTGTTTCGAGCTGCTCGGAGGTGGCAAAATAGCGCTCAATCGCCTCTTTAATGCTGTTATCAATAAGCGGAATAATGCCTTGATAGGGCTCTTTAAAGGTCGGCGCATCGATCGTAATCACGATATGCCCTTCCCCGCAAAGTTCTTTTAAACCCTCTAGACCGGCGACGCCTTCTTTATCAAAACGCGCTACCGCTCGCACCCCTTTAAGATGGCTAATTTGCACCACTAATAGATCGAGCGCGCCTTTGGCTTGCACTTGCACGGTGAGCTTTCCTTCAATTTTGATGGTGGCACTTAAAAGTGCCGTCGTTGCCATCAATTCACCGAGCAGTTTTTTCACATTGTCAGGATAGGAACGGCGAAGCAACAATTCTTGCCAGCTATGCTCTAAAATCACGCGCTCACCGCGAATCGGGAGTTCGTCAAAAATAAATCGATCTAAATAATCGGTTTTTGGGCTTGTGCCGTTAATCATCTACAACCTCTACTTCGTCGTCACTCTCAGGAATCGGAGTGACATTGACCATTAAAATACGTTTATCGTCCACATCGGTAACGGTAAATCGATACCCTTTAGAATCTAAATAATCACCTGCGTGTGGCAGCTCATCGAGCCGATCAATGAGGAGTCCGCCGAGCGAGCTATAATCATCGTCATCATCGACAAGCCCGCGAATCCCAAGGGTTTGCTCCACAATAAGTAAGTCACATCCCGCATCGATATTCCACTCGGTATCGGAGACTTTTTCCACCGATAAGGTTTCGTCCTCATCAGGGAATTCGCCTGCGATCGCCTCAAAGACATCAAGAAGAGTAATTACCCCTTGAATCCCACCAAAATCATCGGTCACAATCACCATATGCACTTTCGATTCACGGAAAATATCCATCATCTTAAGCACACTTGTTGAGCGGTGAGAAAAGAGCGCTGGGCGCACCGAATGCTCAAGATCGATATACCCTTTTTCTAGCAAATCGGTAGCGATATCTTTCGCGCGCGCGACCCCTTTCACATCATCGAGCGTTCCATCACAGATCGGAAATTGATTATGGGGATTGGCATCGAGGCTTTCAAGAATCTGCTCTTTTGAATCGTTAATATTGATCCAAGAGATCTCATTTCGTGGTGTCATAATGGAACGAATTGTCCGATCACTTAGCGTTAAAACGCCACTCACCATGTTGCGTTCCTCTTCACCAAAAAGCTCGATCGGATCGTGCTCCTCGGGGTGCTCTTCCTCTTCATCATGTTCATGATCGTCGTAGAGTTTAGTTCCTAAAAGACGCAAAATCATGTCAGCAGTACGTTCACGGCGCGACATCTGATTTTGGAGAATCTCTTGGCGGCGATGAATCCACTGGTTCATAATCTCAATAAAGACCGAGAATCCGATCGCAGCGTAGATATAGCCCTTCGGCACTTCAAAGCCAAACCCTTCCACCACAAGGCTAAGCCCGATCATCAGAAGGAAACTTAAACAGAGCACCACGACGGTCGGATGACGATTAACAAACTCCGTCAGCGCACGCGCTGCAAAGAGCATCATCGACATCGAGATCGTTACCGCTAAGATCATCACCCAGAGGTGTTTAGCGATACTGGTTGCAGTGATCACCGCATCAAAGGAGAAGACCGCATCTAAAATGACGATCTGCAATACCACCGGCCAAAATTTAGCGTAATTCTTCGATTTTCCTTCTAAATGAGTGCTACCCTCGATTCGTTCATGGAGTTCACGCGTGGCTTTCTGGATTAAGAAAAAGCCCCCGAACACCAAGATCAAATCCCGTAACGAAAACGGATGATGGAAGATCGGATCGATAAAAACAGGATCGGTGAGCGTAATGAGCCAGCTCATCATCGCGAGCAACCCAATCCGCATTAAAAGTGCTAAAGATAGCCCCGCAAACCGCGCATGACTGCGTTGGTGAGGCGGGAGTTTATTTGATAAAATGGCGATAAATATGAGATTATCTATGCCCAAAACCACTTCTAATAGAAGTAAAATAACTAGGGAAACCCATACCGACGGCGAAAATAGGCCAATCGAGGGATCCATCAACCATTCCATAGCGCTCCTTTTGATAGCTCTTGGTCGAACACAACATCAAATGTAAACAAATTTCCCCCTATTTTATTCTGATAGTCGATAAATTACCAATAAATGACACAAACGATGACAATCAATCCTGAACACACCCCGATGATGCAGCAATATTGGAGCATCAAACAGCGTTATCCTTCGATGATTCTCTTCTACCGAATGGGTGATTTTTACGAGCTTTTCTACGATGATGCCAAAAAAGGCGCACGCCTCCTTGATATCACGCTCACAAAGCGCGGAAAATCCGCTGGCGAGCCGGTGCCGATGGCAGGGATTCCCTATCATGCCGCCGAAGGGTATTTAGCGAAACTGGTTAAAATGGGGGAATCGGTTGCGATCTGTGAACAGGTGGGCGAGGTTTCCAATAAGGGCCCCGTTGAGCGGGATGTGGTGCGCATTATTACTCCGGGAACGCTCACCGATGATTATCTCCTCGATGCGCGCTCTGAGAGCATTACCGCCGCCATTTTTAAAGCGCCTTTAGAGGATGGCAACGCGCCCTCAAATAACCCGAAAGAGGGAAAATGGGCGCTCGCGTGGCTCAATCTATCCAGCGCTGCATTTTCGCTCATGCCGCTTCTCTCGTTTGATGAGCTTCTCTCGGAACTCCTTCGCATTAAACCCTCGGAAATTATCCATCCTGAAGAGGAGGTAATTCATCCGGCGATCCGCAATATGTCAACGATTACTGCCTTTCCTGAGTGGCATTTTGATATCAATCGTAATTACGATCTGCTTTGCGATCATTTCCGCGTTCAAAGTCTGCAAGGGTTTTCCCTTCACCCCGGCGATACAATGCTAAGCGTCGCCGGCGCGCTCTTAACCTACGTTAAAGAGACCCAAAAAGATACGCTCAGCTACATCGATACGCTTACGCTAGAATCATTGAATGATGCGGTGATTTTAGATGTGACGACGCGCCGAAATTTAGAGATTGAAAAGACGCTCACCGGTGAGAAAAAGCATAGCGTTCGCGATCTTCTCGATCATACCATCACGCCGATGGGGTCACGGCTGCTGTCGCGCTGGCTCAATCGCCCGCTTCGCGATCATCGTCTCTTAAATGAGCGCCTTGATCTTGTGGAAGCCTTTCAAGGGGATCAAACATCGATTAAATCGCTGTTAAAACCGATTGGTGATCTTGAGCGATTAGTGACCCGCGTTGTGCTTAAAAGTGCCCGCCCCCGCGATCTCACCCAAATTCGCACCACCTTACAACAGATTCCGGATCTAAAAACGCTTCTATCTCAAAATGAAGCACTCGTTAAAATTAATCCGCTCTGGCTCTCATTTTTGGAAGAACTTCCCGAGCTTCGCACCCTGCTTGAAACGGCGATTATTGAAGAGCCCCCGGTGCTGATCCGAGATGGCGGCGTGCTCGCACTTGGCTATTCCGACGCACTTGATGAGCTGATTACCATGAGCACGAAAGGCGATCAATTTCTGCTCGACCTTGAAGTCCGCGAACGGGAGCGCCTCCATATCCCCACCCTTAAAGTCGGTTACAATCGCGTCCACGGCTATTATGTGGAGATTTCGAAACAATATTCGGACAAGATGCCCGCGGAATATGTGCGCCGTCAAACGCTAAAAGATGTGGAGCGTTATATCTATCCCGAGCTCAAAGAGTTTGAAAATAAGATTTTAAGCGCGAAAGAACGTGCTCTTGCCCTTGAAAAAGAGCTTTGGGATGAGCTGATTGAAAAAATTATTCCCTATCAAGCCCAATTGCGCCTCTTAAGTGATGCCCTGGCAACGCTCGATCTTTACATCAACCTTGCCGAAATCACTACGCGCCTTCGCTGGAATCGCCCGGTGTTTAAGGCCTCTATCGGGATCAATATTAAAGCCGGTCGCCACCCCATTGTGGAAAGCTCGCTTAAAACGCCCTTTATCCCCAATGATCTTACTTTAGAGCCCAGCACGAATCTTCTCGTTGTCACCGGGCCGAACATGGGCGGGAAATCCACCTACATGCGCCAAACGGCTCTCATTGTATTACTCGCGCATATCGGCTCCTTTGTGCCGGCTGAAATCGCTGAGATTGGCCCGATCGACCGGATTTTTACCCGTATCGGCGCGCAAGATGATTTAAGCTCAGGGCAATCAACCTTTATGGTGGAGATGACCGAAACCGCCACAATCCTCAATTACGCCACAAAAGAGAGCCTGGTGTTGATGGATGAAGTCGGTCGCGGAACATCAACCCTCGATGGGCTGTCCCTTGCGTGGAGTGCTGCGGTCTATCTCTCTCAAAAGGCGCGAGCGATGACAATCTTTGCCACGCACTATTTTGAGATGACCGAGCTTGAAACCCTCTACCCTGAGATTAAAAATGTGCATCTTGACGCCGTTGAACACAAAGATGAGATTATCTTTATGCATCAAGTCCGCCCGGGGGCTGCGTCAAAAAGTTATGGCCTCCAAGTTGCGGCGCTCGCCGGTGTCCCAAAAGGGGTAATCGAGATGGCGAAAACGAAACTCTCCGAGCTTGAAAAGAGTTTTGAGCATCTTTCGGTACTGCCAGAATCTACGCAAACAAGCTCTCACCAAAAAACACCCGATATTCAAACGTTTCATGAGCCGGCGGAACAATTATCGCTTTTTTCAAATGATCCCTCAGAAATTGAAGAAGCCATTAAAGAGTTAGATATCAATCAATTAACCCCCATCGAAGCGCTCAATTTAATTGCAACGTGGAAAGAAAAGATATAAAAGTCTGGATCCGCTAAAATAGTGGTTGCAGGGCATTCTAAAAACGCCTAGAATGCCCTTCTCTTTTTATCCCATTGGATTAATTTTACGCACTAATCGCCCGATTAGTTTTTAAATTCCCAAAAGCGAGTTCCTAACGACTACTCAATTTTAAATCACATTATTTGCATGCAATAGGAGGTCTCTATGCACCCTAGCCAATTACATAAACATGAACCTTGGCGTGACCCCAATTCGGTTCCCCACGTGGAACTTATCGATGTTGTAAAGGTTTTTGACGACCATATTGCGGTGAATAATATCTCGCTAGACATTTATAAAGGTGAATTTTTCTCTCTGCTTGGCCCATCGGGATGCGGTAAAACAACGCTTCTGCGGATGCTTGCCGGCTTTGAAACGCCTACCTCAGGGAAAATTCTTCTCGAAGGGGAAGATATGTCCAAAATCCCGCCCTACGAGCGCCCGGTCAATATGATGTTCCAGAGCTATGCGCTTTTTCCGCATATGACCGTTGAGGACAATATCGCCTTTGGTCTAAAACAGGATAAAATTGCGAAAGCTGAGATTCGTAAACGCGTCGATCAGATGCTTGAACTGGTGCAAATGGGTAAATACGCCAAACGTAAACCTCATCAACTTTCAGGTGGTCAGCGCCAGCGGGTTGCTCTTGCACGCAGTATCGTGAAAAAGCCAAAACTGCTCCTTCTTGATGAGCCTTTAGGGGCGCTTGATAAACGTCTCCGTGAGCAGACGCAATTTGAGCTGATGAACATTCAAGAAGAGCTCGGCATCACCTTTGTGATCGTCACTCACGACCAAGAGGAGGCGATGACCGTTTCGAGTCGAATTGCCGTAATGGATACCGGTGAGCTTGTTCAAGTGGCAACTCCGACCGAGATTTATGAGTATCCCAACTCACGCTATGTAGCCGAATTTGTTGGGGACGTGAATATCTTTGAAGGGGTTATCTCCGATATCTCACCAAAACAAACCACGATCGAAAGCTATGAAACGGAAACGCCACTCGTCTGTAATCAAGGGGTCGGTGCGGTAGTTGGCGCGCAAGCGTGGGTCGCGGTTCGTCCTGAAAAGCTCGATATTTCGCTCACCCCGCCAGAGGATATAACCATCAACTGCGTTGAGGGGGAAGTGTGGGATATTGGCTATCTTGGCGATATGTCGATCTATCACGTGAAACTCGATAACGGCAAGATGGTGACCGCATCACAGGTCAATCATAAACGCTTAACCGAACATAAGATCAACTACGAAGATCGCGTCTATATTAGCTTCGATAAAGATTCTGGCATCGCTCTAATCTCATAATTTCAAGGGGAAGAGAATGGCACACCACAAACACGAGATCGGCTTCTTAACGGGAGCCGCTGCGGAGTTGATCTCCCGCCTTAATTTTACGCATCGCAAATGTTTACGCTTCTGGCCCTATCGCTTTATTGTGAGTCTTTTTAGCAGCCGTAAACTGGTGATTGGGGTTCCTTTTATTTGGTTAACCCTCTTCTTTTTAATTCCATTTTTAATCATTTTACGCATCAGTTTTACCGAAGCGGAGATCGCATCTCCCCCCTTTACCAATCTATTAGAATGGGTGGAAACGGGGATTTTACAGATCACAGTGAACTTCCAAAACTATATGGATATTTGGGAGGATTCGATCTATGTGAACGCCTATTTAAACAGTGTGAAAGTGGCCTTTTTTGCCACCTTTTTTACGCTCTTAATTGGCTATCCAATCGCTTTGGCAATGGCGCGCGCGCCTAAACAGTGGCACCTATTTTTAGTGATGCTGATTATCCTACCGTTTTGGACCTCTTTTTTAATCCGAATTTATGCGTGGGTCACGATTCTATCGCCCTCTGGCATCTTAAATAACGTGATTAATGCCGTCGGCGGATTTTTAGGCCTGATCGATCCGGCGCATCCCGTTGATCTTGGGATTTTGCACACCGATCTTGCGGTCTATATCGGTATTATTTATGGCTATCTGCCCTTTATGATTTTACCGCTCTACGCAACGCTCAATAAGATCGATGAAACCCTTATTGAAGCCGCGCAAGATTTAGGGTGTCCGCCAATTAAAACGTTTTGGACGATGACCTTTAGACTCTCGCTTCCAGGCGTTTTAGCGGGGTCGTTCTTAGTCTTTATTCCCGCGCTTGGTGAGTTTGTCATTCCCGATCTGTTAGGCGGATCGAATGTCACCATGATTGGTAAAGTGCTCTACGATACCTATCTTAAAGGCATGGATTTACCGCTTGTATCGGCGATTTCAGTGATTTTATTGTTGCTGGTGATTATCCCGATCTATATCTTTAACCGTGTTCAAGAGAAGCAATTTACCTAAGGAGCCATCATGACGAAAAAAATGACTGTAATGAATTGGATCGCCTTAATCGGGGGCCTTCTCTTTCTCTATATTCCCATCTTTTTGGTAATCGTGTATAGTTTCAACGAATCGAAACTGGTCACCGTATGGGGCGGATTTTCCACCAAATGGTATCCCGATCTCTTTAAACAGGCGGGCATTTGGGAGGCGGCGAAAACGAGTCTACTATTGGGCTTTTTCAGTTCCACCTTTGCGGTAATCTTAGGGACCATGGCGGCATTTGCACTGGTTAAATTCCGCCGATTCCGCGGGAAAACCCTCTTTTCAGGAATTGCCTATGCGCCGATGGTAATGCCGGAAATTATTATGGGGAGCTCACTTGGACTCACCTTTGTAGCCCTCAATATTAATACTGGTTTTTTAAC